>CADBOF010000021.1 GCA_902796345.1 uncultured Pseudomonadota bacterium
AGAGGGGGATTCGAACCCCCGATACAGCTATTCAACCGTATGACGGTTTAGCAAACCGTTGCCTTCAGCCTCTCGGCCATCTCTCCGTAAAAGAATTGTTTGGATACAATCACACATAGAGAGAATACAATAAGTCAAATTTTGTTTCAATGTTCCTAAATGACAAAACCATGGAGCACCCATTATTTTTACAAATTGAAACCTACACTAAATAGAGATAAACGGCGATCACCAAAAAGAGACATAACCAAATCTTTAGAATCTTCGGAACATAGACACAAACTACTCTAAATTATAGAAATGGCGGATGGGGTGGGATTCGAACCCACGAAGAAGTTGCCCCCTTGCCAGTTTTCAAGACTGGTACCTTCAACCACTCGGTCACCCATCCGGACGCCTTGATTGTACCACAGCATTAGTAAACAACTTCTTTTTTTAGAAAATCTTTTACTTTGGTCAAATCTGGACATGTAAGAATTGGAATTAATTCATTTATTTCATCAATTGATTTATTCCACCACTTAAATTTAAGTAATAACTGTATTAATTCACTATCAAATCGTCTTCGCAATACTTTAGAAGGATTGCCAACTACTATTGTGTATGGTTCTACATCGTGACCGACAACACAGTTAGCACCAATTATTGCACCGTCTTTTATTTGAACGCCAGGCAAAATTACCGCATTTTGTCCAATCCACACGTCATTGCCAATTATTGTATCCCCCTTGATCGGTAAATCAGTTATATCTGGTGCGCTCATATTCCATCCTTCCAGGGTATAAAATGGAAATGTAGTTACTGCATTCAGTTGGTGATTTGCTCCGTTCATGATAAATTCCACTCCTGCAGCTATCTGACAGAATTTTCCAATAATCAATTTGTCGCCAATCCATTCGTAATGGTGAGTAACGTGCTTTTCGAATTCATCATCTGTAATGTAAGAAAAGTCTCCGACAATTATATTTGTACTTTTTATCGTTGGTTTAATGTATATCTCTCTATCGTATCCATGTATTGGATGTATTACGTTTGGGTTTGGAATTTTACCATTTTTCATTTTATTTAAACTGCTTAGGGTATTCGTGATATAGATTAACAGATTCAAAATAATGTATATTCATTTAGGTTAATATTATTTTTTTTTGATGTGACAACAATAGAACAAAAAATAGAAGAACTGCTACTACCTTCTCTTACTGAAATGGGATATTCAATGGTAAGAGTGAAATTATTTAAAACGGGCAAAAATACAACGTTACAGTTAATGATTGAACATTCTGATGGAGCGTCTATTAATTTAGATGACTGTGAAAAAGTAAGTCGCGAAGTTTCCGTTTTGTTGGACGTTTCGGATCCTATAAAAGGGCACTATAATCTTGAAGTATCTTCGGCTGGCTTGGATCGTCCAATTGTGAAACTAGATGATTATAAACGTTTTGTTGGTAATCCTGTTATTGTAAAGACATATGTATCAAAATTTGGTTGTAAAGTATTTGAAGGTAGTCTTGATTATGCGGATGATCATATTATTAAATTAACACTTAAAAAACCGTTAAAGACAGGCGATCATACGGTTGAATTATCGTATAATGAAATTAGTAGTGCACGACTTAACGATATATCTCTGTGATATATCGAACTATAATGATAACTAATAACGGAGCCAAATGAAATTAACTCAAGAAGAAAAGAAGCATCCGGTAATCAAAAGTGAACTGTTACAAGTCGCCGAGCTTGTTGCGAAGGATAAAGGTTTTGAAAAGCGTGAAATTCTTAGCGTATTAGAAGAGGCTTTGTTACCATGCGTCCATTCGAGGTATGGCAATGATAAAAAGATTGTTATTAATATAGATAAGAATACTGGAGTTGTTTCAATAAAATGGATACGAACAATAGTTGAACACGTATCCGATAATAATAAAGAAATATCTTTAAGCGAAGCTCGCACATTCCAACCGAATGTAAAAATTGGAGATGAATATTTAACAGAGCTTCCGCCGATCGAACTTACACGCGCAATGGTTCAATCTGTTCGACAAGCAATTAATCAACAGATAAAAGCTATTGAACGCCGGTATCAACGCAAAGAATTTGCTAACAGAATAGGCGACATAATAATCGGTACAGTTAATAGGGTTGATTTTTCAAATATTATTTTAGACATAGGTCGTAGCGAAGGAATTATTCGACATTCTGAGCTTATACCAAACGAAGTTTTTAAAATAGGAGATCGTGTAAAAGTGCTGTTATGTGGACTTAACGAAGACCCAAGTGTTCCGTTATTACAGTTGTCAAGAACGCACCCTGACTTTATAAAAAAACTTTTCGCCCAAGAAGTTCCTGAAGTATACGACGGGGTAGTAACTATTGTTTCTGTATCTAGAGATCCGGGGAGTAAGGCAAAAGTTGCAGTAACGGCTTCAGATCCAGTAATAGACCCAGTTAGTGTGTGCGTAGGCCCAAAGGGAATACGAGTACGTGCAGTAAGTGAAGAATTAAAAGGAGAAAAGATCGATATAGTTAAATGGTCTGACGATCCCGCGACGTTTATCGTCAATAGTTTATCGTCTGCCCATCCAGAAAAAATAATTATTGATGACGCAGAAAAAACGGCGGACGTTGTAGTGCCGGAAGATCAGCTAAGTATTGCGATAGGGCGTCGAGGACAGAATATTCGACTTGCTGCACAGTTGACGGGATGGAAACTCAATGCAATTACAGCAAAAACTGCAATGGAGAATAAAGTTAAAGAGCAATATTCGACGTTAGAGAAGTTCAAAACTGCCTTAGATGTTGATAAAAATATAGCTCAGTGTCTTGTGGATAATGGATATTTAAGTATCTCAGAAATTGCGGATGCTCCGATTGATGAGTTAGAGGAGATAGAAGGATTTAATGGAGAACTTGCAAGAGAAATTAACAACAGGGCAATTTGTTATGTGGACAGTCGTATGAATGAGCTTGCAAAATTATGTAAAGAGAAAAATGTTGATGAAAAGTTGATTAACTGTGAAATGATATATCCAGAATTATTAGAACTGTTGGTTAAGGCAAATATTCGAACTCTCAATGATGTAGGAGATTTATCTGTTGACGAGTTAATTGATATATCAAAAGACTTGCTAACAACGTCAGAAGCGGAAACTCTTATAATGAAAATCCGTGAAACGTGGTTTTAAATTCAATGGGAGGACGTTATGAGTGGAAACGATATTAAATCTAATACAACACATGAACGAAAAACTTTATCTTTGGATGTTAGAACAACAAACAAAAATCAGACAACAAATAGTAAAGTTTCGGTTGAATTTAAAGGGAAAAGAAAAGGACTAAATACTGGGAAAGACGTGCGCCATCACGGTAAATTTAGAAGTGACTTAGATAGAGGGGTATCAAAACTTACAGATGACGAGTTTAAAACAAGAGTTAAAGCATTACAAAAAGCTATCAACAACGAAAACGTGAGTTCAAAAACAATACATGAGGACGTAAACTTTAAGTCACGAGACGATGGTAATATTAAAATTTCAAAAAAGGAAACGTTTCAGATATTAAAAGAAAATAGATGTGGTATAAATTCCAATAAAAAAACACCTTCTGAAAAAAGTGTTTTAGAAAAAAAACCTGGCGAACACGAACACGATAAAACAAAAGGAAATGATACTTTAAATAAAACAAATATAATAGACGAGTTAATAAAACTAGCGCCAAAAAACAAAGACGAAACCAAAACATCTAGAGATGTAATTCGTCCCATTGTTTTTAGAAGTGACGCTTTTGTTAAAAGAACACGTTTCTCCGATTCAAAAACTGAAAACAAGTCTGAAAATTCGCGTGCAATGTCCAAAGATAAATGTAAAAATTTTGAAAAAGCACCGAAAGTAACAAAAAAGCAATTAGGTAATGGGTTGTCGCAATGTGACAAGAAAGTTCGAGCAAAAACTAATACTGTCGATAATTGCAAGAAACCTCAGCATCAAAAAAAATATGAACAATCAAAAGAATTCACACCTGTTCAGAAAAAACAAGGTAAGATAGCTCGTTTGCAAAATAGATTTAGTGGAGAAGATACGCCAGATAGTTTTAAAGAAAAATCGGCGCCAGGACGTTTTAACAAGAGGGACTTGGATAAAGCCATCAACGAAGAAGACAATATTAGACAACGTTCAATGGCCTCAATCAATCGTTCTAGACAAAAGAACAAAGGAGCGCCAGGAAATAAAAAGCCCGAAAATAAAAAGATTGTAAGAGAAGTTGTCATCCCTGATAGCATCACTGTCGGCGACCTAGCAAATAGAATGGCTGTTAGAGCGTCCGAGATTGTTAAGTTTCTTATGTCTGTGGGAACTCTAGCAACGGTGAATCAGTCTATAGATGGCGAAACGGCTGAAGTAGTTTGCAATTCTTTTGGACATGTGGCAAAACGAAGGTCTGAAAATGATTTTGAACAAGAACTTGATTACAGTGTTCTTGATAATGAAGAGAATATGATACAAAGATCGCCAATAGTTGCGGTTATGGGACATGTTGACCATGGAAAAACTACGTTGCTTGATACACTACGTCAAACATCCGTTACTAAGCAAGAGGCAGGAGGTATAACGCAACATGTTGCTGCATATCAAGTTGAGTTACCGAATGGAAAAGGTATTACATTTATAGATACTCCTGGTCATGCCGCATTTTCAAAAATAAGAGAACGTGGAGCAAGCATTACGGATATAATAATTCTGATTGTTGCCGCTGATGATGGAATTAAAGATCAGACGATCGAAGTTATAAAAGAAGCTAAAAAGAACAATGTGCCGTTAATCGTGGCTATAAACAAGATTGACAAACCGGATGTTAATGTAAACAAGATAAAATCGGAACTCGTGCAACACGATATTTTGCTAGAAAGCTTTGGGGGAGATGTTTTAAGTGTTGATATTTCTGCGAAAAATAACATAAATATAGATAAACTTCTTGATGCAGTTATTTTGCAAGCGGAAGTTTTAGATTTAAAGGCAAACTATGAGCGTAAAGCGACATGTACCGTTATTGAGACACGAATTGAAAAAGGTCGAGGCATTGTTTCCGCTGTAATAGTAAATGGAGGAACTCTTAAATTGGGTGATATATTCGTCGTTGGAACGACGTATGGGAAAATACGAACAATTACCGATTGTTTTGGAAAACGTATTAAAAGTTGTACTCCTGGAATTCCTGCGGAAATAACCGGATTTGATAAATCACCAGAACCTGGTGATGTTCTTGTTGTTGTTGATGACATAAAGAAAGCACATGAAATATCGGAACGTCGCAATGTAATCAAGAATAGAAAAACTGTAAATAAATCTTTGGTAACAAACATTGGTGAAGCAATAACTAACTCTGACAATATCGCAAAAGTATTAAATGTTTATATAAAAGCTGACGTTTATGGATCACTAGAGGCAATTGAAGAAGCGTTATGTTCAATAAAATGTCCGGAAGTTAAAATTTCAGTTTCTGGGAAGAATATCGGAATAGTGAGTGAACATGACGTTGAGTTTGCAAAAGCCTCAAATGCTATTATTGTTTGTTTTAACGTCGGTGTGTGTGCGTCGGCAAAGGCTATTATAAAAAGTTTAGGAGTAAAAGTTCTTAGTAATAACGTTGTATATCACTTAATTAGTGACGTTATAACAGAAATGGAAAAGCTTTTACCTTCAATAATCGAAGAAACATATATAGGTCGGGCTTTAGTAAAAAAAATATTTGTTATAAGCAGAATTGGAACAATAGCAGGATGCGTTGTAACAGAGGGCATTGTTAAAAGAAACAACTCTAAAATAAAAGTATTACGTAATGGTAAGGCGGTCTACGAAGGAACGATAAAGTCCATGAAGCACGAAAAAGACGAAATTAAGGAATGTGCACTCAACCATGAATGTGGAATATTAGCAGAAGGCTTTAGTGATTATGTTGAAGGGGATGTCATTGAATGTTACGACGTCTCGGTTATTAACAGAAAAATAAGATAGGCGATTTTAATTGATCCTTCGTTTTTATTCTGATAAAATAAGTGTGGGAAGTGATTAAGTGTTTAATCAAAAGAGTTTTTTAAGAAAGGATTTTAATTTATGAATTTGAAAAAGGTTCTATGTTTAGGGCTTATGCTGACGCCAACGTTGGGCGTTCAAAGCGTTTTCGCAATGGAAGACGAGAATCGTCTCAACCTGAATAATCTGCGAAATAATAACAATAATAAAAATATAGACGAAAAAAACAATACAACCGAAATAATATTAGAAAATAAACTTAATACCGAAAACAAGGAAGAAAAGATTGATATAAATCAACCACCAGAAAAATATATAGCGAATATTGGGGAAGATTTAACCTTTGAGGACATTTTGACAGCGTATGCCAGGGGAAAAAACGAAAAATTAAGCACAAAAGATTCTGAATATTCCGATGTATGTGAAACAGGGAACGAAAAATTAAAGAACATCGAGTTCGTGGCGAGGACGGTTTTAGCGGAGATGGTTAGAGAAAAGTCATTCGAGACGATTGACTCCGAATTTGGTGAACAAACTTTTTCAACGATTTCATTGCCAAATCGTGATTTTTTAAAGGTATTAAACAACGTTGGAGATCGCTTTAAGAAAAATGAAAGAGGGAAAGATTATGAGCTTTTTTTAACATATTATGCTTTCGGACAAACAGCTAACCGCGCGTACTTAGCAGGTCCCTGTATTGTTCAAAACGGTCATAATTGTTTAGCAAGCCTTTTGCATCCGGTTCGGAATCAGTTAGGGGGGGTTTATAGTAAACTGGAGACTGTGCAAAAGTTCACGAAAGGACTTTTGGAACAAAAACAAAATGCCGGCGACGAATTTAAAAAATTCGAAACGCATCTTAACAAGAAA
>CADBOF010000022.1 GCA_902796345.1 uncultured Pseudomonadota bacterium
ATATCTTTGGCACAATTCACTAAAATATTCAAGAGCTCGTATACTATTTTCCTGATCTCGCTTCACTATAGGCATCTGAACGAAGTATATACATCCTAACAAGTATAGCGCCTCTGGAACTCTTTTATGAGCAGGATTTATTTGAACGAAAGAATCTATTTCTGAAATAGCTTCTTCATATCGTTTCATTTTGAAATAACATTTACCTGCTTCAATTTGGCTATCGGCAATATATTGAGAATATGGGTGAGATTTTTCTATTTCTTCAAAAGCCAGCACAGCATCAGACGGCTTGTTAATTTTCATATACTCATTTCCCAACTTATACAATTCTTCTGGTGATTTATTTGGAAGTGTTGTTATGTTTATATCGTGCCGTTGACACCCGACATTTATAAATAATAAAACTAGTAAGAATAAATACTTTTTCATTTATAATAAAAAAATTATCCAGAAACACAAAATAATTTTATCATATTTTTCAGTTTATTTTCGTATTCCAGCGTTTGTTACACAGTGTTTTTTTATTACATCATTTTTTAGAATTTACGTGAATTACCTTATTTCGCTTTTATTTTTCAATAAAAAAACACCCCACCCCACGTTTTCTACTTAGAAGTCATGAGGGCGGAAACGACTACATGAATCACAAATAAATCGTATATGGCGCAAAACGAACATTACACACTTCTTAATATGTGGTATCCAGGATAATTAGTTTTTATAAACTCTGTTAGAGCAATAATCACTCTATCTACAGTAATATTTGCACTCTCATCAACTGTTTGAACTTGAATATCCGCTTCTTCAAATATAGGGTAATAATCGTCAATCATTTTGCTCAAAATTTCCTGTTCACGTCCTGGCTCCAATAAAGGACGATCTTTTCGTCCTGTAACACGCTGAGTCAAAGTCTCCAAGTCTCCTCTTAACCAAATAGATATTGCGTGTTCTTTTATATATTGTCGAGTCTTTTCCCACGTAAAAGATAGGCAACCGGTTGCAATAACTTGAATTTGCTGATCAATTAGTTTGGATATTATTTTAAATTCTCCATCTCGTAAAGCACCTTCGCCAAATATTGCATCAATATCGTTTAACGCACAACCAGCAGATTCTTCTACCTCTGCATCGGAATCACAAAAAGGAATATCAAAACGTTTTGATAATCGTCGACCTATACTTGTTTTTCCACATCCCATGAGTCCAACAAGAACCAGAGGTTTTGGCGGCATAAAACTAACCATAGGAGAAGTGTTTTTATTTGAGAAATTTTCATACATGGCGGGCATCTCTATACCTTATTTCCGGATACTACCGTTAAATTTTTTTTGATATCACACTGTCAATATAACAAAATTCATATTTGGTTGCATCTTAATATATTGGTTCTACAGCTTGAGCTAAACCAACGTCATTGAACGTTGATACAGGTTGATTTAATCCGTTGTTACTTGGGTTTACAACCGCTGGATTTATATTTGTATCTGTTGTATTTGTAGGAATAGTTTCTATATTATCGACAGGAAGATTGGAATTTAATATAGAAGGTTGTGCTGTTACGTTTATATGACTTGCACTGATGGGAGATATATTTGTAGATACGTCAGATTGATTTATTCCGGTTGCACTTTGTACAACAGGGTATTGTTGTAATCCAGTATCGTTTGCACTAGTCACTGAACGCACAGCTGAATTTATTAACGATTGTCCAAGCCGATGGTTCCATTGAGATCGTCCAGGACGTTGATTTTGTGTTGTAGCAACCGCAAACATTGTTGCGCTTTGTTTGTCTATATTTAGTCCAAGATCGTTTATTATTCCTCTTCCACCAATTTTTTTATTAGGGTTAATAGCATTCCATCTACTAGCGTTTTCATTAAATTTTGTTTCCAACATTGCGCGTCCAACATCACTTATGTTAGTTCTATACACATTTATAAAGTCTATATAAACTGGATTGACACTACTTAGCATTGAGACAAGTTGTGTTGCTCCAATATCTGTAACAGCTGTCCCAGCGATATTAAGTCCCAAAATATTATCTAAACTACCAAACAAAACAATTGTTTGGTCTGAAACAGTTTTATTACCTGATAAATTCCATAAAACCTGCATTCCAGCCTGTTTAAATTGTGCAGACCATTTGCTTATGTAAGCGTCATTAACAGATGAGTTATATAAATCCATGTATATATATTTTATTCCTTTAGTTTGTATTTGGGTAAAGAATTGTTGAGTAACCAAATCGGCATTTTGAGCAAAATCTGTAGTATTACTCAAATCCAAAATACAATAATTATCAGATATTCCGTTATTAAGTGATGACTGCATTGCTTCAAGACATGTTTTTTTTCCATCCGGTGAATTATATGTCTGCATTTTTATATGATTGTGAGAATTAATTGGTTGGGCTCCAATAGTTGGTTGAAGTTGCATTTGTGTAAATTGCCCAGAAACATTTTCGGTTGCAATAGCAGAATTCGTTTGAACAGGCGAAAGTGATATTATGCCTGAGGCATTATTGACACCATTTTGCGAATAACTGTTTGACCGTTGAGGTGTTTGTTGTGATTGTATTGTAGGAATAGCAGAAGATTGACTTCCAATCATCGCTTTAGCGTCATTATTACACAAAACAATTATTGAGCATAAAAATACACAACGTATTTTTAAATGGTAAGTTTTAATCATTGTTTTCCAAAAATAATAACTATATCTCGCTACATCTGATGCTACACATTAAAAGTTAAAATAATACTTAAAACATATAACGATTAAATCATAAAACGGTACAGACAGTTACCATGTTATATGAGCGAATGCTAAACTTTTCAATATACTGAACCTCAAAAAAGTATGCGTTTTTTAGATGAAGCAAAGATTTATATAAAGGCAGGAGATGGCGGGAACGGATGTACTAGCTTTCGCCATGAAAAATTTATTGAATTTGGAGGTCCAGATGGAGGTGCCGGAGGTGCCGGAGGTTCTGTGTACGCAGTTGCAATAAAAAATGTTAATACCCTTATAGATTATCGTTATCAGCAACATTTTAAAGCTCATCGCGGAGGAAACGGCTCAGGACAAAACTGTACTGGTCGCAAAGGTAACGATCTGTTTTTGAATGTACCTATAGGTACGCAGATTTTAGACCAAGACAAAGAAACAATCATAGCGGATATGTTAACTGAAGGGCAGATTGAACTGCTTGCGCAGGGTGGGCGTGGAGGATTAGGTAACACATATTTTAAATCATCAACGAATAGGGCACCTCGATATAGCCAACAAGGCGAATTAGGTGAAGAGCGTTGGCTTTGGCTAAAATTAAAAATGATTGCGGACGTTGGTCTTGTCGGACTGCCAAATGCGGGTAAATCAACGTTTATTTCAACTGTAACAAATGCTAAAGCAAAGATCGACAACTATCCTTTTACTACATTAGTTCCCCAGCTTGGCATACTCAATATTGGGTATCGTGAAATTGTTATAGCTGATATTCCAGGACTAATTAAAGGAGCTCACGAAGGTAAAGGTTTAGGTGAAAAATTTTTAGCACATATAGAAAGATGTAGTGTTCTCTTACATTTAATTGATTTGTCTTCAGAAGATCCAATTGATAACTATAAAACGATACGTAATGAGCTGTACCTTTATGGACAAAATATTACATCCAAAAGAGAGATAGTCGTTTTAACAAAGTCCGATACCGTCGATGAATTAACAGTAAGTAATACTGTGAAAGAGTTTAAAAACAACGGAATCAAAGATGTGTTTGTTATTTCGGCAATAACTAACAAAGGAATAAGTGATCTTAAAAATCACATAATGTCTGAATTTCCACAAATTGAATGTGATGAATGGTAAAAACTTGATTCGAAGTTTAAATAATGCTTAACCTAGTATGGGGATTAATTATTTTTTAATGATTTGCAAAGAAACAATGTCTGGAATATCTATAGGTAAATACGAGGTTACAAAGCTTAAAAATCGTGAAAAGGTTATAATGCAAGAGCTTAAAAATTGCTTAGATACATCACCAATGTCACAAGGAGACGTCAGTAATATTTTCGATTTTAAAACAATTAAATTGAGGCAAGAATTGAAGCTGCTAAGGACAAGGTTAAAAATAATGGAAAATTATGATGACGATATTGCATAACGGGTTATAATTCACGTATATTCGCTAAACAACGTGGTTTTATGTTCCGAAAAATTTTTATATGTGCATTGTTGCTTGGAACAGTCATTTCCTTGCCGTCTATTGACGCAATCAAAATTGAAATAAATAAAGGTGAAGTAAAACCTGAACCAATAGCTATACTACGCTTTGTAGCGCATGATGGTTCTGTTCATGCTATAAGCGAAGAAATTGCAAAAATAATAGAAAATGACTTAAATAGTTCTGGGCTCTTTGTTCCAATAGATCAAAATGATTTTGTTGAAACATCTTATGACATCACAAGTAATGGGGTAACTACAGAAAAATGGAGCTCAATTAATGCGAGATTTTTAGTACACGGTACAATAATAGGTGATTTTATAAAATTTACATTGGTTGATGTTGTCGTAAAAAAAGATATTCTTACTTCCGAAATCAAAATTAGTGGAAAAAATTGGCGTAGAGTAGCACATATTATTGCCGATAAAATATATAAACGAATAACAAATGAGGAAAGTTACTTTAATACAAAGATTGTTTATGTTTCGACGGCAAACAAAATTCCATCAAAAAGAAAAACGAAGTTGATGATTGTTGATCAAGACGGAGCAAATCCAAGGGCTCTAACTGATGGGCAGGAATTGGTAATAAGCCCAAGATATTCACCCGACGGTAAAACAATTGCGTACATTGCGTACAACGACAATGCAAAAGGTGCTTTGGGAAAATCTGCACACGTTTATTTAAGGACAATAGGTCAAAATGGACGTCGTAAACTTTTGAACGATGAAATAATGAACGAATTAATTAAAAAAAATGGCGGTTCTCCTATAAATATGACATATGCTCCACGGTTTTCTAAAAATGGGCAAAGCGTCGTTTTAGCAATTATTGTAAAAGGAAGTTCGGCAATATATAGATTTGACATGACTGATAATCGGCTTGTTCAACTTACAAAGCACAACAAAATAGACACATCTCCATGTTTTTCTCCGGACGGTTCAAAAATAGTTTTCACTTCTGATCGCGATGGAAAAGAAGCCGTTTTTGTAATGAACGCTGACGGCTCAGATCAACATAAAATAAGCTGTGGTGAAGGTAAGTACTCACAACCGAACTGGTCTCCCAGAGGGGACTTAATTGTTTTTTCAAAACAAATTAGAGGGCAATTTTATATAGGCGTAATGAAACCTGACGGCTCTGGAGAACGACTTATAACACAAGGCTTTTTAGTAGAAGCACCAACCTGGTCGTCGAACGGTCGTTATGTTGTCTATACCTCACAAACTGGATACGGACAACCTTCTAAAATAGTATTTACTGATTTAACTGGTCGTTATCACCGATTGATTCAAACTCCAGGTGATGCATCAGCTCCTGCTTGGTCTCCAACATATAAAGAATAAATACTATTGTTCTGTCATGATTTGCACTGATAGCAGGCTTATTAAAGCAGGTGATGTTTTTGTAGCTGTCCCCTGTGCTAATAGCGCGTCTCATATACAACAGGCTTTACAACTAGGAGCATCACTTGTTTTCACAGAGGAAAAATTATTTTCAGATAGTCGTGTTGTTATAGTTAACGATGCGTTCCTTGTAGCTTCGCATCTTTCTCGTATAGCATACCCATCACAGCCGGAAAACGCTGTTGCCGTTACTGGTACGAATGGCAAAAGTTCCGTAGCTCATTTTGTAAGTCAGATTTGGCAACATTGTGGTACAAAGTCAGCAAATCTTGGAACATTGGGATTGTTTGTCAATGGAAATAAAATCAATTCGTTGAATATTCCAAATCTAACAACGCCGGATGCATTAAATTTACACAAAGTTTTGAATTGGCTAGGTACCAACGGAGTTAATTGCGTTGTATTTGAAGCCTCAAGTGCGGCTTTAGATCAAAAAAGACTTCACAGCGTGTCATTGAGTTCTGCTATTTTTACTAATTTTGCGTCAGATCACCTTGATTACCACAAAACACGCGAAGCGTATTTTGAAGCAAAACTAAAATTGTTTAGTGAGGTTTTGCCTCAAAATCAATTTGCTGTTATTCCTTCTGATGAGGCATATTTATATAAAAAAGTTAAATCAGTACACACGAAAATAATTACATACGGATATAACCAACAAAGTGTAGTACAGGCATACGACGTTAATGCAACGATTAACAAAATAAAATTTAATTTAAGAATAGATAAAATAGTTTTTGAAAACATAGAAGTAAATTTATGTGGCATTTTTCAATTAACAAACGTATTAGCGGTAGTTGCTTGGGCGTATAGTACAAAAATTCCAGTTGAAACAATAATTAAAGCTATACCTAGCTTAACTCCATTGAATGGACGAATGGAGCATATAGCTATTTATAACGGTGCAGATATCTTTATTGATTATGCACACACAGCCGATGGATTTAAAAACGCATTGTTGGAATTAAAGAGATACACAACAAATAAGCTTATTTGCGTATTCGGATGTGGAGGCAATAGGGACGTTTCGAAACGTTCTGAAATGGGGAAAATTGCGAATAAAGTTGCAGATGTTGTCATAGTTACTGATGATAACCCTCGTGATGAAGACCCTGCATTAATTCGTAGAGCAATATTGTTTTTATGTCCAAAAGGCATTGAAATCGCTGACAGGCAAAAAGCTATAGAGACTGCGTTAAAAATGGCTACTACTGGAGATGTTGTTGCTATAATAGGCAAAGGTCATGAAACTGTTCAAATATATGGAAGTAAAAAATATTATTTTAACGATAAAGATACTGTTCTAAAATTAGTTAATTAGTTGCTGTTGTCTTGTGTTTTTTTATCTTTTATAAAAAATGATATACAATTAATTTTTATAAAAAATGTCAATGTATAAGTATTTTTAATATAAATTATAGTGTTATACTTTACTTGGGGGTATCTTTTTTAAAAAAAATGTAAAGTATTAATCCTGCCGTGCCTATAGTAATAAAACTGTCCGCAATATTGAATGTTGGGAAATGCTTATCGCAAAAAATAGTTTGTTCAGAAAATATTTTTATGTATCTATGTAAATTTTGTAAAATATTTTTTGGCATATACACATCGATAAAATCGACAACTGCCCCATATGTAAATCTATCAATAAAATTTCCAGTAGCTCCACCTATAAGTAAAGCAAGAAATATTTGTTCAATAGGATCTTTAAACTTTACATAACCCCATATAAGTAAAAGTAAACAAAGACAAGATATTAAAATAAGAACAGACGAATTGCATGAGTTCAACATACTAAAGCTTACTCCTGAATTAAAAGTAAGAAAAAAATTTAAAAACGGAAGTATTTTATATGATGTATGTAAAGTTAGGTTATTTAGTACTGCTAATTTAACAGCTTGATCGATTATCACTGTCAAGAGACACAGCAAACCACATAGTACATGTATTTTCTTATTATATTTTATAAATTTAGTGTTACGCATTGTTTTGTTGCTCATTTATGGTATCTGTTATATCACTTTTTGTAAGCATTGTTGGAAGAATTATAGGTTCGCCTACTTTTGGATAGTACACGTAAAATGGAACTGACACAGAGCCAAACTTTGCGAGTAATTCCGATATTTCTTCACTTCTGTTAGTCCAATCACATTTTACTGCATAAATATCTTTATTTTTAAATAATTCTACAATATCACGATCGTTAAACAAACGGCTGTTAAATTGACAGTTTAAACACCATGAAGCTGAAAAATTTAAAAACATAGGTCGTTTTTTAGGTAGGGTTCCAATGTACGTGTGCCAAGTTATTTGATTACGTTGTATACTAGTATTTACAGTCGCATATCCAGATATCGCTGTAACAAAGGTTAATATAAACAATACTGTCCGACTGATTTTATTAGTAGATATATTTTGACTTGAATACAACAGAACTGAGGCAATAATGAGGGTCATTATTGCCCACATTATCCTAGTCGGGTTATTTACTTGTGACACAAGAATGCTTATTAGCCAAGCGCATGATAAAAGCATCAGCGTCCCAAGAATTAAAGAAAATGTACGTAACGCACTTTCTGTTAATTTAGGAAATAGCGATACATATTTTGGAAAAATAGCAATAAATAAAAACGGGGATGCAAGTCCAATACCTATTGATAAAAATAATATAATTGCATCAGTCATAGTTCCATCTAACAATGCTTTACCTATAGATAACCCTAAAAAAGGGCCAGCACATACCGCAGATGTTACAGCCCCAAAAATTCCATTAAAAAATGATTTTACAGATAATCCGTATTCTTGTTTCTTTAAACGTTGCACTTGAGGTAACGGAATTCGAAATTTAAAAATATCGAGGAAGTGCAAAGCACATAAAAGAAATAATATTAGCAGAGAATAATTAAATTGTGTATTTTGCATATAAAATCCCCATCCCAATGATGGCAATTTTAAACGCATCACACATAGCAACATTCCTAGAATGAAAAATGTAAATATAGTGCCTGCTGAGTAGGCAATACATTGTTTTCTAATTAGTTGCGGAAGTTGCCCAGCCGATTTTGCCACAGATAATAATTTTATTGATATAACTGGAAACACGCAAGGCATTATGTTAAGTATTAGCCCACCCAATAAGCCAATCAGAATGTTATAGAAAATTCCTGTTTGCCTGTCAAACATTGATTTATTTGAGTCTGATTTTTCTTTATAAATATTCAGATTATTTTTGATATTGTTCTTTTGTTTTGCTTTGTTTATTTCTTTTGGTATTATTAATGTTCCATCATATTGCAACATTCCTTTTACTTGGCACGGTGTGCATCCTTTATTGCATAAGACGTAGAATATATCATAATTAATAGGCTGTTCAACATCGATTGCAGATACTTTTAGCAAAACGGTAAAGTTTTTATAAAATCCTGTATATCCACTAGCCGATCCATCTCTATTTAAAATAGGAACAGCCTTTTCCCATTCTGTATTTAATATTCTACAGTTTGTTAGTTTTATTAGTGGAGCCGTTGATTTTCCAATACCTTCAGGAGATGTGACGTGCGAACCAAATGGAATTTTAAAATCAACGGCGATATAAAAAACGTTTTTTGTTGCTTGCTTAGTAGATGTCCTTAAGCTTACTGATGAATGCGAAATATTTACGTTTTGTTCTTCGTTAGATATATTTAATTTTGTCGCATTTATAATGCTTATGCAAAATATAAAAATAAGGAACTGTATTAGTTTTGACAAATTTTTTAAAAAAAATTGCATGATATACGCAATACAAAACACGATTGTTTTCCAATTGCAGTATATCAACCCAAAAATTTAAATAACGAATTTAACTCCGCTTTTATTTTCATCATATGTCAATGTGATGTTTGGATTAAAAGATATAACATTTCCAGATGCATGTATATGTTGGTAAACAGGCATATTTTTTATTTTGATTGTTAATTTTTCATCCACGTGCATGCTACCAGTGAAATTGGATAAACTACCGTTAAGATTAATGCTACTGAGTGTTGGGTCTGTTTTTTTTATATAAAAATTCACATTTCCTTCTAGGTTTGAATCTACGTTTGCAGAATTATCTTCATTTGAAGGCGACACTAATACATTAAATGTCTTTGCCTGCTCGTCAAATGTTAACTTGCCTGTATGTCGAGATAGATTACCGAAAAAATCAATAGAATATTGTTTTATCTGTTCATCTTTTGCTTTTATATTTAAATTTTGGTTTCCGTTTATATTAAGACGAACGGTCATAGAATTTGATCCATAAATTGATTGTTCGACATCTCCTAGCACATTAACATCTGTTACGCTGTCATCAAATGACAACGTTCCTGTATATTGAGATAAATCTCCGGAAAAGTTAACCGTTGTTATAGCAGGTTCTACAGTTGTAGGAATTGTAACTGTTAAATCTTTGTCTCCAATTATTCCAACATTAACATCAGATATAGCTGTACCGACACTTTTAACGGGTAATTTTCCCGCAAGTATTGTTTGTATCCAATCGGTTGTAGGATATAAAACAGTAACTCTATTTTCTTCATCTGCCTGCTCTTCAATGTTTACGTCTATATATCCAAAATTTTTGCGTACTAAATCTTCAGTAAGGTATGTATAATCAACCTTGCCGTACGTACAAAGTTGAAGTTTAAAATCGTCTTCCGTCATACTACTACTTGCTCCACAAGTGTTTTTAAGAAAATTAAGAATTTTTGTTTTTGTTGTTGCAAGATCATTATTTGTTAAAACATTATTAATACTACGGCACCAGACCATATTCGAATTTAAAAGCATATGTACGTCAAAATTAACAGCATAATACGCTGTTAATCCTGTTGATGGAAAATTCGCAAGATATTTGTATTGCATGCTTTCCGGCAATGGGTCGTCCAGCATATATTGATTAAATAGAATGTTGGAATTACCAGAGGCAACGGCTTTGACATTATTAGTATTATTTCCATTTTTAATTAAAACCAGTGGGGTGATTTTAAATTTAACAGATATTGGATAGTAATAATTATTATGCGAAAAGCTACAATCCACATATGATATTTGTCCTATTGTTTCAAAGCGTTTAAAAATATCAAAGCTTGTCCCAGAAAAATTACACGTGTCAAATTTTGTTTGTGCCCGGATTAAAATATATGGAGAAAAAACTCCACTAGTAATATCATTAAGTACATACGGTGTATTGTCTGTATTTTTTATCTTTTCATAGTTTTTGCTACTTCTACAAAATT
This sequence comes from uncultured Pseudomonadota bacterium, assembly GCA_902796345.1. Lineage (GTDB taxonomy): Bacteria > Pseudomonadota > Alphaproteobacteria > RUG11792 > RUG11792 > RUG14087. The sequence continues at coordinate 10,887 of CADBOF010000022.1, forward strand.
CAATGTTTTTAAAAATCACAGGAGATTGTATATCAAAAATAATTCCCTTTCCTAACGTAATTTGTTTTTTGTCAGATACAGATTGTATTGTTATTGGATCTTCGAGTGAATGTTTTATTGTAATTATTGTCGCCTTTGTATTTTCCCAACCGGCATTGTCAATTACTGCAGAACCTGTCTCTAAGGTCCAGGTAACATTATTTGTCAGCGTCATATTTTTATTAATAACGTATAACTTCCCTTTTTCACTAATACTTCCAATCGTATCTAGCACGGTTCCATATTTTAGTTTTCCACTTTCATCAAGGCTCATTAGATTTTTTTCGTATTGAATTTCTTTCGTAATTTCTGGCAATGTAAGGTACATGCTGTAATCTGAGCTCAAAGTTAAATCTGTGGTTGATGTTATACATAGACATACCAAAAAAAATTTTTTAAGTTCAGTCATAATTCATACTTATATATCTGAAACACTTTGTATAGTTAAACATTAAAACATTAAAAATAATTTAAACTCTTGTTCGTGGTTGATGCAGAATATAAAAAGCCGTATCATGTTCATATATGTCGGTTCGTATTCTGCACAGTAATGTGTAATGCGAAGAAGTTAAATTACGTGATTTACATAGAAGGAGTATAAAAGAGTGGCACGTATAGCAGGTATCGATTTGCCTAACAATAAAAGGGTTGAAATCGGTTTAAGGTATATATTCGGTATAGGTCCGTACTTTGCAAAATGCATAGTTCGTGACGCGAAAATTCCGGAAGGAAAGAAAGTCTCCGATCTTACAACAGAGGAGGTTACAGCAATAAGAGAAATTATTGACGCTAATTACACCGTAGAAGGACACTTACGTCGTGAAATTGCAATGAATATAAAAAGAGTAACCGACTTAGGTTGTTACCGTGGTTTAAGACATAGAAAACGTTTACCAGTTCGTGGTCAGCGAACACACACAAATGCTCGCACAAGAAAAGGAAAAGCAATTCCTATTGCCGGCAAAAAAATAGCAACGAAGAAATAAGGTGAATTATGGCACAAACTAGTAGTTTAAAAATTAAAAAGAAAGAGAAAAAGAACGTTGTTAATGCCGTTGTTCACATTAACGCAACGTTCAATAATACGATAGTTACGATAACAGACGAAGGTGGGAATACTTTAGCTTTTAGTTCCGGTGGAAATGTCGGACAAAAAGGATCTAGAAAATCCACGCCGTTCGCTGCTCAATTGGCTGCAGAGAAAGCCGCTGAAAAAGCTGTAGAACATGGCGTTAAAAAAGTAAAAGTTGTTGTAAAAGGTCCTGGTGCTGGTAGAGAGCCTGCTATTCGGGCTTTACAGAAGTTTGACTTGACTGTAACTTCGATAACCGACGTAACGCCGTTACCTCATAACGGATGTCGCCCACCTAAGGCACGTCGAAATTAGTGGAGTGTTGTGTGACTTGGGATAGTTTTATAAAGCCCGGAAAAATTGATGTCAGTTATACAGACCCATTGTTCCGTGAAGGAGTTTTTGTAATAGAACCTCTAGAACGAGGGTATGGTATGACTTTGGGCAACTCGCTAAGACGAGTGCTTATGTCGTCAATTTCTGGCAGTGCAATCACGTCGGTAAAAATAGAAGGTGTCATTCATGAATTTTCAACAATTCCAGGCGTTACTGAAGATGTCGTAGAAATAATTTTAAATCTAAAAGCTTGCAGAGTTTCTTTAACTGGTAATTATCCTAAAAAGGCTAAGATATCTGTAAAAGGTCCAAAAACTGTTTTAGCAAAAGACATTGAAGGATCTTCAGATATAAAAATCTTAGATCCAGAACACAAAATCTGCACAGTAAGCGATGGTTCTTTTGTTAATATGGAACTTACAATTGAAAATGGAGTAGGGTATGTTCCGGCAATATCGCAAGAAGAAGGAAATTTACCTATAGGAGTTATATCGATTGACGCCTTATATAGTCCAATTTTAAGGGTTAATTATAAGGTCGAGCAAACTCGTGTTGGGCAAAGAACTGACTATGATAAATTGATTTTAACGATAAAAACTGATGGCTCATTACGGCCAGAAGAAGCGCTTTCAAAGGCGGGAGTTATTCTAAAAGATCATTTTGGATTACTAGTTGGAGATTTTGACGCTTCGTTTGAGTCAACCGTTGTTAATGAAACGAAGGAAGATTTATCAATAAATGTAGATTTATTGAAAAGTATTGATGATCTAGCTTTATCTGCAAGACCGACAAATTGCTTAAAAAACGAAGGAATTTTTTATATAGGCGATTTAGTCCGCAAGAATGTATCCGATTTATTACAGACGCCAAACCTTGGAAGAAAATCCATTAATGAGATACAATCGGTACTTGAGAGTATGGGTTTGTCTTTTGGAATGGATGTTCCTGGATGGCCTCAAGATTATGTATCTGAACTAGCAAAAAGGCAGAAAGATAACAAAAATCGCTCTTCTATAAATACACCATCAGTGTCAAGAAGTTTTGATAATTTTGGAGATTAAATTATGAGACATGGAATATCTAAAAGAAAATTTAATAGACCAACGGCTCACAGAATATCTATGTTTAAGTCGATGGCTTGTTCTCTTATAGAACACGGACGCATAAAAACAACCGTTCCGAAGGCAAAAGATTTGCGGCCGATAATTGAAAGGTTAGTTACGATAGCAAAAGCAAATGATTTACATGCACGTAAAATTGTCTTGTCTAGGCTTCATAACAACGTTTCAGCAATGAAAAAACTCTGTGAAGAAATTGCACAGAGATGTAAAGAGCGCAAAGGCGGATATACCAGAATTCAAAAATGCGGGTTTAGGTACGGTGACGCTGCACCCATGGCATTTATTGAATTTGTTGATAAGGCGTCCTCATCAAGCACGCTTGCACAAGCTCAGGATGTTTCTGGTAATGTAAATTCTGTGAAAGCTGTTTGATTATGCGGAGCCTTGCTTTTTGTAAAACACTATTTACCGTTGTTTCACTGGTTGTTGTTTCAGCTTGTGAAAAGACTGTTATAAATCGTGGCTATAGCATTAACGAGGAAGATTTTAATTCTATAAAAATTGGAACAGATACGGTGCATAACGTTTTTGCGAAACTTGGTTCTCCTACATTAAGATCCTCTGTTTTAGATAAAACCGGCGGTTATCGCTGGTTTTATTCGGGAAAACAGATGACAAAGTTCGGTTTTACAGAACCGAAGACCGTTCGTACTGACACATATGTTATAACGTTTAATTCGTCGGATGTTGTTACTTCGGTAAACCGAATTTCTGAAGAAACTGCTATACCAGTCGAGATGGATACAGTAACTGATAAATCAGGGAAAACAAAAGGCGCTATTAACGAGTTGTTCGGAGGTATGGGGAGGTATATAGATGCTTACTCCAAAGAACGTTGATCATTATAAGCAAGTGTTAATAATCTCATAAATAACGGATGTCTTCTTTTTTACTTTTGCACAGATGCATAGATAGATTGATTGAGAGATGGTTTAAGATAGGACAATAACTGTCGTCGTATAATATCGAATTCATTATTCTATAACTTCAATATATTCAGGTGAGACGTTTATTACTCCATCGTTGATATTAATTATTTGTTTTTTATTTTGTTCCGTTGTGTACATTACATCGCCATAAATTTTGTATATTGCATTGGCACAACCTTGTTGAAATTCAACAATCCCTAAATTTTCAGCACTGACTAAAACCTTTATAACGTTTTCGTTATAAATAACTTTGTTATTTTTTATAACCTTCAAGTTAATCATAATTTACCTCCTAATAGTCTAATTTTGCATAATTACGAGATGGCGGAATCATTGAAATTATGTCTGTTAATAGTGGACGAAAACTTTTTCGTGATTTAATTTTCAAATACCATGTAAGTAACGCTTCACTGTAGTTACTCCACTTTAGAATGCCCAAGTACTCTAAAACAGAAATAAAAGACGCTACGCTTATATCTGCGATTGAAAGATTTCGACCAACAAGCCATGAGCGTCGTTCTAATACGTAAATTATTCTGTCTAAAAAACGAGGAATATTGTACATAGCATTGCGTATTGCGCCTGGATTAGGTTCGGATGATGTTTTCGTTGCAAAACGTTTTAATACTTTTTCTTGCAATATAGGATCTAAAACTTCTTTACTAAATTCTGAAATAAACCAATATGCAATCTGACGAGCTTCCGCTTTTTGTTTTACTGTATATCCCAAAATAACCGGATCAGGAATAGTTTCTTCTAAATATTCGATGATTGCAGATACACCAGAAATACAAATTCCATTGTTGTCGACAAATGTTGGAAGCACTTCGTAAGAAGAACACAATTTAAATTTTTCAGATAACTTCCATGGAAGCTCGTGCTGTACTGAAAAATCCACCATCTTTTCTGATAAAACAATCCTTACTATACGAGAATAAGCATCAAGTGAATAATAGTACAGTACTCGCATTTTTTCATATTTCTAAAATAAGGTTTTGTTTATTTTTTAGTTTCTCGTCAACGATCGAATTAAATTCATTTAACATTTCTTGTATATTGTCATTGAGGCGTTTTCTTACATCTTCAGTTATTGCTTTATTTTTTTCCAATGTTTTTACAAAATATAGAGCTTCATGCCGAACGTTTCTTAATGTTATCTTTGTATTTTCTGCAGATTTTGCTGCAATTTTGCATAATTCATTACGTCGTTCTTGTGTAAGAGGAACAAGAGTGATTTTTATATTTTGACCGTCGACTAACGGGTTAAAGTTCATTCCGCAGTCCCTAATTGAGTCGGCAACTGATTTAACAACAGAGTTATCCCAAACATTGATCATGAGAGTTCTCGGATCAGTCACTGAAATGCTCGCAAGCTGATTGATCGGTATTACGTTTCCGTATGCTTCGGCTTTTACATTTTCAACTATTGCAGGATTTGCTCGTCCCGTTCTAATTCCAGTGAGTTCTCGATCAAAAGAAGCTATCGTTGCATCCATTTTTTCTTTAAATTTTTCTAATCTGCTGTCAATTTTCATGTAATCGCATTAAACTAACATGTCTATATATATATTACCGAACCTATATTTTTTTGGTCAACAAAACCGCAAAAAGGATATTTACGTATGCCGGATATGTCTGTAACTTGGATTAATTAAATTTTAACTATTTTCAACATATACATGTATATGTATGATTGCGAGAAACTGTATCAAAAGAGGAATATGAGAAAAACTATAAATAGTTTTCTGTTAAAATTTTTGATCATTAACGCGGGAATGATTTGCACCAGTATAAACAGAGAAAAATGTTTCGGATCTGAAGAAATGAAAACAATCGCAGGAAGTATATTAGTCCAAAACGGTGCAACAGTTGAATTGTCCGAAAATGAAAAAGGATATTTTATTGAAGGTACTGTCGGCGTAACTGGTGGAGAAAGTGTTGCAACAAATCTTATCGCAAAAAATCCAGTTGTCATGACTCTAAATATCGAACAACAATTTGCAAATTGGAAAAATTCAATTATTGATGAAGCGAATGCAATAGCAGAAGGTTATACAGACATAAGAACACAATTAGAAGTGTTGGATTCCAAATATCAAAACGGCAATTGGTATCTAGAACAAGAGATTTCAAGAACGATATCTTGTTTGAATTCTGTTATTGGTTCATTAAATGATTATTTAGAAGGCATTACTGAAACAGAGCTTAATAATTTATCGTCAGCTTTCTCTGCACTATGTACAGCGACGGTCGAACTTGGTGGTACTTCAAGCGAAGTAGAACAAGTTAATAATATGTATAACTCTCTTCCTGAGTTAAACAACAGAAGCACAAACGTATCAATTAAATACAAAAAGTACAAAACCGCATTTGGTGAATACTCAAGTGCCAAAAAAGAAAATTACCTGTCACAATATATCCAAGAATTTAAAGATACTGGATTTATGACAGATCGTCGACTCATTTTGTGTGGAAACGCAAAAGCAGATTTTCGAAATTCTCTAACACTTGACAGCTTTCAAATTGAAATGCGTAAAGACGATAATAATGTCGTTCCCACTTTGCAAGTTGCGGGAAAACTCAAACTTGTCGGAGCCACATTTTGGGACAGGCGTTGCAATGAAAATATAATAATTAATATGAGAAAATTAGCAGAAGCAGAAAACGAAAATACTGACAACTCACTTACAGAAGAAGAACTATTAAACGCAGATGATGCCGTTATTGATGTGTCTGAACTTTCATACCATGTTTTACAACCGTACACAATTACATTCAATGGAGCTTCGAAATATGGGCAAACTCTCTTGGAGTACTACAATCCAGCAGATGCTGATAACTTAGCAATAACAGAAATAAAAAATGCTAGTAGCGACAAGAAAAACAAGTATGTTAATAATATTAAATATAGGATAAAGCAGTTTTTTTACTATAATAATATTGAAATAAATTTCAATGGTGTTAAAATGCAAGACTATGTTATTGATGAAACTGGCGTTGGCGTTGAATGTAATAATAATGAAATTGAGTATAAATTTGATTCTATTTCGAATTTATTAGTTGATGATAGCGCATCATTTTCCGGATTTGGTAGTACATCATGTTCCGGACTGCATCATTTAATAAATGAAAGAAACGTGACAATTATAGATGCAACTAATGTTGATTATGATTTCTATGCAAATTTTATTGGTGTCAATCTCAATACAAATTCGTTTGTAAAATGGCCAAAGAGCGTACAGCTTCCATTATCCAGTATAGATGAAAATTATGATTATGGCGAAAACAAACCAACAGAATTTGAATTTAAAACAAATATTAACCCAAGTGAAGGCAATGAATACGATTTATCAGTAAGTAATGGACTCGTAAAATTTAATACTCTAAAACTATCGGGCAATAATAGCAATTTTAAAAATAGATTGCGATTAAACGGTTTATTAAACAAAGTAATATTTAGCGCTCCAAATAGTTATGTTGCAATCGATTCAACATCTGTTCAGAATGATACAATTTATTTATCATTTAGCGATAATTCGGGAACAAATACTATTAAAACCGCTCCTATAATAGGAAATCATCAAATAATAAAATTTGATACAGGATCAAATAACACAATTATTTTCTCAACCCCAGATGCAAGTGATGATACGACAACTAGGTTATATAAATTCAATGAGTGTGTTATAAAATCTGGGACAACAGTGCATGTTACAAAAAATGCAACACTTGTTGTATAACGTGTAAAGTTAAATTAATAAACAATATCTAGTGGCTACTTTGTCATTAGATATTGTTCTAAACTTGGTATCTTATGCATTCATTCAAATAAATAAAGTGTTAAAAGACAAAACGAAACAAAATTTTGAAGAAAAATTATTATAAAAATATTTTTAAAAACACAAAATAAATTTTAAATCTTAAGTGTTATTTAAATCATTTTTAATTGTTATTTAAAAAAACTTTCTTAGACTACTGAATAGGTTGTAGTATTTATTGTGTGTCTTATGAAAAGTAGTTGCATAGATTTTTATACAGCATTAGCTCAAGCTCAAAAAAGTTTTCTAGAATTAATAGATCATGAACTAAAAATGATCAATGAAGAGCATTTAAGTGCAGTTCAGGCACTTATCATTTTAAATATCGGAGATATCGATATATCTTTGGGCGATCTAATTCTAAAACGTGGGTATTCGGGATCAAATGCTTCCTATAATATAAAAAAAATGGTTAGTGGTGGATATATCGAACAAGTACAATCTCCACATGACAAACGGTCGCTAATATTGAGATTAACAAGTAAAGGGACAGATGTTTTTAAAAAACTAAAAGGAGCTGTTGATAAACATTCTATGAGGCTTGAACACGTAATATCTGAGCGAGTGAATTATATACGTGTATTAAAATTTTTACGCGAAGTTTCTAACCATTGGCGAAATTCTACAAATGATTGGTAATTAACAATTAAACACATTCATTGTCAGAATGCGAGATTTAAGATCAGGTAATGTTATATGCCATTTACTAGGAGATATATCCGAAGCGAGTAATAGAAGAAAACAATGTTCTTTTACAAAATTGATTATATATAAAAAAACTTCTTCATCTTCTATAAATTCTGGATTTATCATTGTATAACATTTGGGTTTATATTTACGATCCATTATAGAGTACCAATCTTTAATCAACCCTCGTCCATTGGATAAGCAATGTGCTTGATTTTCTAGACTCCAAACAGACGCAAGCAACGCCGATTGCGAACCGATGAGGCAAGTAAAATTAATTTCAGAACCGTAGTTCCAATTTTTTAACCAAAGTATTGATTGCAAATTCTTCTCTGTTATCTTTACACTAGAAAAATCGGTAGGCTCTGAATAAACCAAAGGCAAAATAAGTTGTTTAAACATCAATTTATTGTTACAACCATTCCATCCATACTTTTAGTTATAACAATTTGGCAGGCAAGTCTTGATGTTGTTTTACACATAGGAAGGCATTCTAAAACATCCTGTTCGTTAATATCAGCTTCATGTATTAGATTGATATGATCAGGATCTATATCAACACAGCATGATCCGCAAATACAAGCACCTCCACATCCGCCAATTATTGGAAGGTTGTTACGTTCCGCAACCTGTAATAAAGTCTCTCCCTCATTAGCTTCAACCGTTGTTTCTTTTCCGGTATGTTTAAATGTAATTTTTACCATAATTAATTCCTATTTAACTTTGCTATAACAAAATCTAAATCGTTTTGAGAGCATAACCCAAGGCTTACTGGGTCTCGTGGTTTTAATTCAGACATATTTTTATGCGTTTTATTTCTAACGGAATGTACAGTGATTTTTGTTGTTCCTAATAATTCGCAAATATCCTTATCAGGCAGTTCAGGGTAATATTTTGTAAGCCAAAGTATTGCGTCCGGTTTATCCTGTCTTTTTGCCTTCGGAGTGTATTTATGTGTTTTAGGAGTCAGATATTGATCAGCAAAGGATTTTTTTAATTGTAATTTTGCCGTCGCATCACTTTCACAACGTCGAATTTCATCAAGAGTAAGTTGAGATGACGCAACAGGGTCAAAACCTGACAATTGATTGTCCATATTTCCATTTGCCAAAGATTCTACCTCAAATAAATGCAATCCACAAAAATCTGCAATTTGCAAAAAAGTTAAAGACGTATTATCAATAAGCCACAGAGCGGTAGCTCGTGGCATCAATACACTAGCCATTAATCATTTTCTTATCACTAATAACGTTTTAATTATAACAATTTTGAAAAAAATGCAGTAATCTGATAGCGTTTAAGAAACTTAGATAACCTCAACAAATTTATCTTAGTTTAAATTTGTTGCGCTCTATAAAGTGTTTATGTTTTCTACTAGTTTGTTTATTATTTTTAAACAATTGTTCCAGTGGTCTCCATCTTTAAAATAAAAGACATTTTTAATTTGCTTTATTATAACGTTTCGCTCAACATGCTTATATAAAAAATCATCAAAATCCATTTCTCCTACTTCTCCAGTATTCGATTCTATTAATTCTTTTAATTTAATTGTTTTGGCGTTCAGATCGGTATAATCACGAAGTGCTTGACAAAATAGTTTAAAAATACGTTTGTATTTTACATATTTTTCAAAATGGTTTCTTATTAAAAGGTCTTTTTTTGAGTGGTTAATATTTTGATTTTTACGTAAATTTTTAGATTCTGTTGGAACCAAACTTTTTTTGTAAAATTTTTTAAATGTTTCTGTTGATATCTTCGGCACACCATCTTTGGTAAAATTTTCTTCGCCCCAAATATCGTCTTCAAAAAACTCTTCTTCATCCATAAAATGTTCATCAGGAAGAGTTTTTAGCGGAAGAGCGTCCTTTGGTTTTGTGTACGGAATACAGGAAAAAAGATCGATTTGACTTAAGTCCATGTACAGTTGTTTAACTTCCTTTTTAAATTCAACTGCCAGTTCCTCATACCCTTGTTTTGGTATTTCTGTCCAAAGATCTTTTGCTTTTTTTTTAAATTCTTCATCGTCGAGAATATCGCTATCGGAATTAATTCTTGTCTCTATAACGCTATCATTTTTAAAAACAGACCGCATTCGACTCAGTGCATCATCTATCTTGGTGTAGCTCCACTCTTTTCCTGACATCAGATTGTCAATTCGTTCCTTTATTTTATCTTCCAAATCTGTACTTTTATTTAAAGTGGTTCTTCCTAAATCTTTTTGTTCCGAATATTTGTACAAATCATTTTTTAATTTAAACAACTTGCCATGAAATTGTGCGGTTTCTGGCCAAAGAGTTTTTGGTGTTTTAAGATTTTTTGCTGTTTCTTCGTTCGTAAGCTTACAATCTGTATAAGTAACGTTATTAAGCGTGTTAGGATGCATCTCTTCTAAACCGCCAACGTTGTATGCATGTTCTAGTATTATCAAAGTTCTAATATCAAAAATAGTTTGTTCTAGCAGACCAACTGGTTCTTCCATTGATCCTTCAAACAAAGATAAAATGAAATTCTTAACATTTTTATTTAAAATGTCTTTTATTTTTTCTGCTTCTATATTAACGCTTGCAGACGATAAGAATTCGTGAAGGGTTGCAGTGGCATCATTGTAATTTTGTTCTATAGTCCAACACATATTCCAATTTGCAGAGTTATAAAGCATCTCTTGAAT
>CADBOF010000023.1 GCA_902796345.1 uncultured Pseudomonadota bacterium
TATTAACTTTCTTAAGTCCATCTTTTACATTCTTTAATTCTGTTTCATAATCCTCTTTTTTAATCTCAGATGGTTTTTTATCTATAATTTTTGTAAGTTTACCGATAATATTTTGTAATTCGTTAGTAGTATCGCCTGAGACTATTTTTTTTTCATAGATTTTTTTAAGACCTTTTATTATTTCAGTCAAAATATTATCTCTTTCTTCCTTTTTGGTGTCATCAGTAGAAAAGGTCTTTAACTCTCCCAAAAAGCCCTCAGAAGTAGTAATTGCTTTAGAAACGCTATTATTAATATAATTGTATAGTTTTTCTTCTTTAGTGTTACCGACTTTACTTTTGTCATCTAGTATTTTACTAATATTATTAACAGCCACTGTACTCACTGTCGGTTTATGTTCAATAGGTTTTGGAGCTGTTTTTAACGCTTCGCTACCAGAACTAACACTGGAACCACCACCTGAGCTAAAGGATGAACCTCCTCCACTTTTCCCTCCTCCGCCACCGTCACTGCCAGACATCATAACAGCGGCTCCTCCAAGTCCTAGTACTAAAACTAATGCTATTAATGTCATCTCTTTGTTTTTCTTTTATATTTCCTTATAGAATTTTATCAGATGACTCCACATCTATCAAATTGCAACAGATTGCAAAAATTACAATTTGATCAATATAAATGCGTCAAAGACCATCTTTCAAACAGTAATTGAATATCTGCTACAATGTGAACTGTAATACATTATTATATTAAAATTATGGCGTTGACATCAAACAATAAAATCATACTTCCATTTATTGGAATAATAATAGGATGGTTATTTTATTTATATGCTTATTTTGCACGTGTAGAGCCTGGAGTACTAACGAACGATTTAATGACAGAATTCTCATTAAATGCATCAGAGATAGGAGCTATAGTTTCTATGCTGTATGTACCTTATGTAGCAATGCAAATACCATGGGGTATTTTAGTTGATAAATTAGGGTGTAAATTTATAATTTCACTTTGCTGTTTCTTATGTTCTGTTGGCGTTCTAATATTTGGGGTAGCCACTGAGCCTTGGCACCTTGTTGTTGCTCGTATTATAATAGGTCTTTCTTCCTCTGCTGCTTACCTTTCTTGCGGAAAAGTAATTTCTGAATCTTTACCATCCAAATACTCTGTATTTATGGGGATTACAATGTTCGTTGGTGGTGTCGGGGGCACGCTTGGCAGTACTATTACCGCAGGACTTGCCAAAACTTTTGGCTGGCGAAATCTCACATATGTAATGGCTACCATTGGTTTTATAATTGGAATGTTAGCATTTATGTTTTTAAAACCCGAATCAAAATCTCAAATAGTAGAAAAAGGACATACGTTAGAAGGATTGGCGCTTCTCTCCAAAAACCCAAGTTGTTGGCTAATTGGATTTTACGGGTGCACTTCATATTTACCACTAAGTGCAATAGCTGAGTTGTGGGGTACTCCTTTTATGCAAGCGCGGTTTAACGTTTCAACAACGGAAGCTTCTATTTGTTCTGCAGTAATATTTATTTGTTTTGGTCTGGGCAGTATTTTGGCAGCAAAAGTTGCAAATATAATAAACAACAAAAATACAATAATTTTATTTGCGGTTGGATTAATATTAGCGTTTTTGGTAGCTATTTATTCGGATTCAATAGGGTTTTTGACATGTGTAGTATTATTCGGGGTGGGAAGTATATTTGCCGGTTCTGGAACTCTTGTCTTTGATATGACGTACAAATTTGTTCCGAGTAACTTCGCCGGTACGTCTACTGGGTATACAAATATGCTTGTAATGATGAGCGGCGTTATATTTCAGCCATTGCTTGGCAAATTACTAGATTTTTTTAGAAATGGAAAAGTAAATCCTGACGGTACACCTTTGTATGACATTGTTATGTACAGAAGTTCTTTTATGTGTATATTGTTTGTAATAATTCTTTCTGTCATTGGTATGCTCTTTGTTAAAGAAAGAAAATATCAATGAAGAGTCACAAACATATTCCGCGTCTTTATATTGAACGATTGGATTGCGTTTTTAATTTAAATGAATTTCAGACAAATCATTTAATCAATGTATTTAGATCAAAAATTGGTGATAAATTTATCGGATTTAATGAAACTAACGGTGAATGGGAATGTGAATTAACATCGATTAACAAGAAATCGGTAATAGCAAAACGGATATCACATATAAGGTCGTTTGTTCCTAAAAATAAGTTGTGTATAGCGTTTGGAATTATAAAACCAGACAATGTAAGATTAATTATTGAAAAATGTACAGAACTTGGAACAACCGAGTTTTTCCCACTTATTACTGATTACACACAATTCAGAGTAATTAATATCGATAAATTACAAAAAGTTGCAATTCATGCGTCTGAGCAATCTGAACGTTTGGATGTACCAGTTATTAATAAACCGACATTGTTGAATGATTTCCTCAAACAGTTACCGTCGTGTATAACTTGGTTGAGTGCTCTCGAGCGTTTTGATGGCACAAAATCTATTTGTTTAAATGGGGATGTCGGTTTTATTATTGGTGCTGAAGGTGGTTTTTCTGATAACGAACGAACACTTCTCATAGCGAAAACAATCCCCATCAGCTTAGGCGCTAATATTTTAAGAACCGAAACTGCTTGTATTGCATGTGCATGTATGCATCAACAAATTATTAGTTAAGATTTATACTAACTGGAGCTTTAAGATCCATTGTAAGCCCGCTTTCAATAGACATAGTTGTATCCGCTTTAGCATTAAACGTGCCACCTTTTAAATCGACGCTTGTATTTCCTTTGATGTCAACCGATGTTGTCCCTACAATATTGGCGTTTAATGAATTTAATGAATAATTGGAACGAGCTTTTACATTAATATTATTTCCTTCGATATCAATATTATTGTCAGCTTTTATTTTAATATTTTGAGATGCGTGTATTTTAACGTTGCCGATCACATTTATGTTCAAATCTCCGTTTGAAAGCGTTATTGTTTGATTACCTTTTGATAAAGTTATTGATTGATCTCCATTTAACAGTTTTATCGTACTATTTCCATTTGATAAAGTTATGTCGCTATTTCCATTTTCCAAAATTATTGAACTATTTCCTTTTTGTAAAGTAATCGCGCTATTTCCATCTTCTATTATTATAGTTTTATTGCCGTGTTTTATTACAAGTGAATGATTAACTGCCCCCTTTTTACTTTCTAAAGTTACAAATTTCGAGCCATCATTTAGTGTTTCGTATGTATTATTTTCTACTAGTTTTTTTAAGTTTTTTTGGGCATGTATATATATCTCTTCGTTATTTCCTTTATCATCAAAGCGTAATTCATTAAATCCTTTTGATCCCACACTATTTGAACAAAACGATGAAACTGTTTTTGCCTCTGGATATTTTCCAGGTGGTAAATGTGTGCCATTGTATACGCATCCTGTTATTAACGGCTGATTTGGATCACCGTCTATAAATGAAACTATAACTTCCATCCCAACGCGAGGAATTATTACTGAACCAAAATTTGTACCTGACCATAACGTACCGACACGAATCCAACATGAGATTTGATTGTTATTTGCCCAATGAAAATGAACTTTTACTCGTCCATCTTTGTCGCAACATACTTCCTCATTTTTTGCTCCAACAACTATAGCTGTTTGACATCCCCATATTCGTGGCTTTTTGTGAATGTGGGTGGGTCTAAATACTGTATCTCTCGGTATTGCTTCGAACGTGTTTTTATATATGGGAATTTCTACATCATCATTTAGTTGATTTATTGTGTGTTTTACCGATAATATAAAAAATTCACCGTTATGCGTTGTTTCATTAGAGCCATTTAAATTAACTATTGAGCCAGGATACAGTAATGGTGAATAAGTCGTTGCAGATAACTTTATTGTTGTCGAATTTTTTTCTTCCAATAACATTTTGCACAAGTCATTACCATCTATTTTATTTTCGTAGACGTTGTCGTAATAGTTGTTACAACCAAACTGGTTTATATTTGTATCTTCAACTCTGTTAACAGTTGCGTCAATTATATTTGTTTTCTCGTAGTTGTATGATTTGTGATTAATATTTTTTATACCTATTGAATGGGCAATAGATACATTTTGGGAACCGTTAAGCGGATACAAATCTTGTGAATACGTTTTTATAACTGATAATGTATTTGGTAATTTGTCGCCACTTATACTGCTATTCGACATAATAAATGTATCTGTTTTTTCTGTATGCTGTATATAATAGAATATGCCATTTTCTTCAAGTAATCTGCAAATAAAATGTAAATCACTCTCCCCATATTGAACACACATTGCTAATTTTTTGTTATTATATTTTGATGTAGTAAATTTATAGTCATATATATTATTATTTTTTAGCACTTCTTCTACTATTTCTAGTGCTGACTTATCAAGCCATATATTGTAGTTTCTAGAATATTCCATCCTTGCAATTGTTGGCACTATATGAATAAATAGCAAATCTTCAGTAATACTAGCTTGTAAATTTGGGACTGGTTCAATAGAAGCTTTATCAATAACCCCGTGAAAATGCCTTAATGTTTCGTTCTTTTTTTTAATTTTAATTACAGCTGTTTGATTTAGTATTTTTTGTATATCAATTTGTTTATTTGAATGTAAAAATACATTTGCACTGAATAAATCGTGTATGTTCTCTGTAATTTCAGCTCGCGCAATAACCGCTTCCGTAATTAGCGAGCAATGCAATGTTATAGTCAAATTATTTTGTTTAGGAACAAGAAGCATTTTTTATGTGAAAAATTTATCTCATTTAACACTATATTATATCCAATAAATAAAAACATCCTGACGTACAATTTCGGGATGCCGTTAAATAATAGAATCGCTTATTTAATTGTTAGCGTTCTTATATACCTTGCAATATGTTACAATCAATCTTGTTGTTAAGCCGAAGTAGCTCAGTTGGTAGAGCAACTGATTCGTAATCAGTAGGTCGTAGGTTCAAGTCCTATCTTCGGCACCATCCCTTCATATCGGCATGATTTCATTCATAAAAGATGCTGTTTCAAAAACCGGTATCAGTTATAAAAAAATATTTGTTATTTTTTCTTTGGCTTTCATTGCATACGTATTTTTATCCACTTACACTGATTTGTCTCCGCAAGGGGCTAGAATGAGCGTTATTTTCATAATGGCTGTTGTTGGAATTATGCTAAAAGTTTGTCACCAAATTTTGTGGTTACTATTGATGGTATCTATCGCATCGCTTTCAGGGGCTATAGATGTATGTGATGGATTTTCTGGATTTACAAAAATGGTTCCATGGTTAGTATTTGCAGTGCTATCTCTCTCGCCTCTTATTACAACTACGCCTTTGAGTTTGCGTCTCGCTTATTTTTTCATGAAACACTTCGGTGGAAATATATTAGGTTTGTCTTTTAGTATTGCTTTTACTGAATTAATCGTAGCTCCAATGCTTCCAAGTAATACAGCGCGTGCTGCAAGTGTAGGATTACCTCTTGCGACATCTCTAACTAAATATATATCCTCAAATGTGCCAGGCGTATCAGAACAATCTATAGGTCAATATCTTTCTATATTCTGTTCGTTTTGCAATACGATATCAAGCGGTTTATTTTATACCGGAATGATTTCAAATGCTTTAATTCCCGAAATAACTGCAAAAGCTGGAGTTAATTTTACGTGGTTTTCGTGGTTTAAATTCATGGCTATTCCTTATCTTATTACGCTTTTTATTATTCCATTTATTCTTAAATTTTGTTGTAAATTGAAAGTTGATAAACTTGGTGAACTTCAAAAAAAAGCGGATCAAAATAGTAAAGAATTGGGGAAAATTACGCCAAAGGAAAAAATAATTTTATCGGTATTCTTTGGAATGCTTGTATTGTGGGTTTTATCGGAATATATACACATTTCTGTTTTAACTACAGCGTTAATTGGAGTTTGTCTTTTCGTCTTTTTAGGTGTTTTGAGCATGAAAGACGTTTTTTCAAACAACAATGCTTTCACATTTTTGATATTTTTGGGTGTATTGATATCTTTAGTTAATTGTTTAGGTTCGACTGGAGTAATGACTTGGTTCAGTAACAAAGTTGCCTTAAGTCTTAACGGAATGTCTCCAAATGTCGCGTTTTTATTATTAACTGCTATTTATTATTATGCTCAGTTCTTTTTTAATGGTGAAAGTTCAAAAATTGTAGCTCTGTATGCTCCGTTTTTCACCACAGGGCTCGCTATGGGTATAAACCCTATAATGCTAGCGGTTACTCTTGCTTCATTTAGTTCTGCCGCTGATTTCTTAGCCCCTCATGTATGTCCTACGTGCCTTACTTTATCATCAACAGGATATGTTTCTTTTAAAAAATGGCTGTTTTGTGGCGTCGTTACTTCTGTAATATTTTTGACCATTTGGTATACATATTCTTATATGGTATGGATGTAATTCGTATTTAACGCTGAGTTTCGTTATATGGATCAAATAGTAAAATTTCGTCAGTGTTTTTACGTTTATGAGTTGGTTTATTTTCTGTAAAATATATATGTGGTCTGAATTTACTTAAAAAGTCTTTTTAAAGTTATATCCGAATTGACGCATTGCTTCGGAAACGACTATTGACGCGCTTACTGCGACATTTAAAGAACGCACTCCGTTGATCATTGGAATTTTTACAGAAATATCAGCCGATTTGAAAATACAATCCGGTACGCCGGAACTTTCTTTCCCCATAAGTATTATATCCGTCGGCTGATACTTGATATCAAAGTATTTTGTTGTGGCTTTTGTATCTGTTAGAATAACTCTTGAATTTTGGTTTTCGTTTTTTAATTGTTCGATGTTTTTATACAGTAGGATTTTTGATGTATCTATATAATCCATTCCGGCTCTCTTGAACATTTTGTCTGATAATAAAAATGATGCCGGTTCAATAATCCCTAGAGTTATATTAAAGCATTTACATAACCTCACTAACGTTCCGGTGTTTTGCGGAATTTCTGGTTCAAATAGGGCTAATATCATTGGTTTTTCTGTTTCTTAAAAGCAGTCATGTCTATGTTTTGTTTTTTTATTCCCGATTAATTTAAAAAACTAACGTTTCTTAATAGAAACGTTAGTTTGCTCTTACTTCTTTATAAAATCGCCAAATTTTGTGAATCTTATCGATTGGATAGAAGTCATAAAACGATCTTTTTCTTTTTCTTGTATGTCTTTGTTCAAAGA
>CADBOF010000024.1 GCA_902796345.1 uncultured Pseudomonadota bacterium
AAATTTTCATCTAGTACTCGAGATTGGGAACTTAGATTTTTCAGTTTTTTAAAACACGATTGGGATTGTTATTTAACTCAATTCGGAGTTATTTGTGATATCAGAAGAGAATCTTTGGATTCGAATGGTAAAAAAATTATAGGAATATTAAAATCGCATCGTATTAATGGTGTTATTAAAGTAATACAACAAAAGTTGAAAGATGCGTTGATTGCCAAAGACCGCAAGAAAAAATGCGATTACATAAAAGAAATATTAGGGAACGATTCGTTTAACAAATTCTGTAGTAATTCTGATATTAAAAACGAAAATGATTTAACGTCAATTTATGACGCAGTATTTCAAGATGATGCCCTTAAGCTTGCTATCTCGGAAAAAGATATTATCGATGGATTCTGTGCATCATGCAACAAATTTTCAAAGGTTGATTTTGAAAAAAAATACGGCAAAGAGTTAGATTATTCGACATGGGGAAAGTTTTTAAAAAACCTGATCGCGTTTACTTATCAAAAAACATATCTTGGCGTTTTTGGAGGATTTGTCCAAAAAAGTTTTGTCAAGCTTACTGAAGAAATTAAAAATTATGAAAAAGAAACAAAAACTTTTGATAGAAAAAACAGCGATAATGAACATTATATTCATAATTACATGCTATCAACCGAAGATATAAACGCCATTCTGGAATTTTATATGGACATGAGCTCTGTGCAACGAATGTACAACAATGCACCACGAATAAATATCGACGAATCCTATAACAAAAAGAAACATAACGAGAGAAAGTTATTATTCGATAAATTAAATCCAATACTGGAAGAACTAACAACATCAATCAAAAATAAAAGAAGTAAAAAATACATCTTTACACTGATAACTAAATACGTGTTATTTAAAGTTATTGAAATGTTGATAGCGTATTATGATACCCAAGATATATACAAAAACAACAGATACAATGAAGACTATTTGTCCGATTGTTTTGACGAAAGTAAAAACAATGAACGCCAAGAAAACGACGTGAAGGAACTTTTTGAAAATCAACTTCAAAATCAAATCGAAGATATAATGAACTATTTAAAAAATGTAAAATGTGGAGAAACTGACTGTGGCGAAATTATAGAGAATATGATTAAAAAAGACTTTTCTAGAAACGATTGTACCGAAGATTTAATAAAAAGCAATTATGGCAATTTAGTCTCCTGCATAAGGAATGATTTTTACATTTATATTGATTATCTTCAAAAAAAAATTGATACAATAGAGGCAAATTATAAGGAACAAAACGAGTTTCGTTGTAAAAAGTTGTTCGGCGACGATATTGAAAAAGTAATCAAAATAGCAGAGATTGATAGGTCTAAACCTCCAAGATTAGACACGTTAAACGACAAAAAAGAAAGTAAAAACTCGCTCTTAAATTTTTTTAACAAAGATAATTATAAAGAGCTCCCAGATAAACTTGCGGACTACTTATTGAAAAACGATGATGGTTATAGAGCCTCTGGTATTAAAAAAGATGTCCTGAAAAATATTATAGACGGACTGTATTCCAATGAAATAAATTCACGACAAAAGTCAATCAAGTTTGTTTCTAAGAAAATTTTTGATAAAGTAATTAATCCATCAATAAAATCAGTTATAAACTTTTTTATTGATACCTTTGACGATATAGTCGCTAATCCAAAAGGTTCAAACTTTAAAACGAAGACTGTGAATTACAAAACACAAAAAGGAATGAATGAAAAATTAGGACTGGTTGCTAACCATAATGAACTTAGTTTATTAGATTATGCCGACGTCTTAAACGCTTTAAATGATGAAATACAAAAAGGTGGTAATACTATTCAAATAGAGAAACGCGTGCGAGAAATATGTGTAGAAACGGACAATAAAAGACGTTGCATAGAAGATGATCTTTTCCGTAAAAAAACACAATCTCCAGAAGGTTTTTATTATAAAGAACTAGAAAGTAAAATACGTGGCGTCGCAGAAAGATGCGGAGTTCATACAGAAAAATTAACCAAAATTGGAGAATTAGCAGAGGAATGCATCTTTCAAATAAAAAGAGCACCCAAATATGCAGGAGAAGTTACAGGTCTCACATTTACGGGCGAGGTTGCTGAAAGTGAAGTATTTGAATCAGTTTATAATAACTGGCGTTCTTTGCCTAAAAATATCAAGTGGAACCTCGAAAAATCTAAGGAATTTGTAAAAAAAGAACTAGATAAGATTAATTACAATTTTTTCTTAGTTCCCTCAATGATGCAAAACCCAAGAAATTGAAGATCTACTACTAAACTTTGTTACAATATAGCCAAAGGGTCTTTTTTATGAGATCCTACGCGGATGTGGTGAAATGGCAGACACGCAAGGTTTAGGACCTTGTGAGAAATCGTGCGGGTTCAAGTCCCGCCATCCGCACCAAAAAAATATCGCGTATATAAAGGAATTGGTTTGAGAACTCGTTACTTTGCCTGGTGTTCATTGTTATTAAATCATTTTCTACAAGTTTCCATACCCAATATTTTCTAAATCATGTTTTAATAATGGTATGTTGTTTTTTAGATAAACGTTATTGAGATTAATGAATATCATAAGTCTATTTTCGGGTTGCGGGTGTTGGATCTTGGTTTCGAAAAAACTGGATTGGATTTAAATATTTGAAAGGATTTTATTAACTCAATGCTTATAACGATTGTAACAATTTTTCCTGAAATGTTTCCCGGAATGCTAGCATACAGTTTGCCTGGAAAGCACTTGGGAACTCTATGGGATTTAAAAGTCGTTAACATTCGAAATCACTCTGATAATAGGTGGCAAAAAGTTGACGACACACCTTATGGTGGTGGTGCGGGTATGGTTATGAAAGCAAATATAGTTCATAATGCACTCACTGAAGCATTAAAAAACTATCAAAATAAAGTTCCTGCAATAATACATATGACTCCGCGAGGAAAATTATTTAATAACACTACAGCGCGAAGCTTAGCTACATGTGATGGATTGGTAATACTCTGCGGGCGATACGAAGGTATAGATCAACGAGTTATTGATCATTGGATAAAACATTATGGAATGCAGGAAATAAGTATAGGGGACTATGTGTTATTCGGGGGAGAGGTTGCTGCAACGGTTGTCATTGAAAGTTGTTTACGTTTTGTCCCGGGAATTATGCATAACGAAAATTCTCCTGATAATGATAGTTTTGATATAAAAGATACTAATGGAGACCGAGTTGATTTACTTGAGTATCCGCAGTACACTAAACCTGTATCTTGGAATAGTTACGATGTACCTTCCGTTTTGTTATCTGGCAATCATGCCGAGATTATGAAATGGCGTATTGAACAGTCGAAGCAGATTACTGAGCAAGTGCGTCCAGATTTGTGGAACACGTATAAAATGCTATGTAAACGGTACCAAGCGTAACCTTATTGAAGGAACGACATTATGAACCTTTTACAACAAGTTGAGCAAGAACAAATCGAAAAATTGACATCGAAGAACAGTATCCCTGATTTTAGAGCAGGAGACACAGTTCAAGTTTCTGTAAAAATCATCGAAAATAATAAAGAGCGTAAACAGCTTTTTGAAGGAGTTGTTATAGCTCGCAGAAACAGATCGATTGGCTCGTCATTTAAAGTTCGAAAAATTTCAAATGGAGAAGGTGTTGAACGATTATTTCACCTATATTCACCAAATATTGAAATAAAAGTTCTGAAGCACGGAAAAGTTCGAAGAGCAAAGCTTTATTATCTAAGAAAACGTGCTGGAAAATCTGCAAGGATTGCAGAACAACGTAGACAGGAAAGCCAAACCGTTGCATAATAAAAATAGGTTGTTTGCTTTAGTGTAAACAGCCTCCATTTACGAATGGTTGCATTTTTCTTACTAATGCCATTTTTGGGAGATAGTTTAGTGGTAGAACGGTCGGCTCTGGACCGATCAACCTAGGTTCGAATCCTGGTCTCCCAGCCATGTTTAATTTTAAACGGTGGCATAATTCTCAAGAACAAAGCGGTATGACCATTTTTTATCAGCGGGTCAAATATTTAAAAAAATCAGCACACTGTCTGAAGAGAAAGACAGAGCTCGGAGTTTAATGTTTGATTTTTTTTAAGACGGATTAAAAATAATTCTCCATTGACAGATTTATCAAAAAAAGCTATACTGAAGCAAGCATTGGAGATCTGACTGAGGTACAGAGAATGACAGCCATCATGACAGTAGTTTTTTTAAGTACTCTGTGTTTCAATATAGGCAGTGGAATCCACTTTTTGGGCGAATTTAACGAAGCAACAAACAAACAACAGCAGTTACGCCAGGAAAGTACACACATTCTGCAGACAAAGTTTTCTCCAAGCGTGGAGAAAGAGGATGTTGCTGAAAAAAACACCTCAGAAAAAGAAGAAATTTTAGAATTACCAAAAACTAAAGTCGGCATTTTAGATAAATTAGATGAAGATGAGATCTTGGTTTTGCCTAAGGTTAAAGTTGCAATTTTGGATAGAAAAAAGAAAGTAAACTTTACTGAGGGTTTTGTAAACGAAGTTGTTGATATTGAATCGTTTAAAAACCGCAACGAGGTTTTAACCGAATCAACCTGGGATGAGTGTGCAAACAATTTTGGATGGGAATTAAACAATGGTGCAATCGAAGCAAATGGTCTTACGGAGGAGGACATCCGCGAACGCATTGGTAGGTTTTATCTTAAGATTGGTCTGTTAGCAAGTCACGTACAAGACCTTTTCAAAGATGACTTTTATGAGAAAAACATCAAAGAAATAAACGATATAAAAGATTTGATTGTAAAAGCAATTGATGAATTTTATAACGATGGAGTTTTATCAGATAATAACGAATTCAAATATCTTTACAATAATGTAGATGTAATCTATAACACCATGAGACTTGAAAATGACAAATTGCATAAAATTTACACTAACATAGAATTCAGTCCGTTCACATATAGATTTTATAAAGATGCAAAAGTAATTTATACCGAAAACGATGAAGAGGATTCAGTTAAGTTTTCTGTGTTTAGCGATGGCCGTATAGAATAAACTACATTATAAAATTAATTATTGAAAATATTGCTATCGATGGGTAACCGCTCGTACATCAAAAACAACTCTTTTAGATTCTTACGAATTCGAAAATTTGTTCGTATTGTTCGGGCGTAATCGTCTCTGGTCGTTGATTTTTTTTAATACCTAATTGAGATAACAAAAAAGCAATATCGGATGATGGATAAAAATGTCTAAGAATTGAATAAATCATTTTACGCCTAAATTGAAAGCATTTTCCAACAAACGTTGCAAAAGACTCTACATCAATTTTTTCAGTGAGGTGTATATTCTTTTTTGGCGTCAATAAAACAAGAGATGATGTGACCTTAGGTGATGGAATGAACGCTTTATTTGAAATATCAAAAAGCAACTCTGTATCACATAGTAATTGGGATAAAATACTTATGGAACCGTAATTTTTAATTCCAGGTTTTGCACATATTCGCGTAGCAACTTCCTTTTGAAACAATAAAACCATTTTATCAATGCGATTTATATATTGTGTTAACCATTTTACTAAAAGTAATGTACCAATATTATATGGTAAATTTGCAATAATTGCTACACGCTCAAAACCTAAAGAATAAGTTAATGCGTTTGCATATTCGAAAGTTAAATTATGCTTTGTATGTGCAAGTATATCGTTGTGTAACGATTTAAATCTGGTGTCTTTTTCTATGCAAACTAATTTGTTGTTTGGGAAATATTTAATTATTGACCGTGTTAACCCACACGGACCTGCTCCTATTTCAACAATTGTTGTATTGGGTTCTAAAGGCATCGCTGATAATACAATTCTATCTAGTAAGTTTTCGTCACATAAAAAATTTTGTCCTAGTGATTTCATTCCTCTGTTTTTCAGAAAACCATAGTGGATTATATTTTTATAAATTGAGTATTTCCATGGATTATAACAATCGTTACAGGAAGTAACAAAAAAGGACGAACCGCTATTGGTATCGTCCTTCTTGGAATAATTAAACATCCTAAAAATATTATTTGTTGGTCGCTTCACCCTTAGGTTCAACTTTATCTTTACTTGGCTCAATATCAAGATCTTCGTTTTTGTTTAATTTTTCTGTGAAAGCATTAGTTCTTTTGCAACTTTTTGAGCACTTTTTTGATCTTTTCTTCTTTGAAATTTTTGCTTTTTTTACTT
Organism: uncultured Pseudomonadota bacterium; assembly: GCA_902796345.1. Classification (GTDB taxonomy): domain Bacteria; phylum Pseudomonadota; class Alphaproteobacteria; order RUG11792; family RUG11792; genus RUG14087. The sequence goes on from CADBOF010000024.1 coordinate 6,226, forward strand.
TCGGTTCTTCCTTTGCTTCTTCAGCAACAGGCGCCTCAGAAGCCGGTTCAGAGCTTACAGTCGCTGAACTATCACTTGATGAATCCGATATCGATTGCTCGGAAGCGTTAGCATTCCAGCAGAATAACGCTGATAATGCTATTGAAATCAAACTAAATTTGTTCATAGAATTTTCCATTCAAAAATGGTTGTCCACACACAACCTCCTCTAATAATAATTATATCGCTGACGTAGCGACATCAGTCAAGTTTTTTACATAAATTTATGACACATTCAATGTATACAACATTATTTAGCAAACGATTAACGAATATTTAAAAAACGTTATTTAAAATAAATACCGTTTTTTAAAAACAGCACAAAAAAAACAAACAAATCATTCACAATTGCATTTTGAGCTATAATAAAAACATCGATTAACTTTTAAAATTTGTATGGCAAAAGAAGATTTGGTCGAGTTCAGTGGAACTATAACGGAAGTGCTGTCAAATGCTATGTACAGGGTGAAACTAGATAATGGGCATGAGATTATTGCATATACTGCAGGTCGAATGAAAAAAAATAGAATTCGTGTATTACTTGGAGATAAGGTTACAGTCGAAATGACTCCTTACGATCTGAATAAAGGTAGGATAGTATTTAGAGCTAAATAGCTTTTCAATAAATAATGTCAAGTATAAAAAACACATATACAGAAACAAATAAGGATTTTAAATATTGGCGTAAACGCACATTATTTAGCATAATGTTGGGATACGGGGCATACTATTTTGTGCGTCAAAATTTTTCATGTGCGGTGCCTTCAATCTGCAAAGATTTATGTATTGATAAAGCAGAGGTAGGTTGGGCTATGTCTGTTGGAGCTGTGTGTTACGGTTTTGGAAAATTTTTATTTGGACTTATTGGTGATAAATTTTCGGCAAGATATGTTTTATCGATAGGTTTGGCTTTATCAGGATTAATAAATATTTTTTTAGGTTGTAGTTCTTCCATTTACTTGATCGTGGTATTTGTTGCCTTAAATCAATGTGCTCAGGCTATGGGTAATCCTCCGTGTGCAAAAATGCTTGCAAATTGGTATAGGAAAAATGAAATAGGTAGTAAATGGGGATTGTGGAACATGGCCGCACACGTAGGAGGTGCAGTATCGGTATGGCTTAGTTCCCAACTTGTTGCATGTTACAATTGGAGACAAGTTTTTTATATACCGGGAGCATTGGCAATTATCGTTTCACTTCTTGTTTTCAGTATGTTACGTGACACTCCTAAGTCTCTTGGATTTAAATCAATCGATGAACTTGAGTGTGCCACATCACAAACATTACAAAATGAAAAGCCTAAGATATCTGAAATTGTAAAACTTATACTAACCAATAAACCGTTATGGCTTGTATCATTTGCTGGGTTATTCGTTTATATAAATAAAATGGTATTTTTCAATTGGGGGCCTACTTTGTTACAAGAAGCTCGTGGTAGCTCCGTTTTGGGTTCTGGATGTTTAATGTCATTATTCGACATAGCTGGCGTATTCGGAGGATTATTAATAGGATCTTTTTCTGACAAACATTTTAAAAACAAACGTTCGGCGGTTCCGTGCCTATGTATGCTTGTTACTGGTATTGTTATGTCTATATTTCAGCATATAACTGGCAACTCAATATTTCTCATGGGACTATGCATTGTTCTGCTTGGAGCTTGTATGACTGGACCTATGGTTCTAATAGGTGTTATGGCAACTGAAGTTGCCTCAAAAAAGGCTTCTGGGTCTGCGGCAGGCTTTACAGGAACGCTTGGGTATTTGGGAACGGCGTTAGCAGGAGTTGGCACAGGAAGTCTTGCTACAAGCTATGGTTGGAACGCTGTAATTACAGTAACAATTGTAACTGCGTTTTGTGCTGCTTTATTATTCGGTATATTGTGGTTCATTCAGGCAAAGAAAAAGTAAAATGGCGAATATAAAAACAATAACTCTCGGTTGCAGATTTAATTTTTATGAAAGCGAGCAGGTAAAGGCTATATTAACATCGCTTGACCTTAGCGATGATGTTGTATTTATAAATACTTGTTCAGTAACTCAATCAGCCGAAAATCAGTCAAAGCAAGCTGTACGTAAAGCCATAAGGGAAAACCCAAATGCCAAAATAATAGTTACCGGCTGTTCCATAGCTACGGCGAAAGAATATTTTGAAAATCTAGATGGAGTATATGCGGTAATAACAAATGACAATAAGACCAATGTTTCAAGTTATACGAATATTCCGCATGGTTCAGACAACACACAGCCAACAGTTTCTTTTGATAAAACATCGTTTAAGGATAGGGTAAAAGTTTTTTTACAAATACAGTGTGGATGCGACAACTTTTGTACTTACTGTATAGTACCTTTTGCTAGAGGTCGTTCTCGCAGTATGCCAGCAAATGAAATTTTGGATAAAGTGCGATTTTTTGTTAAACAAGGTTTCAAAGAAATAGTTTTATCTGGAATAGACATAACGTCCTACAAAGATGCAGGACTTAACTTTAACGGTATTGTTAAATACATTTTAGACAATGTACCAGATTTACAACGTTTACGAATTTCTTCGTTAAATCCCAATGGTATCGATAAAGAATTAATTGAATTAATGAAAAATCCACGTATAATGCCTCATTTGCATCTAAGTATTCAGTCAGGTGACGATGATACTTTAAAAGCAATGCGTCGCAAGTATTCAATTGCAGAACTGACCGCAATTATTAAAGAATTGAAAAATGCACGAGCTGACCTAGTTTTAGGAGCCGACGTTATAGCTGGGTTTCCTACAGAAACAGCCACTCAATTTGAAAATACTTATAGTTATATAAGGAGCTCAGGTATATCTCTTTTACACGTGTTTCCTTATTCTCCACGCCCTGGAACTGTCGCATCTCGATTAGTTCAGCTACCACGTAATACGATACTTGAAAGAGCAAAAAAACTAAGGATGTTGGCTTTAGATTTGAAAACATCATTACAACAAAGTCTTATTGGGACTAAAGTTTCAGGGCTTGTTGAAAAATGTAATAATAATTGTGCTACTGGAAAATTAGATAATTTCCTAGAATTTATTGCAAATGAATCAATTCCTATGAATACAGTAATAATAAATAAAACAGTGACAAGTGTCAGCAATGGTAAATTGCTTTTGAAGTGATTTTGTATTTCTCCAAATATGTTATTAGATTTAAAATACTTGCTATCGCATTTACCACCAAATGTTGATAAACGTGATGCTTTTTTATTGATTCAATATACTTTGAAAATAAATTATGAGAAGCTGTTTTTTATAAAAGAAATCGAAATAACTGTTCAAGAATTTGACAAACTAATGGAATGCATACAACTTCGAAGTGAACATATGCCAATAGCAAAGATAATAGGGCATAAATCTTTTTACAATAATGAATTTAAAACTACTACTGATACATTAGATCCACGTCCAGAAACAGAACTTATAATTGATTTATTTTTAAAATATTTTCCTAACAGGGCTGTTCCATTGTCTATTTTGGATCTTGGATGTGGTACTGGATGTATTGGTTTATCTATTTTGGATTTTTATAAAAATAGCACCTTATGCCTCGCTGATATATCAGATAAAGCTCTTTCGGTAGCCAAATATAATGCAAAAAATCTTAATTTAGAAAACCGTTGCTCTTTTACAAAAACGAGTTGGTTTAATGATGTAAAAGGTAAATTTAATGCTATAGTCTGTAATCCTCCATACGTTGAAGATAACTACGATTTAGATCGTGATACGTTGTACGATCCTCCTATTGCACTTTTTGGTGGCAAAGACGGACTAGATGCTTATAAAAAAATACTTCCATATACTAAACAGTTTTTATGTGACAAAGGATTTTTGTTTTTAGAAATAGGACTTGGACAAAGCGAAGCAGTATGCAGAATAGCAGAAGATCTAGATACTATTGAAATAGCTAAAGATTTACAAGGAATTAACAGAATAATTGTATTTTCAATTAATTCAATTTAAAATTTTCCTTAGCTGATTAATGATATGGCGTCAATCTAGCTAAAATTTGCATGTTCTTAGTTTTGCATTAATCTTGTTGATCAATTCGTACACTTATACTACCCTTTTCACATTTAACGTCCTCTGTACGTCCAAGAGATGAGTTTATTTTTGTTTTTAACAAAGTAATTTGTTCTTCAGATAATCCATCAAGTTTTATGTACGGATGTTTGTCAATTTCAACTATTAGATATTTATTGCCAGCTTTTGGGTGAGAGAAATCATCAATTTTGATTAATCCAGCTCCCTGTAAATGACTAAATACTCGTTCAGCATCTTCTTTGCAAAATATTCCATCACCTTTACCAGCAGTCACATTTTGGTTAAACGATGATATATTTTTATCATTTCCCGGGATCGACGAATAAGCATCAATATATTGGCTATACGCAAGTTGTAACGACCTTATATCGGAAACTACAGCATCAAGACGAGCCGAATTAATTAATGAACGTCCTTTTAAAACTCCGGCCGTAATAATACCGGTTATAAGAAGCACCATAGATACTTCAACTAAGCTGTACCCAGGAATGCGTTTTTTCAGTAACTTTGTCATTTTTTTTATCATTATAGAAATTATTTCTTTAATTAGTCATTGTTAATTGTTTTTGTACTTGTTTTCGTTCACATTATTTTCTTCTTTTTTGTCAGAAGCTGTGTTTTGTTTGTCGGTAGCATTTTCATTTACTTTAACTTTAACATCTTCATTCTTTTTGGTGTCCAATTTTTTATCATCAGATTTACCTCCATTACTTTCACTTTCTTTTTTGTCTAAATTATTGTTTTCTTTTTCGCCATCGCCTTTTACGTCATCTTTATTTTCCTGAGAATTTTCTTTTTTTTCATCTTTTTCTTGTTTCTCGCTAGTTTTTTTATCATTTGTATCGCTCTCTTTTTCGTCTGTTTGTTGCTTTTTATGATTTTTATTTATATTTTTTATATTATCAAAATGTTTTTTACATTCGTCAATTCCTTTTTCAAGCGATTTTACAAGCTCTTTTACATCTAATTTTAATTGTGTTAGATGATCTGTTGAATCCTTCACAGCATCTTCTTTTGCATTCATAGTACTATTTATATTGCGTAAATCATATGTTATTTCCGCCATTGTGTCTTCAACATTTCTTTGTAATACATTAAATTTTGCTATAAGTTTATAAAGTCGTTCATGTAAAGATACTAATATTTTTGTGATTGTTTCGTATCTTCCTATTATGTCTCCATCATTAGATGACATTTCTTTGGAAATTTTTATTGCATCTTCTTCGCTCTCATTGTTATCTTTTTCATCAACTGTTTTTTGTAGTAATTTACATATTGTCGCTATATTTTTTATAATTTCTTCGGTTGATTGAGTGTTATCTGTATTGTTTATATTTGTAGCATCTATGTTAACTCTTTTTAGCAACATGACAATCTCTGATTTTAAAACCTCAAGTTTGTTGACTATTTCTATGCATTTTCCAACGTTATACGTTGATTTGTTGACTATAGCATTATAACGCTCTGTTGAATTTTGATTTTCCGCATTAGTAACTCCTACAGCGATTGAAGCTATTATTACTAATTCAAATTTTGTTAAAATATTCATAGCATTTTCAATGCAAATATTCTACAGTAAACAGTTTAGAAGCTGTTGCTTAAAAATTCACTAACTTACCGTTCATTAACTATTTACAACACTGAGCTAATAATTTTAAGTCCTCGTATGCTAATTTTTTTTGGGATGGAACTCTTAACAAATAAGCAGGATGATATGTTGGAATAGTCTGAATTCCACAAACTTCTGTTAATTTGCCTCTCAATTTCGATATTGGTTGTGTCGTGTCTAACAACGCATGCGTTGCTACACCTCCTAGTAACATTATAACTTTAGGGTCGATTAGTCCTATAAGGCATTTTACATAAGGCAAACATAGTGCAATTTCATCTTGCGAAGGATTTCTATTACCTGGAGGTCTCCAATAACAAACATTTGATATAAAAACATCTTCACGTTTTATACCTACAGAATCAAGCATTTTGTTCAATAAAGCTCCGCTTTGTCCGACAAAAGGCTTTCCTTGTAAATCTTCATCATAACCTGGCGCCTCTCCTATAAGCATTATTTTTGATTTTGGATTTCCGTCCGATATAACTGTATTTCGAGCTGTTCGCTTTATCGGACAATCAAGTTTTTTTATTTCTGTATATAGATCTGACAAATCTTTTATTTCTTCTATAATCTTATGATTGTTAAAACCCGACCCATGTCTTTTTTCATAAACATTACTAGAATAAATTTTAATTGCGTTATTACGTCTTGTTGAATTTTCTAAGTCGTTTTTGATGGGAACGGGACAAAACAAAACATCAACTCCCAATGTTTTATACCACGTTAGTAATGCCTGCTTCTCCCGTTCTAAATTATTCATAATTTATGCACAAACAACAGATTTACAGTGTTCACACAATCCTACGGCGCCAAATTCTGTGTTGAGTCTTTCCACAGATGTTTTTACTTTCCAGCATCGATCACACTTTATTCCGGGCGATTTTGTTACGACTACACCAATTTTTTCATCATCACTAGATATAGCTTTGGACGGAGATTGAGCTTGAATTACCTTTACAGAAGAAACACCAAATAGTTCTTCTAAACTAAAGTTATTTAATCTTTTGAAAATATCGCTATCCTGGGTGTATACAACAACCTCTGCTTCTAAACTTGAACCTATCGTTTTTGCAACGCGCTCGTTTTCCAATGCTCCTAATACAATACTTCGTATTGATTGTATAAAAGAAATTTCTTTCGCAACTTCACAATCATTCCAAATTTCAGGTAATACAGGAAACTCTTCTAGATGAATACTTTCGCTTTTTCCGTAGTGTTTCCACGCTTCTTCAGCCGTAAATGATAACACTGGGGCTATCCAACGAACCAAGCAGTTAAATATTTTGGACATTACGCAAAGAGCCGATTGCCTTGTAATATCTGATTTATTACTGCAATATATACAATCTTTTCTTATATCAAAGTAAAACGATGATAAATCATTCGTACAAAATGCGTGCAGTTCAGAATAAAACTTTTGTGGAGTTATTTCGTTAATAGAAGCCATCAATATTTTATTAAGTTCACACAACCGGTACAAAACGAATCTTTCAAGTAGTGGTAATTTGTTATATTCAACTTCTCCACTGTAGTCAGATAAAACCCCTAGTAGATAACGCAACGTGTTTCTATATCTCCGGTATATATCCAACTGACGTTTTATTATTTCATCGCCTATACGCATGTCCTCAGAGTAATCTCCACTAACAACCCATAAACGCAAAATGTCAGCACCATACCTTGATGTAACATCTCCAGGCGCTACAACGTTACCCAGAGATTTCGACATTTTACGACCTTCACCGTCAACCAAAAACCCATGGGTTGCCACGTTCTTGTATGGGGCGTAACCGTTTGTTAAAACACTTTCAATTAAAGAAGATTGAAACCATCCCCTATGCTGATCCGACCCCTCTAAGTACAAATCAGCTTGAGCAGATTTGTCAGATTGATTGTTTAAGTCAGGATGCAATGCTGTAACGTACCTATGAGTACACCCACTATCAAACCATACTTCAATAGTGTCTTTCACTTGTTCGAAATCTTCTGCGTTGTACTTATTTCCTAAGAAGTACTGAGCTGGTTTTGTTCTCCAGGCTTCTATTCCTTCACTTCTAAACGTATTTATTATCTTGTTAAAAACTTCATCATCCATTAAAACTTCATTTGTTCTTTTATTAACAAAAAGAGCAATTGGAACACCCCACAACCTCTGCCTAGATATACACCAGTTAGGACGTTTTTCAAGCATTCCTAAAATACGATTAATAAATGACGCTGGATACCATTTTGTTTTTTTCGCTTCATCTATTAGATTCTGACGTATTGGCTCTATATCTATAAACCATTGAGTTGTTGTTCTAAAAATTAATGGAGCCTTTGAGCGCCACGAATGCGGATAACTATGGTTTATTTTTGACGAACCAACTAGATTACCGGATTTTTTTAATTCATCAATTACCTTTGGGTTTACTTTAAATACATGTTCACCCCTAAAATAAGGAATGTTATCCTTTATCGTTCCATCTTCATTTACTGAACATTCTGTTGATAGACCAAATTTTTTCCCTAGATTAAAATCATCAAGTCCATGCCCAGGAGCTGTATGTACTAAACCAGTACCAGTATCCTCTGTAACATAATCGGCTGGTAGTAAAGGTACTTCGATATCAAAACCCAAACTCTTAAGAGGATGTTCACATACTGTTCCGTCAAAATCAGATGCTGAAAATTCCGCAATTAACTTATAATCGGGTATTTTATTAACATCTACAAACGTTTTAATCAAATCACTAGAAACTACAAGCTTCGCATCGCCAACTTTTAACAATGAATATTTAAATTCAGGATTGTATGCAATCGCTTTATTCGCTGGTATTGTCCACGGAGTAGTAGTCCATATTACGATATATGCCCCTTTCAATAGATCGCTGTTTGTTTTTACTATAGGGAACCTAACGTAAATCGCGTCACTGATTTTATCTTTGTACTCAAGCTCAGCTTCAGCCAATGCCGTTTTTTCGACAACAGACCACATAACCGGTTTATTATCACGGTAAACATATCCTGCTTTTAAAATTTTTAAAAATTCCTCGTATATAGTTGTTTCATTTTCCTTTGTCATTGTGCAATAAGGATTATCGTAATCAAAAATAATCCCCAAACTACGAAATCCTTCTTTTTGAACTTCTCTCCATTTAGCTGCATACTCCCGACAACGTTCCAAAAATTCAGTAACAGGAACTTCCTCTCTTTTTCTGCCAGCTTTCAAATATTCTTCTTCGATCTTCCATTCAATAGGTAAGCCATGACAATCCCAGCCCATAACAAGAGGTGCATCATAGCCAGACATCTGATAGCACTTATTTATAACATCCTTTAAAATTCCATTGAACGCATGCCCCATATGTAAAAGACCATTTGCATATGGAGGTCCAGAGTGGAGTATGAATTTTTTCAAACCTCTCGATTTTTCTCTTAATCTCTTATACAAATTTTCACTTTGCCATCTTTGTAATGTTTGAGGATCATTCTCAGCCAGTCTCCCCTGCATAGGAAACGTTGTTTTCGGTAAAAATACTGTATCTTTTAATTTTCTTTCCATCATATTATTTCCCGCATGTTGATATTAGCCGTTACCTAACACATGCACATGCATGTGTGGCACTTCTTGTTCGCCGAAATCTCCGCAATTTGAAATAAGTCGATATCCGCCTTTTTTCAATTGCAGTTTTTCAATTGCAAGCTGAATTCCTTTGTTGAAATCAAAAATTTCTTCAGAACTTGCCCGTTCAATGAAATCTCCATAATCTGTATATTCGCCTTTTGGTATTACAAGCACATGCACGGAAGCTTTAGGTTTAATATCTTTTATTACAATAAAATACTTACCTTCAATTATAATTTCACTTGGAACCTCTTTATGTATGATTTTGAAAAAAATATTGTTTTTGTCATACGCCATAATAAACCCCTATAACTTCACAATCGCAGAACCCCACGTAAGTCCTGCTCCCATTGCTGTTAATAATAATATGTTACCACTCTTTATTCGACCTGATTTTATACCGTAATCAATTGCCATAGGAATAGTTGCCGATGAAGTGTTAGCATGGTTCTGTAATGATATTATTGATTTCTCAATTGGATAATCGTTCTGTTCGCAAAGTGATTTTATAATTCGTGCATTAGCTTGATGGGGTATTATCCAATCTACGTCATCAATTGTCATATCATTTTCGTTTAAAATATCGTTTACAGCCTCCCCCATGCATCGTATTGCACTTTTGAACACTTCAGATCCGTTCATAGTCATATGTCCTCTGCAGTTATTTTTTTCGCTATTGTGAATGACTATTTGATCATATCGATCTCCATCGGAATATAACTTTATTGCAATAACTTTATGACATTCATCTGTTGCTTTACTGAGTATGCAAGAACCAGCTCCATCTCCAAACAATACGCACGTAGACCTATCAGTCCAATCGGTAACCTTAGACATAGTTTCAGCTCCTATAAGCAACACTCGCTTAGCCTGTCCAGATTTAATAAAGCTATCCGCAATCGATAAACCATAAATAAACCCCGAACATGCCGCTTGAATATCAAATGCAAATGCATTTTTCGCACCGATCTTACTTTGAACCTTAACGGCAGTTGAAGGACATTTATCAGCAGGAGTTGTTGTTGATACAATTATGCAATCTATATCTGTTGCTTTGAGGTTTTCTTGTTGTAATGTCTTTACAGCTGATTTTACAGCCAAATCGTATGTATATTCATTATCATCAGCTATATGTCTTTTCTCAATACCAGTTCTTGAAACTATCCATTCGTTATTTGTATCAACCATTTTTGACAAATCATCATTGGTCAATATTTTTTCAGGTAGATATGTCGCAATACCACTTATTTTACTCGATAATTTATTATTCACTAATTTCTCCTAAAGATTTTTTTATATTTTTGACAAAACCGCTACGTACTAATTCTGTCGCAGTATGTATGGCATGTGCAAATCCAATATAATCACTGCCTCCATGGCTTTTGACAACAACCTTATTTAATCCAACAAAAGGAGCTCCGTTATACAACGACGGACTAAGTTTTTTACGCAAGTTACTCAATATTCCTTTACCTCCTAAAAAATAATTTACCTTAGATAAAAGATTCAATTTTATTTCATCCTTTATAAGGCTTGCGACTAATTTCACAGCGCCTTCAATCGATTTTAATGCGATGTTTCCAGTAAAACCATCAGTTACTACGACATCAACAGACCCATCTGTGATGTTATTTCCCTCAATAAACCCATTAAAATTTATGTTTTTATCTTTTAAAATTAAATCGTATGTATGACTTAATACCTCTGTGCCCTTCATTTTTTCAGTCCCTATATTCAATAATCCAATGGTAGGATTTGTTATATTGAGCAATATTTTTGCTGTTGCTTTTCCCATTATTGCAAATTGATGTAGTTTATCCGGAGTACAGTCAGTATTCGCTCCAAGATCTAACATTATTGTTTTTCCCTTTTTTGTCGGAATTATATTAACAAGTGCAGGTCTCAGCACTCCATCTATGGTTCCTACAAGTATTTTGGATAAAACCATGTAAGCGCCTGTGTTTCCTGCAGATACAACAGCGTCTGCATCACCGTCGGCTACGTACTTAACGGCCTGGTACATACTTGTGTTATGACATGTTTTTATAGCATGAATTGGATTTTCTTCACTACTTATTACATTTGCTCCTGTATCAATAACAGAAAATTTACATGCACATTTATTTTGCAAAAAATACTCATTTATAGAAATTCCATTTCCAAAGATAACGAACTCAACATCATCTGCTTTATATGTTTTTGAAAAATGGGAAATGCCAGGAAGCGTTGTACCCAGACCGGAATCGCCTCCCATTGCATCGAGTGCAATTTTTATCATTGCGAGTTTAAATTAATTTTTAGCCTTTGATAATTTACTAAAGTATTTACCACAAAAACGACAAACTGTGTGTGTAGTGCTTGGTTGACCGCAGTAAGCACACACAATTACATTAACGGCTTTTAAAGCGTCATGAGAACGACGCATCCCCCTTCTTGATTTTGATAATTTTTTCTTCGGTACTGCCATGTTTTATCCTATACAATAGCTAACGACTTATATTATAACATAGCGTGTTTTATTCAAACACGAGGCGCAACGTGATACACTCAACACGAAAAAATAAAAAAATTAAGGCGATGCAACAAGAGATCTTTTTGCGTATAGCAAGTAGTGTTATTCTATCACCTGTAGTTATAGGTGCAATAATCTTTGGTGGCGTATGGCTTAAAACTTTTTTGTATTCAATACTTATTCTGATGCTACTTGAGTGGATTAAAATAAGCCACAAAAAAAGTTTGTTATCATTCGCCGGTATTTTGTACATGGCTGGTGCAATGTTGTTTTGGATATTGAAGCCAACATATAGCTATATGCTTTTATATGTTTTTCCATTAGTTTGGATTAACGACATATCCGCTTATTTTTTTGGTAAAGTAATCGGTGGTGCAAAGCTTGCACCTAAAATAAGCCCTAATAAAACGTGGTCAGGTGCAATTGCTGGATTCTTTGCATCAGTATTACTGTATTTTTGTTTTGCAAAAATTTTTCGTTTTTCTTTGTCTATAACAGGATTAGTTGTAACAACTGTTCTTGCCGTTTTATCCATTTTGGGTGATCTGCTAGAGTCGAAAGTTAAACGTATGCTAAACATTAAGGATACTGGTAATATAATTCCAGGACACGGCGGTATCCTTGATAGGATGGATAGTTTTTTAGCTGTGACATGGGGAATAATTATTATTAACTATTTTTTCTGAAAACAATTTTATTGTACAGTGCGTTTATAAAATTACGATCCGTGTTTGAAATTTTAATACCGAAAGAGTCTTTAATACTTGTTGATGTTTCAATTGGGGCAGAGATTAAATTTATTCCAATGCCTATTATCGCTAATGGATAGCTTATTTCTATAAGAACTCCTGCCATTTTTTTATTTTTATAATATAGATCGTTAGGTAACTTTAGATTAATATTACAACATTTTGTTATACCAATCAATGTTTGCTGAATTGCTTGCATTACATTAAAATTTAACGATGCTATATTTGAATGGTCGTAACCCAATTTTGAAATATTTATTACAAAAGATCCATGAAAGTTTCCTTTTGCAGAAACCCACAATCTTTCACGACAACTACCACGCCCTGCGGTTTGTGTATCAGCGATCACTAGCATGTCTTTTTTGTAAGAAGAAAGCAATTCCCAAGCATAATCTTGGGTACTACTTAAAACATGTTTATGAATAATTTTAAGCACTTCAAATTATTGAGTTAATCTTATATCCTTTAAAATAATAGAAGTTCCATATACTTTGTGATAGTTCACAATTCCAACCACATCATATAATTGCCTATTATTTGATAACATTCTATCAATAAACTGTTGGTTCATACAGCTATTGAAAAGCGAACAACGGACATTGCCCCTTCCAAATTCATCTTTTACAATAAGTCGAATGTGTTGACCATTCGCCATGTATCGAATATTGGCAACACGTACTCGCAACATCGCAAATATAGGTCTCATAAACCCTTGCCCAAATGGCTCTAAAATTTGTAGTTTTTCAAATATATGGTCAAGTTTAGACAATGGTGATAAACATGCATCAATTTCAATCAATGAAGTTATATTCGTTGGAATTTTTTTTTCGAGGAATTCTATGAATTTGTTTATATTGTTTTTATGCAAAGTAAGCCCACCTGCCATTTCATGCCCCCCTCCCTTCAATAATATTCCTGCTTCAACAGCAGAATTGATCAGTTCTCCTATGTGAAGTCCAGAAATCGATCTTGCAGAACCATGACCTTCTCCACTGGCATTAAAAGATATAGCAAAACTCGGTTTATTAAATCTTTCACGAAGTTTGCCTGATATTATTCCCATAACGCCTTCGTGCCATCCGTCACCGTACGAAAGAACAAAAGGTCTGTCTTTTTGAATTTCTTCTGCTACTTTCATCGCGTTAGCTAAAATTCCTGCTTCAATAGTTCTTCTTTCATCATTTAGAGATAACAATTCATATGCACATGTAACTGCTTCTTGCTTATCTTCAGTAAAAAATAATTGTAATGCTTTTTCGGCTTTACCTAACCTGCCTGCAGCATTAATTAATGGAGAAATTCTATATGAAATATCTTCAACCGACGTTATTTCATTAATTTCCAATATAGCCATAAGTGCTTTTAATCCAAGCGACTTTGCTTTGCCTTTTAAAATATGAACGATCAAAGCACGATTAATGCCAATTAATGGCACTAAATCACTGATTGTCCCAAGCGCAACTGAATCAACGTAATGTGTTGGATCGAACAACACCGAGTCACCTTTATTTCTCATATAACGTCTTAACGCTATAAGAAACATAAATACAACCCCTGCCGCACAGAGTTTTTTTAAACCCGCCGTAGGAATGTCTTTTTGATCTTTCCTGTTTGCATCAACAACAGCTACAGCTTGCGGCAACATATCCATTAGTTGCACGTGGTGGTCAAATATAACGACATCTATATTTTGTTTATTTGCGTATGCTACTTCATCAACTGCACCTATACCGCAATCGGTAGTTATTAATAGAGTTATACCGTCTTGTTTTATTTTGTTGACAAACGATTGCGAAAGTCCATATCCGTCAGTCAATCTATTTGGTAAGTGATAACTTGTTATTACTCCGCTACGACGCAAAACATCAACAAGCAAGTATGTTGATGTCACTCCGTCGACATCATAATCTCCAAAAACGGCTACTTTTTCTTTATTTGCGATCGCTCTGTATACACGTTCAACCGCTTTATCCATATCAAGAATTAAAGATGGATCACAAATAGTAGTTTTAAAACTAGCGTTGAGTAATTGACCGATATCAGTAGGTGTTGAAAACCCTCTATTTAATAAAACTCGCAAAACTAAATCATCAAGTTTTGCCCCAATATCTCTAAGCGGTCGTATATCTGGTTTTAAAAATTTCCAATCTGTATTGGCAAATGAGCATACACTCGGAGACAATACTGCATTAACGTCTGTCATAAAAACCTTCTCCTATTATTTTAATTTCTTCTTGCAACATAATTCCTGTCATATCAAAAACACGCATTTTTATATCATTCATCAATGTCAGTATATCCGCAGACGTGGCTCTTCCATTATTTACTATGAAGTTGCTGTGAACTGTTGAAATCGATGCATCTCCAACACTCATTTTTTCACAACCTGCATCTCGTATTAACTGCCATGCTTTTTTGCTTGTACCTTCAGGATTTTTAAAGGTACTACCACAAGTCGCATAACCAATAGGTTGTGTAGTTTTACGTTTTTTTATTATTTCTGATAATAAACTTTTTAATTGTTCTTTATCTTTGTTTTTTGTTCGCAAAACACATGAGGTGACAATGCTATTTTTAGGTATATTTCCGTTTCTATATTTCATATTTTCGGCAGACATTTGTGACAGGTGTCCCATCGTCAAGTCGATAATATTTATAGAATTCACAACACTTTTTATTTCAAATCCTAAAACTCCGGCATTCATAAATAAAGCTCCGCCTACAGTTCCAGGTATCATGTACAACATTTCGCAACATGAAATATTGTTATCGATACATGTTTGTATAAAATTGCCAAGATTAACGCCTGCTTCAACGTTAACTGAACCATCCGAAAATTCAACATGTTGGAATTTTTTAATATTAATAACAACGCCTTTTACGCCACCATCCAATACGAGAGTGTTAGACATATTTCCTATTACTGTGACGGGAAAGTCTTTAGGTTTATTTTTAATAAAAAATAACAAATCATCTACATCGTCCGGAGTAAATAAAACATCTGCTTTTCCTCCAGTCTTAAAAAATGAATGCTGTCCTAACTCATAATCAAATTGGTATGTTCCGCGAACTTTCGGAAGAACCATATCAATATCTAACGACTTATTCACCGGGGTTTGTGGCGGAATATCAATGGAAAAATTATTAAAATTTACAGACATTGCATACCCTGCTGTTTGTACATGTTTATGTTTAAAGCTTGATGGAAAATAATGTTTACGTCATTAATTCCGGTCAAACCTTGAATTGAATTTTTTATTGTATCTACTTTTGTTTTTACGAAAATTATTGCCGCGCCAATAACACGTATAAAAACGTTAAGCACTGTTATTTGATTAAATTTAGAAAATATTGCCTTTTCGAAATCGGCAAACGGTATAATATCTGAGCCGCAAACTTTGCTCCAATTGTTTTTTATAAGCAAATTTATCGAGACAATATTCGAACTATCATTTATAATTTTTGGAATTACTGAAATTAAATTTTGCATTCGCATTTAATATATAATATATTTCTCAACGTAAGTATAGCATTAAGCCATAAAATAACTAACCGTAGCTATAAACTCAGTGCTTGAAAGAAATCTATATTAAATACAAATCGTCACGCATGCAAAATGGTAGTCGGGACAGGGGTTGAACCTGCGACCCTTACAATGTGAATGTAATGCTCTACCAACTGAGCTACCCGACCAAACACAGCTATTGTAACACACTAAGCATAAAGTGCAGACTGATCTAATGGGACATATCCAAGATTTTCAGTTGCGTATTTTAATAGTTCGTGACGTGAAGCTTCTTCAGATATAAGATCCCTAAATTGAATATCAGGTTTTAATATTTCAGCAATAGCTGTGCGTCCTGAACAGTCTGTATTTTTTATTAGTCTTTGAGAAATAATAGCCGTTAAATTTTCAGCTGTAAAACTTGGAGGCACATTAAAGTGTTTTAGTCTAGATATTGCTCCTAAACAATCATTTGCATGGATTGTTGTTAACACAAGGTGCCCTGTCATTGAGGCTCTCACTGCCATTTGAGCTGTTTCTTCATCTCTTATTTCTCCAATAAGAATTACATCTGGATCTTGGCGTAATATTGATCTAATACCTGTTACAAAATCAATAATTCCTGGAATTATTTCAGTTTGCCGTACACTTTGCATGTTGTATTCGATTGGATCTTCCAAAGTCATTATGTTACGTGTTTTTTTGTCCATTAGTTCTATAAGAGCATATATTGACGTTGATTTTCCCGACCCTGTTGGCCCACAAAATATTATTAATCCCTGTTTTCTTTTTGTTATATTTTTTAAATACATTGCATCACTAGGTTTAAAGCCTAAACTCTCTATACTTATTAATTGTTTATCTTTGTTTAACGCCCGTATTACTATATTTTCGCCATATGCTGTTGGATGAGTTGATAACCTAAACTCAACAGAATTATAACGAAATTGCCCTGATTGAGGGCGTCTGTTTTCTGCTATATCAAGTTTTGCTTTTACTTTTAGTGCAATTGCGAGAGTATTGTAATATTCGATCGATACTTCTTTGTAATCACGCAGATCTCCGTCAATTCGCAACATTATGTTTAAAGCATTAGCATATGGTGTGATATGAATATCAGAAGCATTATTTTTTAGAGCATCGTTTAATATAGTTAAATAATCTTGTTTGATATCGTGTGATTTTTTTGAATTTGTATTTATTTGTAGCAACTTCTGTTGTATTTTTGTTTTTGATGCAATGCCGTATTTAAGTGTGGTGTATTTTACTGATTGTACATAATATTCAACGCGATCTTTCGCTTCAATATCCTCTGGATTATATGTTGCAATGTACAGTATTTCGCTTTTAATACACCAGGGAATAGAGGGTAAATTATCAAAATAGTGGTAATTAACGTCAATTATTTGAAATTGCTCGCAATCTATCAGCGGAATATTAGAATATTGAGATAACAATTGACATAAAGTTTCTTCATATATATAATCCAACACCATATCATAACGTTCGTTAAATGATTTTTTATTTAATAGTATGCTGTATATATCTTGTGTTATTTTTTTTTGTTCTAAGAGGTATGAAAAAAACGACATCTTTGCTTCTCATTTATATGATAAAAATCTATCAGGTCTACATATTGAATAACATATATTTTTATCTATTTTATTAAATAATTGAAAGCCCATGTATGTATATACAGCGTTATAACAAATTGTTTTTTCTTAAAAAAGCGTTATTTTAAAGTACCTATCGTAATAAAAAAATGTTATAAAATTCATCCGCCGTTGTCAAAATGTTGCCTCAATTATGTTAATTGAATTTTTTCAATTTTTTATATGTAACCTATAAACGTTCTATTTTTTATGTAAATAATTTTTCTTTACAAAATGAGCGAAGCAGGTATTTTTTAAGACAGCATTTTTAAAAACGTCTCTTCTAATAAAACAGTTTTGTGATTTTCCATATGTTATGGTCGGGAAGAGAGGAGTAGGCTGTGCCGAATCCTCTCAGTCAATAAATATGACAACCCGTTAATTTGGTCGGGAAGAGAGGATTTGAACCTCCGACCCCCTGCTCCCAAAGCAGATGCGCTACCAGGCTGCGCTACTTCCCGTACGATTCTTATTATACCATACACAAAGATGTAGATTTATCACACCTTATCTAATTGATGCATCAATTGCTTCGAAATTCAAACGATAGTAACCTATCTCTATAAAAATCGAGCTGTTTTTTTCTAGCATTAATTTCAGCTGGGAGACCGTTGGATATATCATTACACAATTTA
>CADBOF010000025.1 GCA_902796345.1 uncultured Pseudomonadota bacterium
GCGTTTACAAACCGATGATATCAAAATGGTTAATAAAAGCTATTGGGATAATTACTGGCGTAATTATGAAACCCTCAGCAAAGAATATTAATTAAATACTAATTGGGCAGAATTTTTTTGCACTGTAAGGTGCTATGTTCTGCCATTGTTTGCCGATATGTGTGCCCAAATCTAAAATCAATCTGCAACTCGTGATTAACGTTGCCATATTGATTTCCACTATTAGAATGCTCTATAAAAGATCTATTTAATTCTGAGTTATGAGACGTATTCAATGCATCTGTAATATCTTCTAATCCCTCGGCGAACGAGTTGTTAACATCTATTTCTTCCGAGAAATTAATATTCTCAAGATCAATGGTAATATTACTTGTTGGTTCAGTATTAATAGCGTTCTTAACATCAGCACATGCGTTGAATGTATTAGTAAGCATTGGTAATGCCAATAAGTTAAAAATCTTAAAAAAGTTCATAATTTTACCTTTCTTTTGAATGAAGTTGAACAAAAATAGGAATTTTTTAGATCTAAATTTATTCCAAGAAGTTTAAAGTCTTAAATAAACGACTTAAACCTTAAAATTGATAAATTGATATCCGAAGGAGAACCCCTTCACTCATAGATTACAAAAATTTGTAAGAAAAATGCAATACATTAAACCTATACATTTATATTTAACCCTATACATTAAACGTAGTGTAACCAAAATCCTACATTGAAAATAAATATATATTAGAAATTATATTAAAATTAAAGTAATATACTCATTATATTCACCAAATATATTAAAACCCTATGCTAGAGAACTGGAGATAAAACAGAGATAATAAATAATTAATAAATTAAATTTATATATATAAATGTTTTAGGATATGGAATATTCTTATATTCTTATATCCTAAAACAGTAAACAGTGTGTAAAAATTACAATACTAAATAATCAAGGTTATACCTCGATGGCCCACATCCCCCACATTTATTGCCGAATCCGTTCCCATTGTGAATGAAGCAAAGTTATAAACTCTCTCTGTTTCATCCGCGGAGGTAAAAGTAACAGTATTCTTTGCCCCCATTGAAAATGTTACTTTTTGATCTTCCCGGACAATTGGAGCGTTAGTTATATTATTTTTACAACTATCTTTATTTGTTCCATTTTCTATAAATAACGATAAGTCACCAGGAATATTAGTTGCGTCTATAGGAACATACCCATATATCATTCCAAATACAACATTATGTAATGTTCCATTTAATACAACGTTCTTTGTAAATGAATCATTATGCATTCCTGTAAATTTTACCGTTTCAACATTTTGAACCCCATTTGTTATATATAAATCATGTGTATTACTTTCACTAGGCGCTATCCTTGTTTTGAATTCAAACTCAGTATTGTTTGATGTTTCGTTTGACAACGGCAATTGTATATTACTAGGCCATTCGTAAAATGTTTGATCAAAATCATTAGCAAAAATAAAATCAGTAATTGGCACATTTTCATGTTGTACTTCTACTTCATATGTTTCGTTATTAAACTTATGATAAAAGTCAAAAACGCCAGTTCCATCTGGTGGTACAAGTGTCAATCCTTCTTTTTGCTCTACTTTGTCTTTTGTGATAGTATCTGAACCTATTATTGTCTCCATATCTGCGATTTCACACTTAACTTTATTTGAATCAACAATTGAAATATTACTTGTGCCACTGTTAACTACATAGTCTTGTATCTTCATATTTTTAAATTTAGATATCATACCTGTAAGTTGTCTTAATTTGTTTCTCAATTTACTAACAAGAACACTCTTTTTTGCATCACTAGAATCTTTTAAATCATTAAGAGACGTTAATTCTTCTGTATAGCCTGCTTCTGTTCGAGAAGTAATAGAATCATAGTATCCTAGAAATGTTTGTTTGTTTCCATTAATAGTTCCCAAAAGCAATTTTTGATAATTTGACACATCAAAATAAGCATATTTATCTCCTTTGCGTTTTAATATATCAATTTGGTAGGTATCCAACATGGAAATAGTGCTATTTTGTGCACAAACAAGTTTGCCTTTTACAACAACATGAGGTCTAACAGTCCCTGGACCTTTTTGAAGGGCTAATGTACTATTTATAGTTAAAGTGTCTTCAAATATTACATGCCCGTTGTCAGTAATTACAATTCGAGCTTGTTCATCTTTACCAATTGTTACAGGTTTTGTTGCCTTAAGAAATGCAGGAGCACTGTCCGTACCAGTTACGTATAACGCATTTATCGTTATATAGCTATCTGCCTTTTTCAATTCCAATGTATTACCTGGACAAACATTTAAACCACCAATTGATTTTTGAGCATATCCTGTCCCAATAATCGACATTAGCGTTAAAGTTTTTAGTAAAATTTTGTTCATTTTTATCTCCAAATCTAAATAAGTAATTACAATACAACAATAAAGTCTTGCTGATTATAGGTAATTACAATTCCCCATATTTATATATATAATTCATAATAGTTAATTTTTAGTTACTTGTATATATGTTTTGTATAACCCAACTAAATTTGCACTTATAAAACACAACACAAATAATAAGAAAATATATTAATGCTAAACAAAAGACAAATTTTTGAAAAACGTTATAAACAATACACAGGCTAGACATATAAATCATCTATCGCAGTCCCCCATTATAAAATCAAGAGAACCAAGAATTATGCTTACATCCGCGAGTTCACAACCAACAAGAAGCTCTCGTAACATATTAACTATAGCAAAGCTCGGAGATTTGAAATGTAGTCGAAATGGATGTGTTGGATCCTCGTCTGTGAAAAGATGTACTCCAAATTCACCTCGCGAATTTTCAACAGATTTATAAACCTGACTATTTGCAGGTAATTTCATCTTCCAATTAAAAAAATAACCAGTTCCGTCAGAGTGTTTATATTTTTTATAGATGTTCCATTCACTTGGCTCTATCAAATCCAAACATTGATTTATAATATCAATACTTTGTTTTATTTCTAGATATCTTAAATATGTTCTGTTGTAACAATCACTTTGATCCAATGTTATTGGCTTGAAATTGATTTCTTTATAAATTCCATACGGTTTAACAGTTCGTATATCGTAATCAATTCCGCCACTCCGCATATTAACACCTAATATTCCGAACTGTTGAGCTAAGCTATAAGATATTATTCCTATATCTTTTGTTCTGTTCTTAAAGATAAGGCTATTCAATGCCAGTATTTCAACTTTATTAAGATAGTTACTTAATTGGCTTATAAATGCCTGTATTTGTATTATATGTTCATCAGAAATATCGGATACAACTCCGCCTGGTACATAATATGTAAGATGCATCCTACGCCCAGTGACGGCATCAAAAATTTTCATTATTGCTTCACGTTCTTCAAATCCGTAAAGAAATAAACTTAACAGTCCCATATCATACGTGGCACAACCTATTCCCATTATGTGACATGAAATTCTTGTTAATTCATCAAATATTGTTCTTATTATCAAAGCTCTTCGCGGAGTTTCAATTTGTAATAATTCTTCGAGCGCCAGCACATAGGCATGTTCCGAAATAACTGGAGCTAAGTAATCCAATCTGTCAATATAGGGAATTATTGAAATAAATGGTTTTGTCTCAACGAGCTTTTCAACGCCTCTATACAAGTATCCTGTTACGGGCTCACACTTAACGATCCTTTCACCGTCCATCGTTAGTTTTAATCGAAGTACACCATGCGTTGATGGATGGTGAGGACCGTAATTAAGTGTATACATTTATATCTGTTTGAGTAATTTTTCTATATTCTCCGAATAAGCAACAGATTTATCTAATTTAAAAGTTAATTCAGGTATAAACCGTAATTTAAGTTTTTTTGCAATTAAATTTTTAAAAAAATGTGTTTGTAAATCAAAAAATTTTAACATCTCTTCTTGATATTCATCGTTGAGTGTTACAAATAGTATCGTTGCGTTACGCAAATCATGAGCGACATTTACGCGTGTGATTGTCACAAATGCTTTTAGCTTTGTCTCATCTTCATGTCCTGGTAATACAGGAAAATCGTTTTGCACCAAGGCTTTTGCAATACATTCCCTCAACTGCACAGCTATTTTGTCATTTCGAGAACTGCGAGTCTTACGCTTTTGAGGTACAAATAAATTTAAATCTGACATATTTGAAAAGATCATCACCTTCGTTCGATTTTATTATACGGCAACAATGAATATACTGATTTTTTTTAAAGTTTGTTATTTGTGTTGTTACAGTTCGATAGTAATAAAAAACAGCTCGAAAAAATCGAGCCGTAATAATTTTTACCTTTAGATATTTTTTATTTTGCTTCAGATGTTGCGTTTGCAACTTCAGATTCTTTTTCTTTTTGTAATTTTTCAAATCTTCCGCTTAAGTTAATAACAGAGAAAATCCACATCAAAACTACAAAGAAAACTATAGCCGCAAGCCAGTCAACGAGTTTGTAAAGTGGGGTACTTCCTCCTGCTATCATAAGCATTGTAGATTGAATGGCAGCTCCTCCACCTTTTCCCATACGTCCTGCCAATACAGAAACGGCAGCTTGACCTTTAACTTTTTCTTCAGGACTAAGCGGAATATATGCCATTTGCATAGTCGAATCGAATAATGAATATTTCACCCCTTTTGAAAACGCATTTTGGATGAGACCAGTTACAACAGCAATCATAACGACACTTGTACCCATAATCGTTGCATCAAGCCCCATTTTGTTTTCGTATACAATCACACCGAAAAAGACCAAACTTGCACAAAATAAGAATACGGGGGTAATCAATGCCGCCGTTTTCCATGAGCACAATCTGAGAATGTTAGCACCAAACAACATGACGATTATGGTCAATCCTCCGGTTGTAAACGAAAGTTTACCCATCAGTTTGCTGTAATCGTTTGAATCAGGATATGCAAGTTTTATTTGACCTTTAAAGACTCCTTCAACAAGATTTATTGAAATTCCATATGCCAAAACTAAAACAGCTATCAATAGCAAATACTTATTTGTGAAAAGCATTTTGGCACTTTCGACTAAACCCATTTTTGGTTTGCTTTTTTTCTTCGCAACATCTCCCGGGTCATAATATCTTTTGTCTGTAAGTACTTTTTTGTTCATCCATCGATAAATTACTAACAGAACCGTACCAAAAAGAAGAACTGAACCTATTTGAAGTTTTAAATTGGTACCAAACGTGTCAATTCCACTCTCGGCACTTTTTTTAGCAATATTCGAACAAGCGATTATTACACTACCAGATGCTAACAGGCCGAAATTTCCAACAAATCCAAATAGACTATAAAAACGCTTTGCTTCAGACACTCTCGTTATTTCGTTGGCAAATTGCCAAAAAAGAGCTGTAAGAACTACAGAACCCCATAGTTCAGCTAATACATAAAAAAGTGAGTAACTCCAATTACCAACCACTGGAATAAACCAGTGTAAAGCGGGATATGATGTTTGCAAATTGGCAATAGTTTCTGCAGACATGTGCAAAAATTCACGACAAGGAAAAATTATGAAACCGAAAGAAACAAAAAACGCCAAGAAAAAGGTTACTATTGAATAAAACAGTTTTTCACGCGTTAATTTGTTTGCAAGTTTCACAAAAACGACCATAAATAAAATCGCTGAAGGCACAACGCAATAAAGTTTTAAAAATCCTAATGTTTCCGCCCCTCCTCCGATTGCATGGCTAACAACAAGCGTATCCTTTAAATCTCTGACCAGTGTATATATGAACAATATACACAACATCATCAGCCCCATCGGTAAAAATTTTTTTAATTCATAATTGTGTATTGGCCAAATAATCGAACGGATTTTCGAAAACTCAGCAGTACCGCATTTATCAGTACTCATTAAGTTACTCCAAAATATCGAAGTGTTAACCCTGTTAGTATATGAAAAGCAAGGCACAAGCTTCAAGTTACTAGTTATTCATGTCTGTTGAATTATTACTATTTGACGAACAAACAACAATTTACGATGATATATCATTTGTAATTATTAAACTCATGATAAGTGAACACAGAAAGTTGTTATTTATGTTATTCTAAAGTTAGTTGTGAGGTTTTTTTTACGCAATGCATTCGCATTGTACAGTGGATATCATGAACAATTCCCAAACAGTTTCAGAATTCGAAGCTTTACTCAAAAAGTCTTTCGAAAAATCAAGTTCTTTTGAAAAATCAGATTCTGAAACAAAACGTATCGTTACAGGAACGATAGTTGCAATAAAAGGTAATGATGCAATTATTGATGTCGGATTAAAATCTGAAGGTTGCCTAAACATTAACGACATTAAGTCATTAAAAGATTCTGACGATGTATCGGTAGGCGACACGATCGAAGTTTATATAGAACGTTTTGAAGATAAACAC
The DNA here is from genome assembly GCA_902796345.1 of uncultured Pseudomonadota bacterium. Classification (GTDB taxonomy): domain Bacteria; phylum Pseudomonadota; class Alphaproteobacteria; order RUG11792; family RUG11792; genus RUG14087. Next base: position 6,407 of record CADBOF010000025.1, read on the forward strand.
GGTAGCCCAGTTCTTAGTATTGAGAAAGCAAAAAAAGAAGCCGTCTGGCAACGTCTTACAAACTGCTTCATTAATGGGGACATGATCACCGGAGTTATCACCAATAAAACGAAAGGTGGATTTATCGTCGATATTAACGGGACAAGTGCATTTCTCCCAGGCAGTCAAATTGACGTCAGAGTAATAAAAGACATTTCTTCGTTATTTGGTGTAGAACAACAGTTTAAAATTCTAAAAATGGAACGTTCTCGCAATAATATAGTTGTTTCGAGAAGAGCTGTTGTTGAAATAGAACGTAATGCGGCACGCGGTGAAATACTATCTCAGCTTGAAGAAGGGATGGTAATGGACGGCATAGTCAAAAACATTACTGAATATGGTGCTTTCGTCGATATAGGTGGCATTGACGGATTGCTACATGTAACTGATATGTCCTGGCGTAGAATTAGTAGTCCAAATGAGGTTGTCAAAATCGGTGACAAAATAAAGGTTCAAATAGTTAAATTTAACAGAGATACCGGTCGTGTTTCGCTTGGAATAAAACAGTTATCTGAAACGCCTTGGAATAGCAACGTTCAAGAACGTTATAAGATCGGTGAGATTTACAAAGGGAAAGTTGTCAACATTACCGATTATGGAGCTTTTGTTGAACTTGAACCGTGTATCGAAGGTATGGTGTACAGAGCAGAGCTAAGTTGGATCAAAAATATAATTCCGAGCAACGCAGTAACCGTTGGCGATGAAGTGAATGTTAAAGTTCTTGAAGTTGTTCCAGATAAGCACAAAATTAGCCTTAGCATAAAACGTTGCCAACCTAATCCATGTGAACAGTTCTTAGCTGAACATCCAGTTGGCTCTATAGTTTCCGGAAAAATTCGAGGCATTAAAGAGTTTGGTATATTTGTTGGTCTAACAGACGTTTTAGATGGAACTGTTGCAATGAGAGATGTAAGTTGGGATATGACTTACGAAGAGGAGTTAACTCGTACCAATATTGGAATTGATTCCCGTGCAAAAGGGTATGAAGTAGGTCAGACCGTTGAAACAAAAGTTCTCATAGTCGATCCCAATAGAGAAATTATAAGATTAGGAATTAAACAATTGTCCGAAGACCCGTATGCGAAAGCACTAGAAGCAATTAAAAAAGATGATGTCGTTCATGGAAAAGTTACTAAAATTGGCACTGAAGGCATGGTTGTAACGTTAGAAAGCGGGTTACCGTGTTTACTAAAGAGGCTTGACGTTGGTCGCGACGGAACAAAAAAATTTGCAGATTATAAAGAGGGGGACGAAGTCGATGCACTTGTTGTAACAGTTCATGTTGGCAGTCGGTACGTTCAATTGTCTGTAAATGCACTTGATGCAAAAAATCAGAGAGCGGTGTTAAAAAAAGTAAATTCAGAAAATATGAAATCAAAACTTGGTGATGTTTTAGGCGACGCTCTTAACAAAAAATAATATACAAAAAGGGGGGGGAACCACCCCTTCGTTTACTATCATGTTTAGATATAGACTATCACAATTAAAATCAATAGCAGGGAGTTTGTCGACAACTATAAAACCTCCATACTCTGTTATTCTTCAAGGGAATTTGGGGGCTGGAAAGACAACTTTTGCAAAATTTTTTTTGCAACCAATCTTATTAAAAAAAAATCAAACAGTTGTAAGTCCAACATTTACAATAATTAACACATATGAAACGACAAAAGGAGTAGTATGGCATGCGGATCTATATAGACTGAAGGACGAATCAGAATTGTTTGAACTTGGACTGATCGAATTTGCTCATGGAGGAATAACCATTATAGAATGGGCAGATATAATAGAACCATATATAACAGACGTACCAAAAACAGTAATTGAATTGTGAAAATAAAAAGTCGTGGGTTACACTAAAACGTGTCACATAAAAAAATCACGTACCGGACTATTAAACATGCTATTAAAAATAAATATTTGAAAAGGACATGTAGAAAAATTATATTTTTGTATATTGTATGTTAATACAATTACACCGATATCAGTGAAGTGTACCCCTTTTATAACGACCGTGTTACAATTTCCGTGAGAAGCGGTTATATGTGACCGTTAATAGAAACAACAGCAATGAACTACGAATATATATTCTCACATCTCACCGTCGTAACAATAACAACTGCATTGTTTGGTGTGTTACTTGGACGTTTAAAACAACCAGTGATGATAGGATATATACTTGCTGGAATATTAACTGGACCCGGCGGATTAGGCGTCATATCGTCTCAAGAACAAATACATTTTTACTCCGAACTAGGAATACTATTGTTGCTTTTTGTAATAGGGCTTGAACTAAACATAAAATCATTTTTAAAAATGTGGAAAATCCCGACATTTTTTACAGTAATTCAAGTTGTTGCCAGTTCATTAATTGCTATTGCGTTTAGTAAGATAATTGGAACTTCACTTTATGTTTCATTGTTAACTGCTTTTTTTACTTGTCTTTCTTCAACTGCAGCGATAGTGAAAGTTTTAGACCATATGGGTGAAACACGTACCGATATTGGTCATATATCAATAGGTATTTTGGTGGCACAGGATATAGCGGTTGTTCCTATGATGCTAATAATTAAACAATGTGGAAAACCTCTAGGATCTTCCATCTATGCAAGCTTAGCCTTTGCGGTTATCGCAGTTGTTTTATTAATAAAATATTTAGGACGAAAAGAAAAAATAATTATTCCGACAAATAGATTAATTCCAAATCCTGATTTGGTTCCTGTAGTTACTCTTGCTCTATGCTTCGCAGTCGCCTCAATCGTTTCATTATTCGGGCTGTCTGAAGCGTACGGAGCATTTTTAGTAGGGCTCTTTATCGGAAACACTCAAGAGCGACAAAATGTTTTAAACAACATAAAACCTATACAAAACGTATTACTAATGGTGTTTTTCATATCTGTAGGGCTTATGTTTGATTTAAAATTTTTATGGCAACACTGGTTTGTTGTTATTGTTTCGTTAGTATTAATCACTACATGGAAAATATTTTTCAACACAATAATTTTACGCATGTTCTCTATAGAACTAGCAAAAGCAACTACAATAGGTACAATACTATCTCAGTTGGGGGAATTTTCTCTTGTATTAGCTAGTATAGCTACACAGTCGGAAATTATTGGAGCGTATGGCCAAAAACTTATAATATGCGTTACTGCTCTGTCTTTATCCTTAGGCCCACTATTCATAGCACTCGCATCTAAAACTCGTAGACTTTCTGTACTTGGAGACAATTCAGTCTCATCGATAGTAAAAGTAATCTTTTCCGGTAAGTTTTCTAGTGTTGTAAGAACACTTATTGAGAAATCAAAGACGTATAAACAGCCAGAGATTTCAGAAAAACAGGAACAATAAGTTTTATACGTTAACAGCCCACTCTTTTATTGTGTCAATAACTATTGTTACGTCATCATTACTTAGCATAGGATGCAGAGGAATTGACAAAAGCTGACTATATAGTTTTTCTGTATTTGGCAGAGAATAACCGCGATCAAAGTATGTCAATAAATGATTAGGTTTGTATTGTATGCCACAACCTATTCCGCGTGATAGCAAATATTGCATTAAATCATTTCTCAATCCTTCGTTAACTATTATGGGAAAAATATGTGGAATTGCTGTTTCGTAGTTAATTGGCAACAATCGAATATAATTTAATCCATTGAGTTCATTAACATAACGTGAAGCTACTGAACGACGTATGTTACTAATAAACTTCATCCTTGAAAGCTGAGCCCTTCCAATCGCTGCACATAAATTTCCCATGTGATAACGCCATCCTTGTTCTTTAACATCAAAATCCCAACTACGTTCTCCATTTATGCGACGTTCAGTATCTCCTATAACTCCCAAAAGCCTTAAATCTTGTATTTTGTGAGCAAGATCTGTGTTAGATGTGACGATAGCGCCTCCACTTGTACATGAAAGATTTTTTATCGGGTCAAAACTAAAGCACAATATACCATCACGTAATATTGTATTTTTAGAACCGAAAGAATGAGCCGCGTCTTCTACAACATGTAAATCACAGCGTTTTGCAAGTTTATACACTGCGTTTATATTATTTTCGATACCAGCATATAGCACCGGTATTATTGCTTTAGTTTTTGAAGTAATTCGTGATTTAGCATCATCAATATCAATAAAACATTCATCATCAACATCGCATGGAATTGGTACAGCGCCAAGAGCAGATACAGCCTGGAACGTTGCAATGTATGTCAGCGAAGGTAATAAAACTTCATCATCTGGTTTTATACCAATACCTTGAAGAGCAAGTTGTAGTGCGGCTGTACATGAATTGACAACAAGGACATTAAGATCTTTCCGACCGAAGAATTGTTTCAACTCCTGTTCAAACATGTAGGTTTCATATCCCATTGATGTTACCTGACTTTGTAACACTCTTGTCGCCGCTTGTATTTCAAGCTCTCCATATGATGGTGATGAAAGTTTTATTGCCATTAAGGTTATCCTATCGGCTGTTCGCTCACGGTTATTAGTGTATCACCCTCAGGTAAGGTTGGCACTTCGTCAGAATTTAATATATTTTCAATTCTCTGTGAAATTGGTTCTTCAATCAAAATTTCTTCTTCTTTAGGTTTTTTAATAAATCTTGCTGATATATCTTCACTTTGTTCCGGTTTCGCTACGTTGTTGCGTTGAACAGTTCGAGCACGTGAATGCGATTTGTCATTAGCACTGGAATTTTTTTTAGATGTTTTTGAATTTGTTGTTTTCTTTTTATCTTCGGCGTTGCGGTATGCATTTGGAATAGCAAATTCACTAGCACTCGAAAGTGCTGTTTCTGCAAGTATCGGAGTATTTCGCAAATTAATAACTGATTGAGGTAGTTTTGGCATAGATCCAGGAACTGAAGGTATCTTAATACTTACTAATGGAACGCTATCTGAATTTTGAGGTTTATAAAGCGTAATACCTACATAAACTTGAGTTGTTCTTTTGTCGTTAAGTGGAATTTTGAATGATAGTACTGTTTGATTTGCATCATTTAGATTGGCGTTAAGACCTGACACTCTGTATTTTTGTAGAAAACGCAATAAAGACCAATTGCCGTTACATTCAAACTTTGCCAAATTTTCATCAACTGAATAGTCTGGATCTTTTTCATCAAAGTCGGGTCTTGGTGCTTCATTGTCGTTTTCTGCGTACCTAAGATCGATCGAAACTGGTTCTCCAAAATACCAAGTACCAAGTTTATACGGGTTTATTGCTTCTATGTTTGTATCATGGTTGGGATGAAATACTCTATCAATTAAATACTCTGTATTTGTTTCGTTTCTTTTATTGACGTTAAAGTTCACATCCATTTTTACTTTTATAACTTCAAAATTATTAACAATATCATCTCCGAGCATGTCTTTAATTGATTGAACTTTTTTTAAAAAGTTATATGCCTGTTTTCCGTCATCCAATTGATATACTCGTTCTAAAATTGCTTCTGGACTGCCTCCGCATTCGTTGTATAACTTGAAAAATTCCCTTACTGTGCTTAAATCAACATCTTTTTCAATACGTTGTTTATAATCAAAGTCTTTAAACGGATAAAAACGCTCTAAATACCTCGTGTAGTAATTTCTCAGTCGTTCGTAACGAACTATACTTCTTTGACGTAACAACACTTCAGCTTTTTTATATAGAGTTTTTTTAATAGTGCGAGTAATTTCTAAAAAATAATCTCCTGTATCAATTTTTAACTCTTCAATATTGATTTTATCAATGATATTATCTATTGTATAAGAATTAAGGGTATTTAAAATAAATTTTTCTAAGTTGCTAATTGAGTTATGTGGATCTTTTTTAGTAAAGTCTTCAGCATTTTCGACAATTCGTACCCAGCGGTATAACTGCGAGTGATGTCCGTAGTTTTTATCATAAACATATTCAGAATTAAGAAAATCAACAACCGGTTTGGCAAATTCAATCACCAAACGAGTAATCAAACTTCTTTGAAGGCGAACGTACGCTTTTAAATCTTCAATATCAGATACTGCATATGCGTGAAATCCAGCCCCTGCTCTGCCGTCCCATGTATCAAAATCAAGATTTACAGGTTTATAAGGTTGTTGATCTTCAAGCAGGTTATCGATGTGATTTAGAAGATTAAATCCTATTTTGTTAAGGATTGTTCTTAAATTAGTAAAAACAAAATTAGCTTGTTCATTTCGTAATATTGACAACAATTTTTGAAATTTTGGAGCTACGGCTTTTAATTCACCAACTTGTCTTTGTAAAATTTCTTCTGAGGTTAACTGTTTGGTCAATCCAATTGGTTCATCGGCAAAACTTTGAGCCTTTCCAACTATTCCAGAAATAACAGCATATAAATTTGTTCTAGAAATAAGTCCTATACTTTCCTGCAGTATTTTTGGAAAAGTTACTAACTTCGTTGTTATAAAATCATCAAAATCTTGACTTATAACGGTCGCATACTTTATAAGGTCATCATCCCAATAAACAATTTTCCCTTTTGGAATATCAGTTACAAGTTCATAGTCGAGTGGTTCTGCCATAAACGATGAATTTACCAGGTCAGTGATAAGTTGAGCAAAGTGAAAAATAGGGCTAGTAGTAGAATATTCTTCGTTTCTCTGATGTGACAAAAAACTATTTATTTCTAATTTTTTGTTTAGTGTTATTAGCTGTTCTCGTACTATTTCATAGTACGAATTGAATTTACTTAACATTGGTATAGTAGATTGTTGCCCAAATAGTAATGACATGTTTTCGAAAAGTTCTTTATAAACTTGTTCAGGTTTAAATTTATCAAGCCATGTTTCACCTTCTTTTCCCAATTTGTTACAGGCAACAGTTAATTCATTAGCAAATTTTCGAAATTCATCACATTTTGGATACTCTCTACTTGTTTGTCGTGATAATTTATTAATAAATGTGTTTATCTGACCAATAAAATTATTTTCCGATTTAAATATAGTATTTATAAAAGCGTCAAATAATTGGTATACAATATTGTATATAGTTTGTTTATATGGAGACAAATCTAATGGTGGATATGGAGTATCCGCCAAAATTACCCTAAATTCCTTATAATTATTCAAAAACTGAGGTTGCAACTCTCCTTTAAACGTAAATTTGATTAAATCTGACAAGTCATTTGGATCTCCAGATTTACGTAGACTATCAAATTTTCTAACATATTTTTCAAGTTCGATAAAGTCCTTTACGTACCTATTCAAGTCATTGTAAATTTTGCTATCTGTTGGGTTTAATAATTCTTTGAGCGATGGATTATATTTTATATCAGGTTTATATAACAGATTTTGGATTTTAATCAATAAACTTACATACATTGTTCGAATTATTATTCGTTGATAAGAATTTTTAAGTGTTGTGCGAATTTTAGAACTTATTGAACTAAACCATGACGCAGGAACAAAACATGAACAAAAGCTAACGTTGTTAATTTGTTGCATTAGTTCAAGAAGGCGATTACTACAATCTGATAATATTTCCTGTCCATTATTACTTAAAATAACGGGATTTAAAGTTGTGGAGTACTGAATTATTGATGAAAGTTTGCATAGCGTTGGATAAATATCATTCTTACCGCGGATTAAATTGTCCTTTGCACTAAATAACCCATAACTGCCTATAGTGACAAACGCAACGGTTGCAATTTTCGCTATAAAAATCGCTTTGTGTGCTTTATGCATTTTTGACTGCATTGGTGAAGCAAGTCCGGCTTCAGCGAATATTTTTTTCAGTAAAAGATCTTCAAAGAAAAATATCTTTTTAGGAACAGAATTTTCGTCTTTAAATGATGCAGAAATACTTCCTACTTCATTAATGTTGGCGTCAGGAGTGCCAATAACAGCCATTGCATCATCATTTACGTCATGTGACGGTACTGGTATTTGAGTAAGGGGTACCATTTTACTGTCACCAGTAAAATAAAAGCCTCTAAAGTATGGGCTATCAGTGCCGGAAGAAAATATTGTGTTAATAAAGCAAACTAAATATTCCTTCATACTTAACAATTCACTTGGAAAAACAAATACTCCATCTTGTGTTATTGATGTAAGATTTTCTGAAAAAATTTCAAGCCGAATTGTATTGAGAGTTTCTACTAACTCATCAAACGCCATGTTTAAAATGTTCGGATTATATACGGTCTCTATTGTAAAAGGTGAAGACCAACCAAGCATATTTTCTCTATTTCGTAAAGGTAATTCTGAGCAAAAACTTTGAAATCCTGGAATGACATCAGTTTTGGTAATGACTATATATACAGGAAGCTTCAATCCAAGGTAATACTGCGTATATGCCAATTTTCTAGAAATGTATCTAGCACGTTGTTTTACATCATCAATTGAAAGTTTGCTTTTCCCATATAATTCTGTCGCTGGGAGTGTTACAATAATTCCGTTTATAGGGCGTTTTCCGCGATATTTATATAATAAATGTAGAACAGTTCCCCAATCATTAGATGCCGTTTCTGGCATAAATACGTCACCTTTTACGTCAAGAATGACACCGTTTTTTAAAAACCACCAAGATAACGGATCATCATCGTTTTCTGTAAAGTCGTCATGGGTAAAGCCTCGTAATAAGGATGATTTACCAGAATTTGCTCCCCCTAAAATAATAAACCATGGCAATAAGTAACGATCTCTTATTCCAAGACTTTTTTTTAAATATTCAGATGCCTTAAAAAATGATTGTGTTATTTTGTCTACCTGTATCCAATTTTTATTAAGCAGAAAAAGATTGAAGAATTCGCTAAGCCACCATATTATAGGATTATTTCTCACTCCTCCCATTTTTTGAATTTGTGTTGAAACGTTTGCATTTTCAATAGGCAATATTGCTGAGGGAGGAAGTTCTAGCGATGTCTGTTTTATATTACGTTCGCGTTTTATTGAAATTAAGGTCACAATAACAACAACAAACATGGCAATAAATGCAACAAACAATATAATTCCAATAATTAGTGGAAACGAAGTTGAACTATTTCTTATAAAAGAGAAAAAACTATCAAACACTATTTATGCTCCCAAATTGCTATATGATTTTACTAAGTGTTGTTGTGTCTGTAAGCTGATTTGCTTAATAAGATTGTTTATATCGTCTGTTATGTCGTACCACACAATGTACGATACAACAATGTAAACAATGATAATGCTAATTATGCATGTTGCCAGATGCTTAGTATCTGGAAGTTCTGAAATACATGTTTCGGTATAAGTGTATTCATAGCACTGCTCAATTAAATGAACCCTTCCAGGATAAAACAACCTATTTGATAGTGGATGAACAAGTGCATACAACCTGCTTTTGTAGCTTGCAATATATTCGTCAGCTTTATTTTCATCTATGTATTTTCCTCTAAATCCTAGATTTAGCGACATAAGATATAAAAATCCCATATCTTCATTTCGTGTTGTTATAACTTCCTCTGCCATTTCAAAAAACTTATTTCCAGCAATTTCGGTTTGAAATAGTTGCCTTTCTAATAAATACAGTTTCCAGCGTTCATTTCCTTCCCAATTAAGATTTAAAAATATTTCATCAGATAAAACAGTAAGTACGTAACGTATGTCGCGAATTGATTGCGTTGGCAAATGCGTTTCGGATGAAATGAGTTCTACTACACTATCAATTGCCATAATTAACTTCTTTTGAATTGTAACGATTGTGCCTTCTAACTCATCGTTAGGTATGTAATTTTCTTTAGTGTTTTCATTATTTTTTTCTATAAAATTATTTTCATCAACACTTGGTGAAACTATTTCGGATGTTAAATAGAAACTGAGTGCTTTTTCTTTCTGTCGCAGTAATTCGTAGTAAAATGCTTGAAATCCATTAATAATAGCATTCATATCTGGTGTCATTTAGTGTTGTTATCCAAATATGGCAAATATAAAATAATGCCTTTTGGCTTAAAAACTAAATTGTTACTTGGATTGAAAATATGTAAATTTTGCTCAGCTTTAATGTAATTTGAATGTATCTCGATCTCGAATAATGCAACATCTGACTCAGGCATTATTTTTGAAATAATGTCTGTTGAAACTTCGCGTCGTACAGCACCTAAAATACGTTTTGACCTAACACTATCTAACGCAAAGTCAGAGGCTATCACAGCATTTTTAATCCAATTAGTTATATCAGAAGTATTATTTGAATTCGCTCCCTTTATACCTATATAAAACTTTTTGTTTTCTGCATAATCAATGTTTTGCTGTGAAATATATCTATAGAAGAAATGCTCTCGTCTATTAAAACGTAATGACATGTATTTTTTGTTAATTAGCGATATATATTTATTGACAAGATTAATAATTGGCAAAATACAAGAATTAATATTATCATGTTTGTATTGTGGCACTGTTGGCGACACATCAGTTCGATTGATGTCAATTGTAGAGGCATAATATAAAAGTTTAATCAATTCTTTGAAAAGGTCATATGGTTTAACATTTTCATTAAATAAATTCGTTTCAAGCGAAATTATTGTTTCCATTAATAGCGTTAATGCTACTCGGGAATTAAATGACAAAGTACTCTCTGAGTTAAACACATTTTCGTTATAAATATTAACTTTCTCTTTTAAGCTAGATGTAAGTTCTGTGCAAACTCTCCACATAAAGGAATTTTTAGAAATATAAAAACATGGTGGAGTAAACTCTAATTCGGAAAAGTTACCTGTTTCATACAATAATTTTGCAATAGGAAAACCAATACATCCTTCTGGAATTTCATGACAAAGAAAAGCATTTGGAATAAGACCAGGTATTGTAGTCTTATTATCTATTAAATTTTCGTCTGCAACCTGCAAGCAATCTACTACATAAAATCTTGGGGTATGTCCTGACAGTGGTGATATTTGACCTGATAAAGTTGCTATTGCGATATATATAGTTATTTCATTGTCAGTTATTTCATCAAGTTTTAATTCTAATGGTTTAATCCCCTGCTGAATATTAGCACTATATTGCAAAAGTAAACCATCTTGAAACACCGCTTCGATTTCATTTAGCCTAAATAAGTTGTTGGACAACGCATTTTTATCAATATCAATTGTTATGATTCCCCAATTATAACGAGATATGAGTGACATCTTTCGCGACAGTACTTGAAAATTGTGTAAATCATTTTGTTGAAATAGGTGCTGAGACAAAAGCATGCCCTCATGCCAATAAATTTTAGGAGCAATCCTTTGTCTAACAGAGTTTGAAACCTTCAAGTCGCTGTTTGACATAAATTTGTGTCCCAATCAACAAATTTTCATTTTCATTTTAACCAAATCTTAAATATTTCCCAAAAGAGTGTATAAGAAATAAGTAATTGTATCTTGCTATAGGAACGGTTGCCATATTGATTATGAAGTGATATTTTTGCTAATATATCTACATAATGCTGTGTTATGCTAGGTACACCCCTAGAAATAAAATTTAGAGAGTTTTTCGAAAATGGACGTTATAAAAATCGAAAAGATGTCTTCCGAAGGGATGAAATCTGTTTACAAAATTTCTGTTCCGGCAGAAAATGTTAAAAACTATTTGGATGCAGAAGCTCAATTAAAAGGGAAAAATTTCAAAATGCCTGGTTTTCGTCCTGGTCATGTTCCTGTATCAATCATTCGTAATAAATTTAAAGACGATATAAAAAAAGGAGCATTGGATAAAATAATATCAAGCGCATGCAATGATTTGTTAAAAACAGAGAAGATTGAAGAATTAGCTGTCCGTCCAGTTTATGAGCTTGAGAGCGAGTTCGATGACAATAAGGAACTCACGTTTCGTCTTACGGTTGAAGTTGCGCCTATTTTTGAAATTAAACCTTATGATTTTGAAGTATCAAAAGCAATTCCAAATGTTACGCAAGCAGATATTGAGGAATTCAGAAACAACATAATGAAAAACAGTCCTATATATGAAGAATCTAAAGCAGATGATGTTATTCAGTCGTTGGATAAGGTGACATATAAAGCTGTTTACAGTAAATCAGGCGAGGTCGATGCGTCCAAAGATATAAACAATTCGGTCATTATTCCAACAGAATGTGCAGACGACGAAAAATTCCTAAAATCGATTACCACTAGAAAAGTGGGAGATACGTTTGATTTTGCACCTGACGATCAGCAAGAAGTTGTGTATAAAGTGTCGATCGAAAAAATAGAAAAAGCTATAAAGGACATAAAGCCAGAGGATTATGCTGTAAAAACGGGCTTTAAAGATTTAAAGGAATGGGATGACGTAATTAAACGTCACATTGAAAATAGTATAAAAAGTCAGAGTTATTTGTATCATAAAAGTCAAATAATTGAAGCTCTTATGAAACAATATTCTTTCGATTTACCGCAAACAGTTGTTGATAGAGAGACGCAGGTTGTATTAAATCAAATAAAGGCGGAACGTGAAGAAAGTAGGAAAAAGGGCGAAAAGATTGATGAGAAAACCGATGAGGAACTTAAGGAGGAATACAAGGATACAATTGATAAAAGGGTTCTCCTAGGTTATATTTTTAATAAAATAGCTCGCAAAGAAAATATCACAGCAACAGACGATGAGTTAAATCAATCTGTTTTGAATGAAATAAACCAAAATCCACAACTTGCCAATCAAATCCTGGATTATTATCGGAAAAATCCGTTTCTACTGACATACAAACGAGCAGAAATTACGGAACATAAAGTCGTTGATTTTCTAATGTCTCACGCAAAATCAAAGGATGAACCAGTAACTTTAAAGGAAATAAATGAAAAAGTGCAGAAATTGCTGGAAGAGGATGATAACGATGAATCAAGCGACTAGTGAACATTTTCAGACTAAAAATAATGTGACAGCGGGGGCATATGTCCCCATAGTCGTTGAACAAACAAATCGTGGAGAGCGATCTTACGATATTTATTCCCGGTTGTTGAAAGAGCGTATAGTTTTTTTAACTGGGCAAATCTTCGACGAAATGGCGTCGTTAATATGTGCGCAATTACTTTTTCTTGAATCTGAAGATAGTTCAAAAGATATAAGCTTATACATAAATTCCCCAGGAGGCGTTGTGACATCAGCTTTATCAATTTTGGATACAATGCGGTATATAAAGTGTGATGTTTCAACTTTGTGCATAGGGCAAGCATGTTCAGCAGGTTCGCTTTTGTTGGCATCCGGAACTAAGGGAAAGCGTTATTCGTTACCAAATTCACGTATCATGATTCATCAGCCATCTGGAGGAGCTCAAGGTCAAGCAACTGATATAGAGATCCATGCAAGAGAGATTTTGAAAATACGTGAACGTTTAAACAATATATACGCAGACAACACTGGATTGGATGTAAAAAAAATTGAACAGATGATGGAAAGGGACAACTTTATGTCTGCCGATGAGGCTATGAACGTCGGATTAATTGATAAAGTCATAACGACTAGAGAATTGAAATAACGTACTATAACTTGATTTTAAAAATGGAAATTGTTAACTAATTGTAGACTTATTTGTGATGGAATTGACAATAAAAGGGTGAGGTTCGAATGAAAGACGACGATAATGTTATGTATTGTTCATTTTGCGGTAAGTCTCAGGAAGATGTTAAGAATTTAATAGCGGGAAATACGGCGTTTATATGCGATGAGTGTATAAAATTATGTTCTGACGTAATAAGAATTGATGATAACAAAAGGCATACTATATCAGAAATAAAGAGTTTTGGAGATACTGGAAAATTAACACCATCACAAATAAAAAAATATTTAGATGACTACGTGATAGGTCAGGAGACAGCGAAAAGAGTTTTGTCGGTAGCTGTGTATAATCACTACAAGGTATTAAACAGCAAATCAGAAAAATATCCTGACGTTGAAATAGCAAAGTCGAACATTTTGTTAATAGGTCCGACTGGTTCCGGAAAAACGCTTCTAGCCAAAACTTTAGCAAAAATCGTTGATGTTCCTTTTACAATAGCTGATGCTACATCTCTCACTGAAGCGGGGTACGTTGGTGAAGATGTTGAAAACATAATTCTAAAATTGTTACAAGCAGCTGATTTTGATGTTGAAAAAGCACAGAAAGGAATTGTTTATATAGACGAAATAGATAAAATAACCCGTAAAGCCGAAAACCCGTCGATAACTCGAGACGTATCCGGAGAAGGCGTACAACAAGCTTTATTAAAAATAATAGAAGGCACGACGGCATTTGTTCCACCTCAAGGGGGACGTAAACATCCACAGCAAGATTTTTTGCCAGTTGATACCCGCAATATACTGTTTATATGTGGCGGGGCATTTTTTGGTCTAGAAAAAATAATTTCATCCAGGAATAAAAAGGTTGGTATTGGTTTTGGTGCAGATGTTGAAAAAGTTGAAGAAAAAAGCGTAAGCGATCTGTTTCAAAAAGTTGAAACTGAAGATTTAATGAAATTTGGATTAATACCAGAATTTGTAGGTCGATTTCCTGTGATTGCAACACTTAACGAGTTGACTGAAGACGATTTAATTTCGGTTCTTACTCAACCAAAAGATGCGTTATTAAAACAGTATGCAGGTTTGTTAAATATGAATAATGTCGATTTGACGTTTACAGACGATGCACTGCACGAAATAGTAAAGCGGGCTGTAAAGCGTAAAACTGGAGCTAGAGGGCTACGTGCGATAATGGAAAACATATTATTAGACACTATGTATTCGGTTCCTGACAATCCAAATGCGAAGGAAGTAATTGTTGATAAGAACAATATTGTAAATAACACAAAACCAACAGTCGTTGAGGGAACCGGTAACGAAAAAACAAGTGACGAAAATAATGTTAGTACAGCCACAGTTAATTGAGATTGATTTTATCAAGCTGTTTAGAATATAACGTACACCTTTAATGATAATTTACTTATTGGGTTAACGCTTACTTATCTGTAAAACAAAGTGGACGTATTCGACGTTGCTCATGGTAAACCATTATATTTTTTGTTCGATCTTTTTTAAAAACAAGTCTTGCAAAATTTGTTGCTTTAAAATTTTTAGTTGTTATTTCCTTTGCAATTCTTACAAGTAACTCATACGAGATAATTCTATTATGAACATTGTGAAGCGATTGTGTTGCTTTATTATTATTTAAGACATTTTGAACTATACGGTCTAAAATTCTTGCTTGAAGATCTAGTGGTTGTTGCTTAAATATTTGTACATTTATATATGTACCATCAAACACATTAGATAAAACATTAGTAGTAATATAATTTAAACAGTCATTTGCAAGTTTTAACCTTTTTATTGTTTGACCAATGTTAATTGTAGTTAGATTATATTCACTAGAAAGCGTATTATAAGATTTTCGCCAACGTACACGTTCATATTTTGGATCATCATTCATTTCATCATATACATAACTGTCAATACTAAACCGTTGTTGTAAAGTTTCTTTTAAATCTATTGGAGAAAATGTTAATAAAGGTCGAATTAATTTTATATTTCTGAAATCAGTAATTGAATTAATCGACGTTAGCCCACGCAACCCAGAACCTCGTGAAAGCCTCATAAAAAATGTCTCCCATTGATCAAGTGCATGATGGGCAGTACATAAAAAGTTAGCATTTACTTCTTTACAATATTCATCCAATAAATCATAACGTGCAGTTCTCGCTTTCATTTCAATATTGCTTGTAATATTTCCATGGTTCCAAATTTTTACACAATGATCTATACCGATTTGTTTTAAAAGTTCAATAATTGGAACTATCTCAGTTGATGATTGCGGTCTCAATTTGTGATCAACAATACACGCAAATAACTTGCCACCATTATTTGCTATATACTCGTTGAGGAGCATCGTGAGACATAAGCTATCTGCTCCACCGGATAACCCAACAACAAAACACTGCTCAGCGTCACTTGTAATAAGTTTTTGTAATTCATCGGTGAACAACTTAGAGCTTATTATCATCTATTGTTCCTATGACATTTTAAGTGTACTCCTAAAGAGCCACAAGCATTTGAACTATCCACTATTTCGAAATACTCACTTATAAACTGAGTATGCGAGCGTAGCCATCGAGTTACTTTTTCTCGTAATATTCCACCACCTTTACCAGTAATTATTGTAATGTATCTTATTTTTTTGATAATACAGCGTGTACAAAACTCCACCAGTACTTTATCTATATCACCTAATACGTCATGTAAATCTAAACGAGCTTCACTTTTGAAACGTTTCTTTTGCTTTCGAGAAAAAGGAATTAAATCTCGAGCTCCAAATGAAACAGAATTAATAAGCTGTTGTTGTTGTCTTAAAAATCCTAATTCAGAATGACTTATTGAATAGTTAAGTTCGCGCAATGGGGATACGTATTTATTTGAATTATCAAGTTGCAGTACTGACCGCGTGTATTCGTGCCATAAAATGTTGTCATCATCACTCATTGGACTAAAAGGCTAGGAATGCATAGCAAAACCCGAAATAATTAATGTTGGCTGCTGTATTTCTACCCTGACCAGTTTCATCAAACATTATCGCCAATGCTTCAACATACCTAACCTTTTATTATTTTAACATGGAATCTATATTTGCAGTTTAGTCATTGCGGAAATAGCAAGAATTCTTATTACGGGAAAAGTTTCGTGAACTTCCAAATTCAAAGCTATAAGCGTCTTTAAGACAAGCTCCAAATATCCCAGCAACAGTTGAAACTATTCCTATAATTTCACCTGGGATATCCTTTTGAAACTTTGCAATAAATATAAGGCACAAAACTAAACCTAGTGTAGCGACGATAACCATAGCGTCTGCACGTAAATTACGCACACCACTAGTGGCAAGAGATATATCACGATTTCTTGCGTTTTGACGGTCGCTCATAAGTGCTTGTTCTATTTCAGCTTCGGTTTTTATTATTGTTTCTTGAAGAGCGCACAGCAGTTTCGGATCATTACGTAATTTTTCCAAAGCGTCTTTTTCATCATGCGTACCAGTAACAGATTGAGCAAGTTCGGTAAGTATTTTACTAACAGACTTTACATCATTATTGCAAAACCATTTTGAAAAAGTTTTAGATAAAGATGGAAGCAATGAACATATCGATAAAGCTGTATTTATTAAATATGACATCATATTCCGCTCCAATATTAGATTAGCCAATGATAAAGGCTTTTATTGCATCGTGATTTATAACATCTCCTCCAATTCTTTTTGTCGCGTAAAATTCAACAAACGGTTTTGAATTAAATGGATCTTTAAGTAATCTGAAACCCGGCTTTTCTGCAATTCTGTATCCTTCGTAAAAATTACCGAACAATATATGAATTGATTGTTTTTTATCTTTTGAATTCAATTTTGGCATATCGTCGCATATAGTAACAGGATAACCGAGTAATGTATCTGGAGTTCCTGGTAAAACTGCCGTTTGCCAAATAAATTTACCGCTACTATTATCCTTCATGTATCGTAATTTTGATGCTACGTTACGTGACATAAGCCAAGATGCTCCATAAAAGTATTTTGAAGGCAGTAAATCCATTAGGTCAAGAAGTTTTGTGTAATCATTAAATTCAGATTCAACTTTTATACCCTCGAGCGTTCTTGATGCAGGATCATAATTCGACGTAGTTACTTCGTATTTTAATATTCCCTTTGGCTGAGTAATTCCATCTCCGTATAGGAATCCGTAATTCTCAAACGCAGCAATTTGCGAAGCTATATTTTCTTGAATTACTTCGTCGACTTGTGCTGTTTCATCTTCTAATACGGATGATGCAACCATAGGACGCGAATAAATTTCATGCAAATATATAGACACTTTCGCTATAGAGGCGTTTGTTTCTGATTTTATTAAGGTATCGCTTACCCATCCAGAAGAGGGTTTTGTGCTGAGATTAACTATTACATCTAACTTGTCTTGTCCTGTATACGACACTCTAGCAAGAGAACGTATTGGGCTTATCATTTTTAATTTATTCGAAATATTTAAAGCTAAGGATGCAGGTAAAGGCATTGAATTGCTCAATGTATTTTCACCTCTTAAATAATTAATAAACTTCTGCAATTCTACATTTTCTGTTTCTGTTGAAGTCATCGGTCTTTCTGTATTCATATAAAAATCCTTTCAAAATGTGATTAAAAAATTTTTGATTTTAAAACAAATCCATCATGTGGTTATATAGTGTTTTACACACATTTGCACAAACACAATTTTAAAATTGCACTCAACACTGGATTTGCTAGGAATGAGAACCACTCCCAAAGACAGGATCACAAAATTTTTTTCTAAATGCAATGGGGTAGGTAAAAATTTTTTTTATAACAAAAAGTTATGACGTTATAAAACTTATTGTACTAATAATATTTTCTGTGTGTATGAGCGTAGCATTGAATCTGAGCATATAGAAATGAAAGATTACCGCTACATTTGTGCTTAGTATTGCACGTTAAAGTTATATGTCACTGACTGTTTGGTACCTTATTTATTGGCGTGGTATCATCATAGTTGTTATCGCGTGTATTTATTACACTCAAATATTTTTAAGGAAATTATGTTTATCGATTATGCATTTGCCGATGCTCCTAAAGCTGGGCAATCTGGGTTTATGGCTTTCTTGCCAATGATCGCCTTTATGGTGATTTTATATTTCTTGTTAATAAGACCTCAGCAGAAAAAACAGAAAGCTCACCAAGCACTTATTGCTGCAATAAAACCGGGAGATAAGGTAATGACAGGTAGTGGCCTGCTTGCGACCGTTACAAAGATTTTAAACGACAACGAAGTTATGCTAGAAATTACTGACGGTGTGCAATGCAAATTTATTAAATCCGCAATAGTCACGGTTATTACAAACGATCAAAATAATAAAGCCGTCAACAAAATTCATGGTTAAAAATGATTATATTGTCAAAAACAAGGCTATGGCTGACATCTATAATTTGCTTTCTTAGTATAGTTTTTGCAATTCCTTCTTTCGTAAGCCAAAAGAACTTTAATAAATTACCTGCTTGGCTTCAGCACTCAGTGAGTCTAGGTCTTGAGCTTCGTGGAGGATCTCACATTCAGCTCGAAGTTGGAATTGATGAAGTTATAAAGGAACTCCAAGAAGGAATTGTTGACGCAGTGCGTAAAGAGTTAAGAAAAAGGAATATTCAATACAATCGGTTAACTGTGCAGAAACATCTTGATGGTTCTTGTATTCTCATAAAACTAAAAAATCCGTCTGACACTTCGGATGTAAAAAAAATACTGAACAAAATTGAAAAAGAAGTTGAAGTAAAAATTGATGGGTCAATCGTTACAGCTACAATTTCTAAAAAGTTTACCGATGCAACAGCGAAAAAAGCAGTTAATGAATCAATAGAAGTTATTCGTCACAGGATTGATGAAACAGGGACTAAGGAGCCAACGATTTTACCGCAAGGGGCAAATCGTATAGTCGTACAACTTCCGGGTGTTGAAGATCCTGCAGAAGTAAAACGTTTGATAGGTAAAACAGCAATTTTAACATTCCATGCTGTAGATGAAGATCTTGAGAACGTCATGGCTAACGAAGGCGAAAAACCAGAACTGCAGTCAAAACCTGGTGTTTTGTATATGCCAGAAAGCAAAGGAGAAGGTCTTGTAAATTGGGTGCCTATAAAAAAACAAATCGCAATGACAGGCAAACACCTTGTTGACGCTCAAATGAATATTGATCCTCAAACAGGAGCTCCTGGGGTGTCTCTAAAATTCGACTCCGGAGAAGGAACAAAAAAACTAGCTGAACTATCTTCAAAATATTTACATAAACAGTTTGCTATAGTTCTTGACGATAAAGTTCTTATAGCCCCCGTATTTCAAAGTGTTTTAAATCAAGGCAGTGCTCAAGTTACTGGGCATTTCACTATGAAAGAAGCTCAAGAAATAGCTTTACTCCTAAGAGCAGGCTCTCTTCCAGCACCTTTGACCGTTATTGAAGAACGGAATGTTGGTCCTAGCTTAGGAGCAGATTCAATTGCTGCCGGTGCAACTGCAACGGTAGTTGCATTCGTTCTTGTTGCATTGTTCATGATGTTATCTTATGGCTGTTTCGGAGTATTTTCTTGCGTATCGCTTGTAGTTAATGTAATGGCTCTTTTTGCTTGTTTAACGCTTTTAGGAGCAACATTGACGTTGCCAGGTATCGCTGGTATAGCGTTGACAATAGGAACAGCAGTTGATGCGAATGTTCTAATTTATGAAAGGATGCGTGAAGAGATGCGTTTAGGAGTCAAACCTTCAGTCGCAATTGCTCAGGGGTATAAAATGGCGATAGGAACAATTCTTGATTCGAATTTTACAACACTTATAGGTGCTCTATTTTTGTATGAATTTGGAACAGGTCCAATAAAAGGGTTTTCCGTAACATTGTTTTTAGGCACAGTAATTTCTTTATTTACGACGTTTTTTGTCACGAAATCCCTTGTTGCGTTATGGTTGCGTAAGCATCAGAATGATAAAGAAATAATTATATAGGAGGCGTCATGTTCAGATTAAAACTAATCCCATCTGGAACAAGCATAAATTTTATAAAATACAGCAAAATATTTATAACTTTTTCGGTTGCTCTGATAATAATATGTGTGTCTAGCCTTTCATTTAAAGGATTAAATTACGGTATTGATTTCAAAGGGGGGTATATATTTGAAGTCCAAATGCCCAAGGAGCCTGATATTGCTCAGATGCGTTCCGATTTAGGCAATCTGGGTTTAGGCTCTGTCTCAATTCAACAATTCGGTGGAGAGAAGGACCTTTTAATAAAATTAGAGAAATCAGAAAATGGTGCTACACAATCAGTAGCTATTCAAAAAGTTAAAGAAAGCTTGGGTAAAAACGTTATTTACAAACGAGTTGAAACTGTGGGGGCAAAAGTAGGTAGCGAACTTATTAATAACGCTATAAAAGCAGTTGTATTTGCTTTGCTCGCGATGTTGGGATACATAATAATTCGTTTTGAATGGCAGTTCGGATTGTGTGCGGTCACAGCGTTATTTCATGATTGCATAGTTATTTTTGGAATGTTTTCTATATTTCCCTGGGAATTTAGCGAAACATCTATAACTGCGGTTTTGCTTACAGCAAGTTATTCTATCAATGATATAGTCGTAATATTTGATCGCATTAGGGAAAATTTAAAACGATACAGGACATTGCGTATTCCTGACGTTATAAACAAAAGTTTGAATGAA
>CADBOF010000026.1 GCA_902796345.1 uncultured Pseudomonadota bacterium
GCTTAAATTAAAGTTTTTAATATTGGACGATGCTTTTACATCATTTACTGTTAAAACAGTTACTGTTGGCAAAACAATAGCCATAGCGAACAATAACTTTTTCATTTTGTTCATATTTTCCCTACTTAATATACCCTATTTAAAACTATAGCATAATTTTCTCACAACACTCTTATTAAATTTATTTTAATAAATATATAATACCAACATTAATCGTCTTATATCAAATATGAGTTATGCTATCGTCTTCACGTTTCATGACAGAAAGCACAGCGAATGTGAGAAAAAGCAAAGTGTTTATTTCATTCAGGTGCAATTCAGTTGATAAAATGTTTTGTGTGTTAACAAAAATGTCGGAATGGTAGCTTGGCAAAATTGTATTTTTATTATTCGGCAATGAACGCCGGGAAAACAATGAAATTACTACAAAGTAGTTTCAATTACAGAGAACGTGGTATGAATACGGTACTTTATACTTCAGTGTATGATACTCGATATGGTAAATCTCGAGTATCCTCTCGCATCGGAATTTCAGAACATTCGAATACATTTGATACAAGCACAAACATTTTTAATGACATAAAAGCTGTTGATAAAAATATACATTGCGTTTTTGTGGACGAAGCTCAGTTTTTAACAAAACAACAGGTTAAACAGCTCTGTCAAATAGTGGATGAATTAAACATTCCGGTGTTAAGTTATGGTTTACGAAGCGATTTTTTAGGAGAACCCTTTGAAGGTAGTAAATATCTCCTCATATATGCTGATGAGCTTGTCGAGGTTAAAACTATTTGTTTTTGCGGGAAAAAAGCGATAATGAACGCAAAATTTGATGAGCATAAAAAAATAGTTCGTGCAGGTGATCAAGTAGATATCGGAGGAAATGAAAAGTACATATCTTTATGTCGAAAACACTTTTGTGAAGGTCGTTTAAAATAAAAAATTTAATGCCGATTTTCGGCATTAAATGATTAGTTTACGATCTCATACATAAGCAAACTAGCATGGTTTGCCGGCTTGGTGTAATTATATTTTTTAAAGTAATCAAGGACGGAGTGATTGTTATAAAAAATATTATTTAATCCTTTTTCGGGAAAATATACACCATTACTATCGCAATAATGGTAATAATCACTGTTATCAAGTTTTACTACAGCTCGAGCATGTAAACACGGCTCTACTGTGTATCGTTCCTTTTTATCAAAAGTTTTATCAATAGGCGTTTCTTTATAACTAGCTAAGTTTTCATCTAAAGATATACCTTTAAGTTTATATATCAACAAATTATTATCAGCTGAATATTTTATTACGTATTCTCCATACCGATTTGGGACATTTGTAGCTTTTGGAGGATCTGCTCCTATTCCGGCATTGGTATTTTTCAAATTTGGTATTAAGTGGCGAATTGCAATACTTGCAGGCAGATAAAGTTTACCGGACACTGATAATCCGGCAGATAAAATTGGGTCAATCGGTTGCTCAAAAATTACTTTTTGGGTGTCAAAATTTTCTCTTTTTAACTTGGGAAATATTTTTAATAATATATCTATAGTCAATTTTGGTGATCCTTTTTTTTGCAATAATTCCAACTGGTTATACGCATTAATTCTTGAGTTTTCGTTAGTATCAAACTCGTGTGAAGAACAGAAAGTTTTCAATACCTGCAAAAATTCAATAGTTTTATTTCTGTTTTGTTCTTGCATGTTTGATAACAGTTTTACAAACTTTCCCCAATTTCCTAACTTGTTTAAATCATCGTTCACCGTTGAGGCTATAAGGATCTGAACTCCTGCTTGAACATAGCAATGTTGACCACCGTTAGAAAGCCTTAATGGTTGCTTTCCTTTATATTCATCAAACTTTTTGGAACGTTTCCAATCCCAGAAATAAATACTACCATTAACAGTTCTTTTTATTATATTTTGAAAACTGTTTTCTCCTTTTATTTGGAGATTATTATAAGAAAAATTAGCAGTTTTGATGTAGGTTTCAAGCTCCGTTTCATACTTAAGATTCTTAAGTGGCATATAGCTACTAAAAAACCAATCAGTTTTCTCGACTCTTGTTGTAGGTTTTTCATTTTCAGATAAGTTGTCTTCTACATCAAATTTAAATTTATCCTGTTCTTTTATGCCCAACTTCTTAAATATTGGCGCATATTTCGCTATACATAACAAAACTTTGATATCGTCTTCTTTGGTATCTTTTTGCAAGTTTTGCAAGTATTTCACTTCGTTTTCATACTGAGAATATAGCAAGTCTCCCGCGTATTTATTAAATTCCTCGTTTTCTTTTGTTAATTTACAGAACTTTGTCCAGTTATCTGCTGTTATTTCTTTGTAATCGATAGCAACGCCTTTATCGGAATTTATGTTTTGGGATCCGCTGTCTAATTTTTCAAACATCATATTATATAAAGGACTTATGTACGTAGTATCAACCGGGACTCGGTACTCAATAACTTCTCTCTGTAATCCAGTTTGTTCTTGATCGTTGATAAATATTTTACTAGTATCCCCCAAAAAGCCTGTAAAACTAAATCCAGCAAGGATTATTCCTACCAAAACGATTGTTTCTATCATATTAACACCTCCACATTACATCTATCCGAATATTACAAGATCGCCAATAATAAATAACATTCAAAATTAAGTTTATTAATAAGATTTACTGACCCATTGTTTTGGCCCATATATTTTCATCAACCAAGTGGTACATCAACAAATTGGCATAGTTCGGAACAATTTCGGTGTAATTGTAATTCATGTAACTCCGTTTGTCATTTAATAAATCTTGTAAACTTTTGGCTGAATGATAAATACCATTGCTATCACAGTAATGCCACGTTGTACTATTATCAAGTTTAACAGCGGCTCTTTGATGTGTAGAAGCAGCAACTGTATAGCAGTATTTGTTTGCCAATGGAACATATTTAAGTCCAAGAGCCTTACCTTCGCACAAACCAATTCCTCGTAATTCGTACACTAATAATTTATTATCTGACCAACCAATTTTATATTCAGCATATTTATTGAATATTTGAATCCCTTGCTCGTTATTGCCATAGCTACCAACACCTGGAGCTGAAGAATCTAAATTTGGAACTAAATTTTTAACGGAGGCATATGACAAACAATAATCCTTTCTTGGCTGCTCATTGTTCGGAACAACAACGTCTGCATATACCCACAAGTTTTGATCTTTTGGGTTTTCTATAAGTAACTCTTTGTTATCTCTTTTGACACTTAATTCTGGAAATAGTAGGAAAAATTTTTCCATTGCATTAGAAGCCTCCGAACCATTCCCACTATGTTTTGAATTATTCAAATACGTCAGTGTTTCCTCAATAACGTTTTCTTCAACTTTGTTATTAATGCAACATTCCAAAAATGTCCGTATACCTGCATGTTCTTGGTCTTCTGGTAACATTTCTAATGTTGCACGAAAATTTTCTGTGTCCTTATAACATGATGCAAAAAAGTTATCTAACAAACCTTTTAATTCGATTCCTTTAAAGATACCTTTGTCGGTCATTATATTTACATCTCTATTTTTTAATAGATCAATGTGTTTGGTTTCTCTTGCATGGTTTTTTCGTGCATTTTTATACTCCTCGTAAGCGTACTCGCAAAATCTTTTCCAATTACCTAGGTAATACGGATCATCGTTAACCGTTGCAGCATTTATTAGTTGATATCCAGATTGAAACCAGCAATATAAACCTCCATTATTGATATTCATCGGGACTTTACCAGTATAATTTTCATACTTCCTGTTGTTCTTGAACTGCCAAAAAGTTAAGGTTCCTTTGACTAATTTATATATAATTTCATGTAGAGAGAATGACTTATTATAATAGTCAGATTCGTTTAGGGTGATAAAGCCTTCTGGCCTTATGCAATTGTATAGCAACTGTTTAAATCCGTCATCTATGTAGCCACAAATACCAAAGTTTTGTCGATATATACCGTATGAAAATAACGCAAAATAATAGTCAGATCCCTTATATATTTGTTCTTGTGGGAACAACCCCAGGTACTTTGCGATCAGATCGAACAAATGAGCTAGCCACACCATATTGCTTTCAGCTAGAGTTTTAAGCCCTTTTGGATAGTTTGCACTATACATAACATCTTTCAAATTTGCTCTAGCACAATCCCATAAAGATACCAACAATTGCCCCGCATATGTATTGAATTCCGGATTACTTCTACAAAGATTTATGAAGTTTTGGTATTCGCCAAACGTTATATTATTCCAATTTACAGTAAAACCTGTACTACTGCCTGGTATGTGTTTCGAAGAGAAATTGTCGCTATATGGTTTAGCTTCTACTTCAAGAATGGAATCCATCTTTCTTTCAAATTCTTCTTCTTGCTTTTTCTTTATCTCTTCTAGCTCTTTTTTCTTTTTTAACTTTTCCTCTTCCTCTTTCTGTTTTTGTTGAGCTAGTTGTTTTGCTTTCGCCTTATCCGCCTTTGTTTTTTCCTCTAATTTTTCCTTTGCATCAGCTTCAGCTTTCTTCTTGTTCAAAATATCTTGAGCCTTCTTTTTATCTTCTCGTTCTTTCTGTAATCTTTCAGCTTCGATTTTCTTTTGAAGCTTTTCTCGTTCTTTTTTCTTTATCTCTTCTAGCTCTTTTTTCTTTTTCTCTTCCAATTCCTTTTTCTTTTTGTCTTCTAACTCCTTTTTCTGACGTGCTTCTTCTATTTTGCGTTTACGTTCGTCTTCAACTGCTTGTTTAATTATTTCTGCGTCTCGTTTTTCTTTCTCTTTCTCTTTCCTTTCTTGTTCTTTTCTTAGTTTGTCATTTTCAATAGTTATTCTCAATTCATCACGTTTATTTAATATGGCTTTATTAACTTTCTTAAGTCCATCTTTTACATTCTTTAATTCTGTTTCATAATCCTCTTTTTTAATCTCAGATGGTTTTTTATCTATAA
>CADBOF010000027.1 GCA_902796345.1 uncultured Pseudomonadota bacterium
AGAGACGCTACGTTGAAAGTCTTTCATCGTATGCTCGTCAATTTTTAAATCTAATGCCAAAACCAGATGTTGACAAAATAGAAGGATTGAGTCCGGCAATTGCTATAGAACAAAAAACAATATCAAAAAATCCTCGTTCAACTGTGGGAACTATCACTGAGATTTATGACTATCTTAGATTGCTCTTTGCTAGGATTGGAACACCGTACTCTCCGGCAACTGGATTGCCAATACAATCTCAAACAACAGAACAAGTTACTGAAACCGTATTAAAATCTGAACCATATAGCAGGTTTTATATTTTGGCGCCAATAATAAAGGAACGTAAGGGGGAATTTAAATCTGAGTTTGCGTCCATTCAATCAGAAGGATTTCAAAGGGCATTTATAGACGGCGAACTATACGACTTATCGGCGTTACCTATCTTGCAGAAAAACGTAAAACACAGTATTTCGATTGTTGTTGATAGAATACATATGCCAGAATATCAAAGTAATGAATTTAAAAACAGAGTAGCAATATCTGTAGAAACTGCATTACGCAGAGCAGATGGCACACTTATTATAAAAGATTATACAAGTGGAGACGAACGAATTCTTTCTGAACATTACTCGTGTCCTGTATCTGGTTTTTGCATAGACCGAATAGAACCAAGGCTTTTTTCCTTTAATAATCCCAAGGGGGCGTGCCCTGCCTGTTCTGGAATGGGTTTTAAAAAAACATCTCTTGAAGACCCAGAAAATACAAAAAAAGATCCAGATTCATTAGATATTGATGTTGACGAAAATGTGTACATAGAACAAGAAATTTGTACTGTTTGTAATGGTTCAAGACTTTCTCTTGAAGCGTTAATGGTTCGGATAGATGATAAAAATATTGCCGAAGTTTCTGACATGCCTATTGATAAAGCTAAAGAATGGGTTTTGCATTTGAATGATGTATTAAGTCCACGCGAATTAGAAATAGCGGAAAAAATTCTTATTGAGCTTCGCAATAGGATGCAATTTATGATCGACGTTGGTCTTGAATATCTGACTATTTCTAGATCTTCAGAATCTCTATCTGGTGGAGAAAGTCAACGTATTCGCTTAGCATCTCAAATAGGATCTGGGCTCTCTGGTGTTGTATATGTTTTAGATGAACCGTCAATAGGCTTGCATCAGCGTGACAATGATAAACTAATAAACACCCTCAAGCACCTTAAAGATGCGGGAAACTCCATAATTGTCGTAGAACATGACGAAGACACAATGAAGGCGGCTGATCTCATAATCGATATAGGACCTAAAGCCGGTGTTAATGGTGGTGAAGTTTGTGCGGTAGGTAACGTAGATGAAATTAAATGTAATCCCAAAAGCCCGACTGGTCTGTATCTTTCCGGTAAACAAAAGATGGAAATTCCGCATCGCCGTCGCATTAATTTTAAAAACTGCCTTGAAGTCGTGAACGCGTACAAAAATAATTTGCAACACATAAACGTTAAGTTTCCATTGGGGGTTCTCACGTGTGTTACCGGAGTAAGCGGTTCCGGTAAGTCCACTCTCGTCTTAGATACTTTGTTTGCCGGCATATATAACAAATTACATAGAGGTGACTTTAAAATTAAGTGCCTCGACGTAATAAGAAATATAGGGATCATAGATAAAGTAATAGATATTAACCAATCGCCCATAGGGAGAACTCCAAGGTCTAACCCAATTACTTACGTAGGTTGCTTTACAGATATAAGAAACTTGTACGCAGGAGTCCCAGAAGCAAGATTACGAGGTTACAACTCTAGCCGATTTTCTTTTAATATAAAGGGTGGACGCTGTGAAGCCTGTAAGGGCGACGGAGTTATGAAGGTGGAAATGCATTTTTTGCCAGATATATACGTTACATGCGACCAATGTGGAGGGAAGCGTTTTACTCAAGAAACAAGACAGATTTTATTTAAAGGTAAAAATATCTCTGACGTATTAGATATGACAATTGATGAAGCAACTACATTTTTTAGAAATCAGCCATCAATATACCAGAAATTAAGTTATTTAAATCGTGTAGGACTTGGTTATCTTACATTAGGTCATAAAGCAACGATATTGTCAGGAGGAGAAGCTCAGCGTGTGAAGCTGGCAAAAGAGCTATCACGTAAAGCCACAGGAAAAACTTTATATATTTTAGATGAACCAACAACTGGTTTACATGGTGAAGATATCAGTAAACTACTTGAAATTTTGCAATTGCTTATTGAGGCAGGAAACTCGGTTATCGTTATTGAACATAATATGGACGTAATAAAAATGGCAGATTGGGTTATTGATATAGGACCAGAAGGAGGCGTCGGTGGCGGTAAAGTAGTAGCAACTGGTACTCCTGAGATGATCGCAGAATGCAAAGAAAGCTACACAGGTCGTTATTTACGCAAATATCTGGGTATGGACTAAGAACGACAGCGAAGTTTTTCAATAGCTTTTGTCTGCAAAATTTGTTGTTCGCTACTTACAAATAATGGAAGTTGTGTATTTTTTACCGCACTGTAGTTTTTAAAAACAACGAAATAAAATCTATCATGGAGTATCTATTAATAAACTTGTGGTTTTTGGAACGTTGCGTAACATTAACTTTCCTTTTTTAGGTATATAAAAAAAGATTGTCATTTAAATGAAAGACATAAATACAAACAATATAATGCAGAATTTTACTAAATTCCTTAAAAATACAAAGCCAAGTTTATATAAACTTGGCTTTATTTAGTTATGCGAGAACAAACAAGGTCTTTAAATCTTGATTTAAACTATCTGTATTATTTTTTGCGTTTATATATTGTTCAGATGTTGATCCTTCAGCATGTTTTATACCTCTGACTTCATGAATCCAAGTTACTAAATCGTCCACATCTTTAACGTCTGCATCATTAATTAATATTGCTGAAAAATCGGTTGGTTTCAAATCAGTGTCTCCACTAAGAAGCTCAACTAAATGTTGAGTAACAAAAGGAATTACAGGATTAGAAATTTTTAAAAATTCTTTATACATAAATCCTGCAATATTCTTTGTGTTTTCTTCATTTTGTATTTTTATGGCTTCTATAAAAAAGTCGCAAAATTGATCACGTAAAAATACTTGCATTCTATGGGCTATATAATCGAACCTGTATTCTTTAATATCGTTATCAACTCCATTTTTAAATGCGATTAATTTTGATAATATCCACTGATTTATTTTTCCATTGAAATCCAATTGATCAAGCGGAATGTTAAATTTAACACCTTGTGTTTGTAAAAATCTGCCTGCGTTCCATATTTTTGTTATGAAGTTTCTACTTATTTTTACATTGTCTTTACCGAATTTTATATCACGACCAGGAACAGATAGGAATGTAAGGGTGTATCGCAAAGCATCAGCGCCAAATTCTTCCATTAATTCCATTGGGTCTATTACGTTGCCTTTCGATTTAGACATTTTTTGTCCTTTGTCGTCGCGAACAAGGGCGTGAATATATACATCTTTAAAAGGAATATCTTTCATAAAATATAAGCTTAACATCATCATGCGAGAAACCCAGAAAAATATAATGTCAAAACCAGTAACGAGAGTTGTTGTTGGAAAATATCGTTTTATGAAATCTTCAGACATTGTTGCAAATGACCATAACCCTGATGAAAACCACGTATCTAAAACATCAGTTTCACGTCTTAAATCGTCCGGAACAATATTTAAATTCTTAGCTTTTTGTATAGCGTCTTCTTCTGTTTTTTCGACTATTATTTCTCCTGATGGCGTATACCACGCAGGTATTCTATGTCCCCATTTTATTTGCCGGGATATACACCATGGCTGAATATTGCGCATCCAATCGAAAAAGGTGTTTTTCCATTTATCGGGATAAAACTTTACTTGTCCGCTTTCAACTGCTTCAATCGCCTTACCAGCTAGAGCTGGTGCATCTAAAAACCACTGTTCAGTAATCATTGGTTCAGTAACTGTACCAGACCTGTCTCCGTACGGTACAGAATGCGTTATTATGTCGTTTTTTACAAGTAATCCGTCTTCAGTCAACTTTTCCAATAAAATTTTTCTAGCTTTCTTTAAATACAAGCCACGCAGAAATTCAGGTACCATTTCATTATTCAACATATGTCCATGCTTATCCAAAATGCTTATAGTACTTAAACCATGACGTTTACCAACTTCAAAGTCATTGAAGTCATGTGCAGGAGTTATTTTTACGCACCCACTGCCCTTTGACATATCTGCATGTTCGTCCGTTATTATTGGAATTTTTCTATCTGTACATGGAATAGTCGCAAATTTTCCGATAAATTGTTTAAAACGCTCATCATCTTTATTAACTGCAAGGGCTACATCTCCAAACATCGTTTCAGGGCGGGTTGTTGCAACTGTTATAAACTCGTTACTATTTGAAATTTTGTAATTTATATACCACAGAGTTCCTTGTTCTTCGATATTCTTAATTTCAAGATCTGATATAGCTGTTTCTAGCTTTGTATCCCAGTTAACAAGTCTTTTTGCTTTGTATATAAGCCCATCTTTGTATAATTGTACAAAGGCATCAACAACTGATTTACTAAAACCTTCATCCATAGTAAAACGCGAATACTTCCACGGAGCAGAACATCCAAGAGCCTTTTGTTGAGTAACAATATTAGTGGCAGAACTATCTTTCCATTCCCAAACTTTTGAAATGAATTCGTTGTAATTTAAAGCTGATGCTTTAATGCCTTGTTTTTCAAGCCATTTCTCAACGACAAGTTGTGTTGCTATGCCTGCGTGATCAAGCCCAGGTTGCCAAAAAGTATCGATGCCTCTCTGACGGTGGTATCGGATTAAAATATCTTGCAACGTGTACGTGAGTGCATGTCCTAAATGCAAACTACCGGTCACGTTCGGTGGAGGCATTAAAATTGAAAAATAACGATTGCTACTATTATCGTTCTTGGTTGGTAAAAATGTGTTCAATGATTTTTCGTATATCTGTTTCTCAAATAGTTTCGGATCGTACCTTGGACTTATTATGTTTGAATTTTCCATGTGTTTTTTTTATTAAATGTAATAACAACTGATATAAGAATACCAACAATCACACGTTATAAACATCAAATTTTGATTTAAAAAAATTGGTTGCGGGGGCTGGATTTGAACCAACGACCTTCAGATTATGAGCCTGACGAGCTACCAAGCTGCTCTACCCCGCGTTAACGGATCTCCCAATCCAATACTATGTTACAAAAATTTAACAAACGATTCAATAATCTTACAAAATTTTTTTTGAGATGAAAAAAGGGGGCGAAACGCCCCGCCTTTTTTGAGTTCTAATTTATATTGGTTAATCCTTACGGTTGCCTAAAAATCTCAATAAGTATAAAAATATGTTTATAAAATCGAGATACAACTGAAACGCTCCAAATATTGAATATTTAGCTATCATTTCATCATTAGGCAGATAGTTATAAATTTTTTTCATGTTCTGAACATCATAAGCAGTAAGTCCCGAAAAAATCACTATTCCTGCGGCTGCGATTATTAATGATAACCCAGAACTTTTAACAAATGTGTTGATAACCGAAACAACTAACAGAGCGATTAAGCCGGAAAACATAAATGTTCCGACAGATGTAAGATCTTTTTTTGTTGTATATCCGATAAGGCTCATCGAACCAAAAAATGTTGCAGAAGCAAGAAATGCTGTTGCTATGCTTTCACCGGTGTATATAACGCCTATTGGGGCAATTGAAACTCCCGTCAACAATGCGTAGGCAAAAAACAAATTGAACGCTGTTGACACTTGCATTTTATGCAACCTCATTGGAAGATATATTCCAATCCCTAATTCTGCAAAGAAAAACAACCACATTGGTCCGCCTGCGAGTGCTTTTAATAATTGAACGTTCGAACAAACAATCCAGGCTACAACGCCCGTAATGCCCAACGCTAAGAACATTTTATTGAACACGCCCAACATAAACGTACGAAGACCGTCATCATATCCCAATGCACGTTTTGTTGCATAACGATAATCCATAGTTGACCTCTATTTAATCATCCTGTATAAATTTTAACTTGTCTGAAAATTTTAGTCCACATACACAATAGCTGTTATATCAGCGTTTTTTCACCAAATTGTAAACTTTTTCAAATAACATGGCAAACATTCCATGTCCAAAGACATTACTTGACGTCGCTATAGGATCAAATAGCAGATATACAGTAATAAACGCCGTAATCATTTCTGTGGAAAATCCACAATTGTCTATTAAAATCGGAGCAAATACAAGTGCAGAACCTCCTGGTATACCTGCAGCAGCGAACTTCGCTATAACTCCTTTTATTGAAATAATGAGGTATTCACTTGGTGTTGGATAATGTGAACCAAATGACATCATCATTGCACAAGCAATAATAGGAATTGCGAAACAATCGCCAAGTAAATGCATATTAGCGGCAGCTGGGACAACAAAACGAGCTATTTTTGGATTTTCAAGATTTTTTTCACTGGCAGCAATTGTACTAGGAATAGCCGCCGCACTTGACATACTCACAAGACCAATGAACACACTTTCAAAAAGGTTTTTGCACTTTGTAAAGGCTTCTCTTACATTAAACTTACATAAAACTAAAGATACGAACGCTATATATCCATAAGCAAGGACAGCTACAAGGAACAGAATAACTGAGTAATCTTTTATAATTAAATTCAAGCTACCTTCGTGTTGCATTTTTATTACAAAACCGAATACAAAAAACGGAAGAATACGGCATATTACACGTTTTAATAGGAAATTTGCAAATCTGTTTAACACTTTTCCAAATAAAGTAATATAACAAGATTTTAAAAAATTATTCGAAAATGCAACGATTATTGCGCTTAGTAATGCCCAATCATTTTTTATTATAGTTGGTAAATGCAACTCAAACGCAGGCATTAATATATTGTTTCTGGAAATTTCAGTAATTTTTAATGCTGAGTGTGAAAGAACGGGTGTTGCTAATAAATACGACGTCCAAAATCCTGCAAAATTTGATAAGCAAACAAGAGGAAGCAGTATAGCAACAACTTTGACAGATTCAGACTGAAGTTCTGTTAACCCATACAAAACAAAGGAAAATATTATTAAAGGCAACAAGAATATTATTATCTCTTTGCATAATATACTGATAGCGAGAGCGATCTCTTTAAATAATAAGGGAAAACCATTTCCAAAAAATACAACAGTCAAAACCATTACAGCAAGTAAAAACGGCAAAGATGTTAAGAATTTAACATTCATTATATATAAAAAAATAAATTAGTTTAATATAAATGATTATAGCACACTCGGGGTGAAAATCACCCCTGATATATTATTATTCTATGTCTTCGTCGTCTGACTTGTCTTCAACGATACCATTACCTGACGCAATATCCTCATCAGTAACGGCCATATTGTGAGACAATCCAGCTCCACTTATCATTTTGTCGGCAAATAGTCCAGAATTTTCTCGTATGAGGTGCTCTATCTCATCGGCAACTTTTGGATTATTTTTTAAATACAATCTGGTAGCTTCTTTACCTTGACCTATTTTGTCACCATTGTAAGAATACCAAGCTCCGGCTTTATCTATGATGCCCGCAGTTACACCCAAATCTATAAGTTCGCCGACCTTTGAAATACCTTCTCCATACAAAATATCAAATTCGACAATTCGAAATGGAGGAGCCAACTTATTTTTAACAACTTTGACACGTGTTTGATTACCAAGCATTGTTTCTTTGTCTTTAATAGCTCCAATTCGACGTATATCCAATCTTATTGATGAGTAAAACTTAAGGGCATTTCCACCTGTTGTTGTTTCTGGATTTCCAAACATTACTCCTATTTTTTGTCTTATTTGGTTAATAAATATAACAAGACAATTCGTTTTTGACGTAGAACCTGTTATTTTGCGTAAAGCCTGGCTCATAAGTCGTGCCTGTAATCCCATATGGGAATCTCCCATATCTCCTTCAAGTTCTGCTTTGGGGACTAATGCTGCTACGCTATCAACAACTAACACATCTATAACGCCACTTCTGACTAACGTATCTGCAATTTCTAGAGCTTGCTCTCCCGAGTTAGGTTGAGATATGACCAAATCATTTATATCAATGTTCAGTTTTTTTGCGTATATAGGGTCTAGTGCATGCTCGGCATCTATGAATGCACATGTTCCGCCTGCTTTTTGAGCATTTGCAACAACGTGTAAAGCTAACGTAGTTTTTCCGGATGATTCAGGTCCATATATTTCAACAATTCTACCTTTAGGAAAACCACCAATTCCAAGAGCAATATCTAAACCTAAGGAGCCAGTTGAATATGTTTCTACTTGTATAACGTCACGTTGTCCGAGCCTCATTACAGATCCTCGTCCAAACTGCTTTTCTATCTGTTGTAACGCTGCATCCAAAGCTCTTGATCTGTTTTCGTTTGATACGACCGTTTCTTTTGCCATAGCCACGTTTTTCAGTTATTTACACTGTAATTTTACATATCACCACTATATGGTTCAAATTTTGCATACTGAAGCGCACTAGCAAATTATGACAAAATAGTATCGTACAAATTGTATAGCAGTTTTTTCTTCTCCTTTCGGCTATGCATTTGTACACGTTTTATTGGTTCTTTTTGTCAGAAATGTTGGATACAGACACTCCATATTTAAATAAATCTTTCAAGCGTTCATACCACGGTTTGTTAGGTCTATCAACTGCGGTTATAGAACATTGAGAGTTAGTATTTTCCATGATTTTTTTTGAAAGTACAGATACCTCATTTTTAAGTTTTATAAAGTCGTCCATCTGCACATTATTGTAATTATTATTGTTGTGAATTTTCCTATCTTCGAATTTTTTGTTAATTTCATCAAAACGTGCTTGTATGTCTTTTAGTTCATTAAATTTTTGGTCTAAACCTTCAATTTTTGATTGTATCGTTTGCACCTGTTTAGTTATAGCTCTGAGTGAATTCCAAATATTAGCTTCATGAATGTAAAAACGAAAAAATAATAAATACCCAAACGCTGATACACACAGTATTACGCTACATAAAGCAACAAAAACTCTTTTAGATAAATCGACATAACAACAATATTTAAAGCGTTTTTTCAAATTGTTAGGCGATTTCGTGCACCTTTCTTTATCTATATTTTTTTCAGGAGATGGCTCCAGTGAATTACGTCCGGATCCATTACTTGTTATATGTTGTTCTGATTCCAACATTTACTCCATATTTGTATAAACTTTTTGAACGTCATCGTTATCTTCTAAAAGATCTATCATTTTAGTTAATGATGCTTTTGTATCGTCAGAAACGGATACATAGTTTTGAGGTATCCAAACCAAACCAGATTCAACAGGATCTCCAAATTTTGTGATAAATTTTTCCCTTAAGGCAGAAAATGCTTCGACAGACGATATAATTTCTATACAATCGTCGAATTCTTCAACATTGTCAGCATTTGCATCAATAGCAAATTCAAATATCTTTTCGAAATCACCTATTGACCTATTGTAAATAAGGTGCCCTTTTCTTTCAAACGAAAATGCAACGCTCCCTTGTTCTCCTAAATTTCCTCCAAATTTTGAAAAAACAGATCTGACATCAGAAGCTGTGCGGTTACGATTGTCTGTAAGGCACTCAACAATTATCGCAATACCTCCGGGGCCGTAACCTTCATATCTCACGTCATCATAGTTTGTATCGTTATCAGCAGTTGATGCTTTAGCAATGGCTCGTTCTATATTGTCTTTAGGCATATTATTTTCACGTCCCGTAGCTAACGCAGCACGTAATCGTGGATTTGATGACGCATCAGCCCCACCTGTTTTTACCGCAACAGTTATTTCGCGGGCGATTTTTGCAAATATCTTGGCGCGTTTAGCGTCCTGTGCTCCCTTGCGGAACATTATGTTATGAAACTGAGAATGGCCAGACATATTAATTACTTGATATCTTTCCTAATCAAATATTACCAATTTGAAGATTTGCAAGCCAAGCGTAGACATTAATTTAAACAAACAAATTAACCGAATATTTACCATTATTTTATATTATTATTAATAATAAAGAAAGTATAAAGGAAGTATGGTTACACATAAAAATATTAAATATACAGATAATGACGACACAAATCCACTTATTGGAAAAAAATTGAGAACAAGAAGAAAACTTGCGAATTTAACGCAAAAAGAACTTGCTGATATGATTGGTATTACATTTCAACAAATCCAAAAATATGAAGCAGGTGCGAACAAAATATCACTACAAATGCTAATTAAAATTTGCAAAATATTACAATGTAATATTAGTTATTTTTTAGATGAACTGTGTTTATCCGATATATCAGCGCCATCGGCGTTACAAAACAATATGGAAGATGAGCTTTTGCTCGCATTCAGAAATATTAAAAATTTAAGGATACAACTTGCCATACTAGAATTAATAAAACAACTTAGCAATAAAAGATCTTGATCATATTAGTATTATTTTGATAAATTTTATATAGGTTGTATATGCAGAACGGCTTCTAAAAATCTGCCTATATTTTAGATGAATATTTTTCGTTTATCGATGTGTGGCATTTTATCGAGTTGTTGGTTAATTAATATTGGCTATAATGCAAAAATAGTGAGTTCTCTATGTAAACCTTATTTCGCGTCAATAAAGGTTTCGTCTGCGAATTTACGTGTAGGTCCAGGGAAAGATTATAAAATAAAAATTAAGTATACAATGAAAGGAATTCCCGTATTAGTTAACGCAAAATACGATCATTGGAGACGAATAGTTGATCCTGACGGAACAGAAGGGTGGTTACATAAAAGTCAACTTTCAATAAAAAGACGCGTAATGACGATAAAAGACGGTAGTCTTCTCATGTCGAGTACAAAAGAGAAATCAAAAATTTTGGCGAAAATAAAAAAAAACGTCACAATGGATTTAAAAGAAATCCGGGGTAGTTGGTGCAAAGTTTCTTTCAAATATAATGGCAAAAAGTTTTCAGGCTGGGTTAAAAAATCAGATATATTTGGAACATTTAAAGAAGAGCTTGGCGTGTGTAAGTAAGCCATGTCTTAAAAAGGCATTAAATGAGTAATTAATAATATTTTTGGATCGCTTTTACAAAAAACTATTCGCTTGAGGAGCTGTGTTGAAAGCATTTGAACGCTGTACGCAAATTATAACATAGATTGTATATAAATTTAGTAAAATGGCGTATATATTGTTCTTTAATTTTGCATATTAGTAAGTTTTTAAGACCAAGATATATGCAGATTTAAAATTTTATATCAAGGCCATGATAGGCTGATTGTAGGTTTGAATTATTTTTCACAAAAAATATGAACAAATCATTAAAAACTTTCGCAAAAATCTCCCTTCTAGCAGTAGTCACCGTT
Source organism: uncultured Pseudomonadota bacterium (assembly GCA_902796345.1). GTDB lineage: Bacteria > Pseudomonadota > Alphaproteobacteria > RUG11792 > RUG11792 > RUG14087. The sequence continues at coordinate 11,414 of CADBOF010000027.1, forward strand.
AAAAATACTCATTGCATGGAAAGGCTTAAGTATTCAAGCGACGAAGTAAGCATACAATCTTTAGGATCCAAGTCAAGTACTATTCCGTCAACTTCAGTAAATACTCCATTTTTATTAAGTGCACAAGCAAATTTAAAATTAACAATAACAAAAAATGAAATAAATTTTATGATTACACCGGATAAAATAAACAAATTATCAAATGCACACAACAACTTTAACAATTCGACAAAGTTTAAACATAAAAACACAATGGTTTTTTCAAATAAAGATAAGATAATTAATAAAACCGAAGATGAAGGTTTCAAACAACTAAAAGATCTCTTTACGAACGCACAAATTGATTTAATCAAAACACTTAATTCAGCAAGTATGTTTAAATCTTCAAAACTTATATGTATCAAAAAAATTGTTAATGATTTAGATGTTCATAAAAAAATGTTATTAAATGGGTGTCCAAATTCGTTAAAATACAGAACTTTTAGTGAAATTAACATTCCGCTTGAGAGTAAATTGGAAAAATCCGTTTCTAATTCTGTAGTGCTATCTAAATCTGATTTAGAAAAATTAGGCAAAATAGCAACTTTTTTTACTAATAAACCAAAGAACAACAAAGGACACAAGTTAGGAAAGTATTGGCGTATATCACCGAACTATGATATGAGATCTCCATCATTATCATTTACTCCGTTACCAAAACTACTAGATCGGAAAAAGCCACATTTATCTGATAAAGAGTTATCTCTTTTTATGGCGTGCATTAAGACAGATTTACTAGTAAATCCATATGTCCGTGGAATAGATGTGTCGTTAAATACACGCATGTTGTTTAATTATTCTATCAATTGTAGAAATTATGGCAATGATTTAAGTAAAAAAATAACATCATACCAAAAACACCTTTCTAAAGACCAAAATTTAATTTTAACATCACAACTAATATCGGTATATTTACAAAAAAATTCCCCTGAAAAATATAAAAATTATGTAACTTTACTTGCTGCAGATGCTCTTTTTAAAATGGATAGATTTGATACAAAAAAATTACTTAAAAATGAGTATCAAAATAAATACACCAACCTCTTTCAATACTTTTTTCGCAAACAAATATCGTTGCCGGCGCAGTATGACGAAAATGTTAACAATTTTTCTTTAGATATATTAAGAACGCCGATAGTTTATAAAATTCCAGGTTGTTCTGTTGATTATAAAACAACGATCGAACGACTGTTACACTCAGCCTCTTATATTCCACTTCTTGTGACTTTTAGATCTATACAAAAAAAACTAGACGCAAAAAAAGCAAAAGACTATGTAAATACTGTCGAAGAAAAACCTTTAAATAAAATATATGAAAGTTTTGTTCAATGTATGAATATAGGTAATTATAAGTTATCTCTCCATAAGTTATTACTTCAAAAACAACATGATATTGATTGCTTTCCTTTAAACGTTTTAACGTACCTTAATTCTTTCGATACTTTTAAACTTTATAGCGTATTCAAAATACAACTTGCGCTGTTTGATGACTTTTGTCTTTTTTTTAACAAACATCAATGCAAGGTGATTGTCTGACAATAAGTAGCGGTACCCCATTCTAATAGTACCGCCACCTTTGTGTTTTTAATATAAAAAAGTGTTCCTTTTTATTCCTGTACAAAAAATTGTGCAAGAACTTCAGGATCGTTTAATAATTCGTCAGAAAGGCAATCTCCAAGATTAACGGCTTGAATACTATTCTGATTAATGTTTTGCATAACGTTATTTTCTTCGTTGTTAATCATTTCTTCTCTGTTATTATTTTGAGAGTTGTTTGCCTCATTATTGTTCTCATTTTCGATCTGTGCAAAATCTTGATTAATTTGATTGTTTATAACTCTTTGTTCATTTAGATTTGCTTCATCATTTGATTCCGTTATTTCAACGGAATTATCCCCTGAAAAATCAGCGTTGCCTTGCACAAAATTTTTAAAATCATCCAAACTAATTTGATCTTCAAATTCTGCTGGCGCTTTTCCTTCTTCCTTAAGCCCTACTAGTATTTTTACTAAATCACAAAGAGCCTTTTGTTTGTTCTTTATTTGTCGTTCTGTGTCGATACTCGCATTGTTGTAATGCATTTTATCCGTGATTATTGAAAGTTCATTATATAAATCGAAAGATCGTATCAATTTGGGACAATCTTCTATCAATCGTTTATCTTTTTCTGAATCAAATATACGTTCACCATTTTCGTTAACTCTATCAAACACATCCTGGAATGCTTTTGTCCAAAAATCAATTTCAACCAAATTTTCCCAAGTATCTGAATCAGGTTTTCCGTCAAAATCCTTGGGAGCCTTACCATCCTTAATTAACTCATTTAATATATTAACAAGTTCTTCAATCTTTTTAATTTGTTCCAAAGCCCGTTTTTTTTCGTTCTCGTTGCAATGATTTAAGCCGATACTCCGCTTGAGGGTTGCTCGAATTGAGTAGAGTTCTTTCTCGACGTCATCCCAGGTATTAAATGTAGGGCATTTATTAATAATTGGTTGGAACTGTTCTTTAATTTCAAAAATATGTTCGCCACTTGTGTTTTTAGATTTAAATATATCGTAGAATGCTTTGACCCATTCTGACGCGTTATCTGGAGCTTTTATTGCTAGCCATTCCTCACTATCTTGATGTTGCTCATTTGAGCTTATATCAGATTTGTCCTCATCCATTGATTGATCGTTTTTTTCTTGTAGATCATCGTTTTTTTCAAACGTCCCTTCGTTCATGATATCATCAACGTTGTTTACATTTTTTTGTTCAGCGTTCTTTTTTAGATCTTCTTTGACTTTTATATAACATTTTTGTAGGTCTTCTAGTTTTTTATCTATATTATTAATTTTTGTCTTATATTTGGATTTAACCCATGTGTTGTAGTCTACAGTAGCAAAGACCTTAATTGCGTCTACACATTCTTCTTTCCCGTTAGGCAAATTAATACCAAACATCTTTAACCAGACCGGTAAACTTTCCGGATATTCTCCTTTTTTCTCTGCGTAATCTTTATACGAATAATACGTTTCTGTCAACATACCCTGTTCTTCAGAATTAAAAAGGATCTCTTTAAATGAACTTGCTTTCATGAACGCATAAGCTGAGACTTTAATTTGTGGACTTAAGAAAGAATCCCAATTGTTTTCAATCCAATATTCATAACTATCATCAGCCGATCCAGCATTCAAAAATCTCTGAGGATTGAATAAATGTTCACCATTATCTATATCTTTGATTCCTCTGTAAACAACACCAAGTCCAACTCCCCATATTTTCGTAAAATAACTCGCAATATCAGTTCTTAAATTTTTTAAAAAGCTTATATCTTCGTTCTTTTCCCCAACTATATCTTGAACGATTTGTGCAAAATCCACAATTTTTGAATGTTCTACGCACCTATTTTCAAATGTGTTTGTGTTGTTATATTCTGCGTCTTTTAAGTAATTAAATAAATCTTTGTTTTTTTTGTTAAAATGATCAATAAAATTATCGTCAAACCCAACTTCATCTTTATTATATTTTTTTAGTACAAGAATACGTTTTTCATTCGATTTTTGTATATCTCCGCCAGTTTCAACAATCCTCACATCTGAAAGATCTGAACGAGGCAGTAACAAGTCGCATAGAGTTTTGCTACAAATAGGCATAGACTGTGTTACTTCTCCAAAATTCATGGTATAATTATCTTCATCACTCAAATCAACATAGCGGTTATACATAACACCAGACATCTTAATCGATGCCACATTGACAAAATCAGCTTCCAAAAAGAGCCATCCAGATAACATTTTTATTATATTCGGATAAGACTTTATAATTTCTTCTATAGATTTTTTATCTTCTTCTCCGTATATGCTATCAATATATTGGTTAAACATTTTTTTATCGTGTTCAACACTTGAATGCATATTTAACAAGAACTTTAAAACGGAGTAAATGTGATTTAGCGCATTAATATTCCTAATTGCTTCAGGATCTTTTCCATCAAAAATTTTGAAATACTCTTTTGTCACGCTAAGTCTGTCCGCATTAAATGACGCATCTGTTGCGTTTTCTATCTTAGAGAATTCTTTACTATCACATTCTTCTTCTAATTTCCTTAGGTTGTTTTCAATATCTTGCAATTCCGATGAATTACAAAGCTCTTTAATAGGAGAGCCTATTTCTAATTCTATGGCATCAAGTGCGTTCATCGCATTTATAAACGCCCCTTGATTTTGTCTAGGCACCTTATCTATCAAAGAACGTTTGCGAATTCTGTCTTTATCTTCAACAGCCAAAGCCGTCTTAGTTTTGTTGTACTCTGTGGTATCCCTAATAAAGGTTTTTCTGGCTGTGGCAATTCTTTCCGTTCTAATTTTCATCAATTTTTCAATCAATTTCTGTATTGCGTCGCGTTTAGTATCATAATTCAATCCTGACATAAACCAATGTATATTTACTTGAAGATTTGAAATAATACAGTCAATTCCACCCGCTGTATCCACAAGCGACATAATCTTTTCTCTTTCTTTTTCAGAAAAAAGCTGTTTCCCGTCGTATACTTCATTAGAACTTTCTTTTATAACAGCCTTAATTTCATCGTCCGATGATGTTATGCCAGACAAATCTACCCATTGACTCAGTTCTTTCCTTAAATTGTCCAATGTAACATATCTTTTACCTTTATTTTTGGTAATTATTTCTTCATCATGATTGTTCTCTTCATCTTTAGGTCGCAGTATAAATTTAAACATATTTCCCGAAAAAGCTCTTCTAGCGTCATCAAGTGTTTCTTCATCTTCAAAAGTATCAATCAAATGGCGTTGCCTATCATCAAAAAGCTGATTACCATCAGAATCTAAAGCAGATTTATAAAGCTCTATTACTGCGGTCCATTTTTTACTTTCATCAAACTCTTCCGATTCAAAATCATTTCCTCTAGAATGTAAAATGTTTTGTTGTAGATTGAATTCTCCGCTAAATGTGAACGAATGTATTTTTCCCCAAGGCGTTGTATTGACACATATATCGTTCAAAATTATCTGTTTAAGTACTTCGTAGCCACGCATCTTTTCTAGACATCTCTGTCTATATTCTAAGCAAAACTTTTCGTTTTTAACACCATCACTAGCTTTTTTGATTAAAGCATTAATACCTTCTTGAAAATCTTTTTGTGTATCATTAAGAAGTTTATCTCTTAAACTTAACCCTTCCTCTCTTTCTCGGATAGGGAAAAGAGGCTCTTTTATTGTGTTTCCTGGTTCATACCACTTGTTTTCCCAAGTTTTATTAAATAATTCCTCAATAGCACTTGACCACTTAACACGCGCTTTTTCTCTCCGTGGTGCTTCATTTTGTATATCGTTCCAGAATTTACTATATGTATAATTTTCCTTAAACTCAATAGCTTCTATAGCTCCCCCCCATTGATTAGGCAAATTTTCCGAGAAAAATAAGTTGTTCCACTCTGTTACAAAGTTTTTTAGACTGTCAATTTTTAACTGAGCCAAAAGTTTCTCTCTTGGGCCAGTTTCCTCACTATCGACAATGCCTTGACACGATTCGTTACACCTCTTTATCGCGTCTGTTAGCTCACCGCTACTGTAATGCGTCCAATCGTTTGAAAAATCTGTTGGGCAAGTACTGTTCCACAAGTTAATATCTTCACCGTGGTTTTCGCACGACCGTGGTATACGGACGACCTTGTTGAGCTCTTTCGTGAAAAGTTCGTAAAACTTTCTTGTGTTCTCAAATGCTACACTCATATATCTGTTATCGTCTGTGGATAGTTTAAACGGTATAGATCTATTACACCAGGAGGGCATATATATTGATGTATTCATAAAATGATTCAAAACTTGTACTAATCTTGTCAGCAAAACCATTTGATAAAACGCTTTTCTACGAGATAATGGTGACAATGTGCTCCAATTTAAACGTAGCTCTGCTTTGTCGTACATTTCTTGCAAAATGCTGTTTGCAGGCTTATTCTTTAATGTTGATGCAAAACCCAATAAATCTTGTTCATCGTCATCAAATACATTTCCAGAGTAATCGTTATTATTTGATTTTGCGGTTCCAGTTGTTAAAAAGTAACCTCTCCACACTGCTTCGGCTCGTAAAATACTTTGCCGAACAGCTTCATCATCATTAGGAATAACGTCAGTACCTGAACCATCTGTAATTATTTGATCATTTAAGTTGTTTTTTTTAGCATCTAATAAATTGTCTTTTTTAGACTCTAGTTTAAGTTGCACACGTTGTGCATTATTTGTTAATAAATTATCATAATTATCGTACGAGTAGCTGTTGTAACTTCTCATTTCAGGGATGTAAGACGTATCTCCCGAAAAATCGACACTTGTTATAAGAAGACCGATTATACCACCTAACAAATAAATAATAGGAGTCATTTATAAAACAGCTATCAATCTCACTTTAATATAAAATACCATAGTTCCCGCGAAAGCGATATTCTTCACTCAAATGTGATTAATCCACCAGCGATTACTTTACCATTTGTGTTGTATACTGCACATACTTGACCTGGACATACAGCCGTTACGTTCGGTTCAAGCAATTTAATTTTTAAACCATCCTTTGATTGATCAACCTTTGCTGAAAGTTTTTTATTTCCTGAACGGATTTTTACAAAAAGTTTTTCTTTACTAGAAATTTCGCTTAAAAAGTTAACATCATTTAAAATGAATGTATTTTTTAATAAATCAACCCGTTTTCCAAGAGTTATTGTATTGTTCTTTGCATCAATCATTGTTACGTACAATGGGCACGCGTACGAAATTCCTAGCCCTTTGCGTTGTCCTATAGTATAATTAGCAATTCCGTTATGTTTCCCTACCGTTTTGCCATTTAATACAAAGTCGCCAACAATATTTGATGTCGACGAATATTTATTAATAACTGAAACGTAGTCATTATTTGTAACAAAGCATATATCTTGACTGTCAGTTTTTGCAAAGTTAGGCAACCCATATGATTTTGCAAGTTCTCGTGTAATAGATTTATCAGTGATATTTTGTAATGGAAAACGAATATATTTTAAGTGATCGATTGAGGTAAGAGACAAAAAATAACTTTGATCTTTATTGAAATTCGCACCTTCGTAAAGTTCTGTCGTATCTTTGTCATGCACAAGCTTTGCATAATGCCCAGTCGCCATATAATCAGCGCCGTGATTTTTCGCGAATTGCAGTAATTTACTTAACTTTATTTTTTTGTTACATATTGCACATGGATTTGGTGTTAATCCAGATCTGTATGCATTAACAAAATAATCTATAACATTTTTTTTAAATTCAGTACGTAAATCACAAATGTAGTGAGGTATTTTGAGATTATCCGCTACAGTTTTTGCCGCCTCAATCAAGGTATCTTTGTTTTGATCTGTAAGAAGCATTGTAACGCCAAAAACATCGTGACCGTCTTTTAATAGCTTTGCAGCAGTTACAGCAGAATCGACTCCACCAGATATTGCAACGGCATAAACTGACATATGTTTATATTGATAATCCGAAGGTTCTGCTTCGCTTTTCGAAATCTGCAATGGCTATATTAAAATCATCAATACAGAAATCTGGCCACAACGTATCAGTAGAATAGAACTCACTGTAAGATACTTGCCATAAAAGAAAATTGCTTAAACGTTTTTTATTACTTGTTCTTATTATCAAGTCAGGATCGGGCACGCCTGCTGTATCTAAAGCTTTTGATAAATTTTCCTCGTTCACTTCAATATTCTGATTATTCAGCTTTTTTACAGCTCGAATTATCTCATCTCGTCCTCCGTAACTCATTGCAAGCTGAACAAGTGTGCCTGTGCTATTTTTTGTCAGTTCTTCATATTTTTTTATAATATCTTGCAAAGATTGCGGTAATAATGAGCGGTTACCTATTATTTTTAATTTGACGTTTACGTCAAATATCTCTTGAACAAGAGGATCTGTTTTTAAAAATCTTAATGCGAGTTTCATAAAACCATCAATCCAGGCTTTTGGACGTTTCCAGTTTTCTGTAGAAAACGCGTAAAAAGTAGCGTAGGGAATTTTTAATTTACATATTAATCTTGCAAGGCTTTTCATTCCAGCTAAATGCCCGTCAAGATCGCTAACATTGTGTTTTTTTGCCCAAGTACTATTACCGTCCATTATAAAGGCAACATGCCTTATCATTTTTCATCTCCAGCCAACGTTACGTAGGAAACAACTTTTTTAACGCCATTCGTCTTTGTTACAATACAAACGATGTTATTTCGTTCTTTTTCGTTACGAGCCGTTCCGCTTAGATAAACAACATGGTTCATTGTTTTTATTTTAACATTCAAAGATCTTATATTTTTAGCTGACAATAATTTTGTCCTACAAGTCGACGTTATGTACGCATCTGCAAACGTTGTACTAAGTTTCGTTTTGCCAATTACTATATTATTATCAACCGCAATAACTCCTGGAACCGTGCGTGCTATATCTTCAGCTTTTGTAATGGTTCCCTCATCTGGAACGTTTCCCGTCAGCAACACACACCCATTATCAGTTACAACAGATATATCTAATGCCACATTGCCTAAAGTTTCGATCATTCTGCGTTTAATTTCAGAATCAATTTGCGTATCAGTTAACGACTGTTTTATAGGTTTATCTCTTCCAGCTACATAACCGCCAACTGCGGCACCTGTTCCTAATAAAGCAAACGTAGCACAACCATTTAATGACATAGAAACAATAAAAACAACAACTGACTTCAGAAAAAATAAATTTTGTAATTTGGCGTTATCCGTAGCATGAAAACGCATTTTTGATATGCTCATAATGACCTGCATGGTCTAAGCATATAACATCTATTCTATAGTTTTCAAACTTTATACGCCTTTCTGATATCACAAACAGTAGTGCTTCGCAAATTCTATTCATTTGGTAAAATCTTATACATTCACGAGCCTCTGATAAACTTCGTCTTTGTTTTACTTCAATTGCTATAACAGTATTGCCACTTTTTGCAAGTATATCTATTTCTCCGTACGGTGTTCGTAACCGTCGTGCGATGATTTCGTACCCCAGATTTTCAAGATTATAGACGGCAGTGTTTTCCGCAATTAGTCCCTTTTCGTACGACGTGCTCATTTTTACATAGAAAATAACTGGTAGTTATTTGGGGGTTTTTAACTATATAAGTGGCGGGAGAGACGGGACTTGAACCCGCGACCTTCGACGTGACAGGCCGACGCTCTAACCAACTGAGCTACTCCCCCGCAACCTTCACGTAGATGTTAGCACAATTATAAAATTACGCGCAACATGTGTGCTAAAAATTTGAATCCGTGTTGTCTGTAACTAAACTTTAAAACTCTAAATTAGAATTAATTATTAGAATTAATTTTTAAAAATAAATTTAATAAGAGTGTTGTGAGAAAATTATGCTATAGTTTTAAATAGGGTATATTAAGTAGGAAAAATATGAACAAAATGAAAAAGTTATTGTTTGCTATGGCTATTGTTTTGCCAACAGTAACTGTTTTAACAGTAAATGATGTAAAAGCATCGTCCAATATTAAAAACTTTAATTTAAGC
>CADBOF010000028.1 GCA_902796345.1 uncultured Pseudomonadota bacterium
TTGGAAAAATTTATGCCAATCGTAAAAAAAAGAAGGAAGCTGAGGGCGTTTTAAATAAAGCGTTGGAAAAAAGGCTTAATTTTGAGGTTCTGACCGAAGAAGAAAATCAAAATAATTCCGAGGTTGGACAAAACAATTCCAATAATCAAAACGACTCCAATAATCAAGAAAACTCCAATGAAAACAGTAATATCAACGAAATTAAAGAAGAAAACATCAACGAAATTAAAGAAGAAAACGTCAACGAAATTAAAGAAGAAAAAGATGAGAACAATAAAGAAAATAATGAAGAAGAAATTAAAGAAAATGAAGAGAAGGGAGACGAAACCGAACAAATAAAGGATGAACAAATAAATGATAAAATTAACAGTATCAAGCTAGATCAGGCGATAAACAGATTTTACAAAACAATTTTGTCTATTGAAGAAGAATGGAGTAAAAAATACGATTTTCAAAAAGAAGGCAAAGATTATGTAATCTTTATAAAAAAATCCATACAATCTTTTTTGAAAAACAATGAAAAAAAAGACGTGGTAAATATAGATGAGTATTTTTTTAAAAACGACAATTTTAAACAACTTTTAGCATATTTTTTGAAATTGGCTTTTGAAACATATTCTAAATTAAATCCTAAATACCAAAATGACAAAAATGATTGGTTACAATTTGACTCTTTTAATTTTGATAACAATGATTTGGCAAACGGGGTCAATCTATACAAACTATTCTATAACCTTTGCCGCCAATTCCTTTATCTTACGGATTTTGAAAAACAGTCGAAAGATAAAGTTTTGGATGTTTTTATTGATTATTTTGGAAAAATTTATAAATCCGACATTGACGTATTATTTAAGGATAATTTTTGGAAAATTTTTACGGAACGAATTCAAAATTTTATTGAAATGATGAATATATTTCAACTCGACTATAAAACATACATATCTGAGACAAAAGAATACATTAAAAAATTATATAGACAAGAGTCCGGTAACAAATTATTACGCGGTGCCAAATGGGTCTATGTATTATATCGTTTAAGAGTCGACTGGGGCTTTGATGAAGAATATGACCTCAAAACATTATTCGAGTGTGCCGAAAGTTTCGACGAAGCCGCATATTCTTTGAAGTGCGACGAACTTTTAGAAGGTTATACGTACGCAATCGATGTTATCAAACGTTGTAACGCATTGATAAAAGCTCAATGGTCTTCATTGCAGAATCAAGAGGCTGTTGAAGTATTTAAACATGTATCTAAGCTGGTGCTATCTGCGGCGAAAGAGCACAAAAAATCCCTTGGAACGATTTCTAATTTAGACAAGCTTGACAAACTCTACCAAACTGTTTGCCGATACATAGTGCAAGACAAAAAGAATCTAGAAAAAATTCACAAAATAACACTAGAATTAGACGAGCTGGCTTGTGAAAAAAAGTGGAATTCTTATGTAAAAGATATATGCGAGCTATTTGACGCTATTTTTTGCGCGCAAAACAAATTGAACGATAAATCCGATTATGAAAAAATAAAAAAAACTTTGAAATATATTTTGGAAAATATCAAACGGTATCACCAGTTAAATGATTTTAAAAATCACTTCAATTACGAAGTTGACACAAAAATTAAAAATAACACGAACGCTTCACTACAAGATTGCATAACGGCAACACTTATTGAATGTAAATATGCAGACAAAAAAGATGTTGAGGATAAATTGAAAAGGATATTTGATGTAGCTTAGAGAAAAATCGCTTTTTATATAGAAAAATAGGACTTTACTCTTTTTGAAAGAGTCAGTCCTATATCTCTTAAAAGATTTCCATAATTTATGAAAATAACGCTCATTACACAAATTGATAAACAGGTGTGTAATACATACACAACGTGTATGTAAAAAAATTTGTATATTCATTAAATTTTAAACGTAGTATTGTTTTTTCAAAGTTTCACAAAACCAAATTTCCAGTGGTGTTTTTAACATTGTGGTTTTTCGAATACATCAATGTTTAGGATAAGATTGATATAGTACAATACTGCTTTATTACAAAGAAATTATTAATGCAAAATTTGGTTTAGAATATCTTAAATTTTTTGTTGCGAAATTTTACAGATGGCGTCTCCTACGGGATTTGAACCCATGTTGCCGCCGTGAAAGGGCGACGTCCTAGACCCCTAGACGAAGGAGACGCATGGTGGGCTTGGCGGGGTTCGAACCTGCGACAACCCGCTTAAAAGGCGGGTGCTCTACCAACTGAGCTACAAGCCCATCGCAAGATTATGTTAACACAAGAGATTTGCTTGATGCAATATCAGACAAAAATTTTTAATTGGAGCTTTGCAATTGCCCACAAGCAGCCATAATATCCCGGCCTCTGCTGTGCCGTATTGTGGCATTAATTCCGGAAGAAACAAGGATTTTTCTAAAATTTTGTATTTTTTGCTCATCACTCCCAACGAATTTATCACCTTTCCATGAATTGAATTGAATTAAATTAACTTTGCATTTAACACCATGCAAGATTTTAATAAGCTGCTTTGCCATTCCAGTGTTATCGTTTATTCCGTTAAGAAGGATGTATTCAAAAGTGATTAATTTGTTAGGGTGCAATCTATTGTAGGCTTTACAAATCGTCAAAAGATTTTCAAGATTATATAAATTATTTATAGGCATTATTGAGCTTCTTGTTGCTGAGTTTGGGGCATGTAAGGATATAGCGAGATTGCACTCAAGTGTTGGAATTATTTTTTCAAGCACTGAAACTATTCCTGACGTGGATAAAGTAATACGTTTAGGACTTAATCCTTGAATTTCGCCACCTAGCTTTAGGTTTTGCATCGCAATGTTTACATTATTCCAGTTATAAAGCGGTTCACCCATTCCCATAAAAACAACATTTGAAATTCTTTTTGTCCTATCTTTCCAACTATCAACATAATCTTTAATTACAAAAACCTGACCGATTATTTCTTCGGGTTTCAAGTTTCTTTTAAATCCGTTATAGCCGGTATTGCAAAATTTACATCCTACAGCACACCCTACTTGAGTTGATAAACATATTGTATTTCGATGATCTTCAGGGATAAATACTGACTCTATTGTCAAGCTATCATCAAGTTTTAATAAAAATTTTATTGTTCCGTCAATCGATTTTTTTATTGCAGATATCTGTGGACGATATATACAATAACTGTTGCTCAACGTCCCTTGTGTTTGCCCGTTGAAATTTGTCATTTGTGTAAATGAAGTTACGCCTTTACTGTAGATCCAATCAATTACTTGTTGCACTCTGAATTTTGCAAATTTTAAGTTATTAAACTGCGATACAAGCTGTTCTTGTGTAAAATTTAAAATACCTTTCATTTTCGCACCTCAAAAAGTTTGCCATCGATAAGCGTTACTAATCTATCTAATCTATGTGCTAGTTCCATATTATGTGTAGCCATTATGATTGCACATTTGTAATGAATGACATACTGCATTAATAAATCAAATACTTTATTTGCAGTTGTAGGATCAAGGTTACCTGTAGGTTCATCGGCAAATATTATTTTAGGTTTGTTTATAATAGCTCTAGCAATTGATACTCTTTGTTGTTCTCCGCCTGATAACTGTGTTGGTTTGTTGTTAATTCTGTGTTCCAAATTCATTTGCGTTAAAAGTTCAATCGCTTCTGCTTTTGCTTTGTTTTTTGATACTCCAAGTATAAGTAAAGGCATAATAACGTTTTCAAGGGCTGTAAAATCTGTTAACAAATTATGAAATTGATACACAAACCCAAGATATTTTGCCCGTAAAATTGATTTTTCATCATCAGACATTACACTGACATTTTTATTATTAATCCAAACAGTTCCGTTTGTTGGCACATCTAATGTGGCCGCAATTTGTAACAACGTTGATTTTCCAGAACCACTAGGCGCAATCAAAGCAACACATTCGCTTTCATTAAGTTCAAAGTTTACGTCGCTTAGTACAGTAACATTATCTTGTCCTGATACAAAATTTTTATTAATATTATTTAGAGAAAGAATTTTCATTATTTATAACTACTTCGAATATTGCTTTATACGCACTGTTATTATTCGGATTTCCAAATATATATATGTTATTTCTAGGACGTGTGAGAGCTACATAAAGCAATCTGTACAATTCCATTGTTTCCTCCTCATATTCTGTATTTATGATATCTTCAATTTCAGGAAATGTTTCATTAACTGACGGTTTTAAAAAAAATAAATTCTCCTCTGGTGTTGTGTTTCCAAATATGTCTGTTTTATCTTTCCATACAAATTTTATTTTGTTTTTGTCTGGAGCGAGTTTAAAATCTAATAAAATTACATTATCAGCTTCTAATCCTTTAGATCCATGTATTGTGGAGAATTTCAAGTTATCGGTACTAGTTGTTATATTTACAGTCTGTGTTGAGTTTGTAAGATATTCTAAAAATTCCGGAATAGTTCCGCCATAATTTGTGTCATAATTAAGAACAATATCGATAAAGCTTTCTAGTATCATGTCTTCATTTGTATTGTGCGTTAACATGACTTTTGATACTATATGATAAAAAAACTCAACTAAATTATCTGTTTTGTATAATTCTATTATGTCTTTAAAAACTTTATATTTCTCATGGTATTTTTTTGAAAGTTCGTTTAATATCGTTGCATCTCGCATATAACAAAGATCATGAAGTTCTTTTTTACTTAAATATTTATGAAACACATTTGGACTACGCAAAATACATGACACTTCAAAGTCATCTGTATCATCAATTGCAATATGAGTAAGAGAAACAATGTCTTGAACAATTAACGTATCTTTCAAATAAATTTTGTCCAAAGGTGCTACTTTAACATTTCTATTTATCAATTCGTAATATAACTGCGTACTTAATTCTGTCTTTCCTCTAATTAGTATCATTCCATTTTTTATATCATTAACTTTTATGTAATTAGCAATTTCAGAAGGTTGAGACATTTCAACAAGTTTAAATATTCCTTTATCGTTACGCACCGAAATGTGTTTCCTATATTGTTGACCAAAGGCAAATTTACCGTATTTATCAAAAACTGCATCAACATTTTTTAGAATATCAGGCGTGGTTCTATAACATCTATCCAAATAAACAATATCGAATTGCTTGTTCAATCTTTTTAGTGTTGTATCAACGTATCTACAGAACTCAGTGAGCAATTCGTGACGAGCGTTCTGAAACCTATATATAGATTGTTTTATATCTCCAACAACAAATATTGTATTGTTACGAAAACGATCTGTAAGTAAACATTCTGCAATAATACCTATTATCATCCATTGTACACTGCTTAAATCTTGCGCTTCATCTAATAAAATTGTTTTTATCTGCTTTGCAATATAGGATAAAACGTAATCTCTTGATGAACTGTGAAACAATAAATAATAAGTCTTTTCTAATACGTCATTAAAATCTAAAGTCTGTTGTTCATTTTTAAGTTTTTCCAATTCCTTAAAAATTCCGTGTGTAACTTTTAAAAAAGATATAGTTCGATCTATAAGTTTTTTACGACATGAGTTCTGATAATTTAAATACACAGTTTCCGCAATACTTTTTGTTATATTGATCTTATCATCCGGAAATGGTAATCGTTTACGAATACCGCCCGCTTTTGTCAAAAATATTTCAGTTAAATTTGTTATTTTTGGAAAAAATTCATCAACAAGTCGTTGTTGTTCATCAGTAAGTTTTATGTCATCACTCAATTTAAACTGTTTTATTAATTTTTGTCTATATTCGTTTAAATCTGGATTTAATTTGTAGAAATGCAAATATCTTGTAGAATTTGTAAATATGCTTTCTAAAAATTCATTAACAGAATACCCCGATAGTTGAGATATTACGTCGTCTGCATCTTTTTCGTGTTCCGAATCGCTGAAATAATTGTATTTTGCTTTTTTTATCAACAACCTCAGATCGTCAGTGTCGATAGTTCTAAATCCAGGAGATAGACCCGCTTCAAAAGGAAATTCAGATAAAACACTTTGGCAAAACCCGTGAATTGTTTGTATTTTTAGTTTTGCGGTGTCTTGAATGAATATATCGTATAAACATTTTGCTTTACGTATCTGAACATTATCTGGATTATTTATTTTTAATTCATTCGATAAATATAGTTTAACTTGATCGTTTGTTTCGGCTTTCAGTTTTTCAAGTAGTTTCAATATTCTGTCGTGCATTTCGTTCACAGCAAGATTTGTAAATGTAAGACACAATATCTCAGTGGGTTTTATTCCATATAGCAACGATTTTATATATCTATCTACGAGTAATTTCGTTTTTCCCGAGCCTGCCGATGCAAAAACGAAACAAGAAGAATTTATATCAAAAGATTTGTCAATCATCAAAAAATGAGTGGTGCCCGGAGGCGGAATCGAACCACCGACACACAGATTTTCAGTCTGTTGCTCTACCGACTGAGCTATCCGGGCTTGCATATCCTGCAAACTCGATAAAATGATACCACAAATCACATTTCATTTGGTGTCTCCGGAGGGAATTGAACCCACGACCTCAGGTTTAGGAAACCTACGCTCTATCCTACTGAGCTACGAAGACTCCTTATACACATTGTAGCAGAAGGCGTTATTTTTGGAGAACGTTTTTATCAACAAAGTGATGATGTAACGTTGTAATTTCAAATTGCCTAAAATTGAAGAAACTAAAACAGTATGTACGTTAATTAATAATTTTTCAGGCAGTGTTATTTACGTTATGGGAGAAATTCGGTCAACGTTGAATAATTTTAACGCGAAATTGTACTATTTTTGTAGAGAATTGTTTATATGGTTTTTGATGCGTATCAGATGCCCATACTGCGATTGTCGCTATGATATTCATCCTGACACGCTGAGCAACCCAGTAGGACACGAAAGATTAGGTTTTGGTTGGTGGTTACGATGCTATCAATGCCAAAAAAAGTTCTGGCTAAAAAGTACAACGGTAATAAACACTGGATTTTCTCCAATAAAAGCTGACAGTGCAAATACAATACGTAGAATATCGAATTTTTCACACAGAAAAGTCAAAAGTAATAAACGTAATTATACCGCATATATTCTAATAATATTAACTATTATTGGGTACGTCTGTTACGCGAATATGGGTTATATTCGTAATTTTTTTATAACAAAAATGAATCATTTCACAGCGTTCGCAGCAACGAATTTGCAATTGTCGAATATAATATACAGAATAGATAAAATTGATAAAAAGTATCGCGTTGCAATAATGGGAAATATAGAAAATAAAACAAACACGATAATGTCTTACAACGGAGTACGCATCTTGTTATTAAGTGGAAGTTTGGAATTTGCATCGTGGACTTATGAACCAGATGTGAAAAGTGTAATTCCTGGAGAGAAAGTTGTTTTTAATACTGACAGATTGCTTGATACTGCTCCTTCTAATATTAGGGTTCTGGTTAGAATTGTATAACTTTGAAACTGTGGTTATTTTGCAAAAATGGTTATAACTATTTAAATATTAATCAAAAATTAACATATAGCTTAATACACTCGAATTAGGTATTGAGATGTAAAGGAGTTTTTTATGAAAACATTTATGTTGGTTGCGGGGCTTGTTTCCATGGCGTTTATTACTCGTGCAGACTGTATTACTGAAAACAAGACTGAAGAAAAAAGCCAATACCTTGAAAATATTTATTTTACACTGTCAGGTTCTACTTCCCAACACAATGTCAAAAAGTTGGCAGAATTTATTTTGAATAATCACGGTATAAACGCTGAAATCAATGTTTCTCTATAGTCTTTAACTTCGATTGTTCACATCAGGTTGTTGTTATTTTATATAACTAACACCCCTGATGCTTTAATGAAAAAAAATATTTTTTACTAAAATCACATACAAAAACAAACTAATATTATATATTCTTCTTTAAAAAATAAATAATTTCTTTCATGTTGACGACAGTATTACGTTTTTCTGAATCAGAAACCTTTGTATTTGTAACAACTATAGTTCCATTGTTTATTTCATTTTCACCAATTATTAACAAAAGCCCACAATTCCTTTTTGTAGCAAGTTCAACTCGTTTTTTTAAACTGTTTCCCCCAGTAATTAACTCTGTCGGAATACCGTCTTTTAATAACGTCCGTACAAGCCTAAACGCAACATCAAACTCAGACTCTGATACAGGAATAACAGCTACTTTTTCTGGGCTGTCTAAAACAACATCGTTTGATAATAACATCATTAATCGTTCTACGCCTAAAGCGAACCCAACTCCTGAAACATCCGCACCTCCAAACATTTTTAACAAACCGTCGTAACGACCGCCTCCGCCAAGTGCGTCCTTATATTCTCCTAAACTCATTCTGAATTCAAAAGTTGTATGCGTGTAGTAATCAAGCCCTCTTACTAAATTTAAATCAATTTCGTAATTTATATTACATTGTTCTAATAACATCAAAACTTTTTCGAAGTACTCAGCATCTTCTTTATTTAGGTAGTTTCGACTTTTTGGGGCATTTTGGCATATTTCAATATCATTCAATTCTTTTGAGTCTAAAATCCTTAGCGGGTTTGTTACAAGCCGATGTTTTGATGTCTCAGACAGTTCGTTTTCATATTTGTTGAAATAATCAACTAGTGCCTTTACGTATACTTTGCGAGATTGAGAGCCTCCCAAGCTATTTACTAAAACCTTGACGTTGTTCAACCCGATTGCTTTAAAAATATCAACCGCCAACTCTATCGTCAAAACATCTGTATACGGACTTTTTTCCCCAATGTGTTCAAGCCCTATCTGGTGAAATTGTCTATATCGTCCTTTTTGTGGTCTATCATACCGGAACATCTGCCCATAGTACATTAGCTTCAGTGGGTTATTTTCATTAACAAACATTTTATTGCTTGTAATCGCTCTCATAACTCCTGCGGTACCTTCTGGCCTTAATGTTATCTGTTCCCCACCTTTATCTTCAAAAGAGTACATTTCTTTTGAAACAACGTCACTTTCGTCACCTAAAGACCTTTGAAATACCCCTGTATTTTCAACAATCGGTGTCTCAATACACTGGTATCCGTACTTTGATGCAACATATACCGACTTATCTACCACATATTGAAACTTACGGAACTCAAGACCATAAAGATCTTTCATTCCGCGAATTGGATTTATATCCATAATCGACTAATCCTTTCTATTAGTCTTCGTTTTGAATCTCCGTCACATTTTCATTAACAGAAGTTTCGCTATCAGGAGCTTCTGTTTGTTCTTCATTTTCTTCAGAAAACTCTTGTTGTCTTGGAGTTTCAATTCGAAGAGTTATATTTACTGTAACCTCGGGATGCAATTGTATCCCGATCTGATAAGTTCCAATAGTTTTTAACGGGTTTTTTATCTTTAATTGAGACTTAGCAACGCGAATATTTTGTTTTTCAAGTTCTGAAACTATGTCGCCTGGTCTAACTGATCCGAACAGAAAACCTGAATCGCTTGCTTGACGGATAACAACAATTGTTATATTATTCATCGTGCTGGCAAGATTTTCTGCTTCTTTTTTTAGTTTTAAGTTCTTGGCTTCTAGTTCTGCCCTCTTAGATTCAAAATACGCTTGATTTTCTTTTGTTGCACGTAAGGATTTTCCCTGAGGCAATAAGTAGTTTCTTGCATATCCGTTTTTTACGTCAACCAAATCGCCAATACTTCCTAAATTTTCTATCTTTTCTAATAAAATGACTTTCATTTCAACTCGTTCATTATCGTCTTAACATATATGGATGCTACCATTTTTTAATGACATTAGTCTACACTTGCAACTTATAAATGGTATAAATGAAGATCAGAAATACATTTCTAAAATTTAGAACAAATAGATGTTTGGGGTTGAACTATCCTAAAAGTTTTTCCTTGACAGTATACTTGCGTGAATACTTTTTCGCTATACCAAATTTTATGTTTGTTATCGGCTGTTTTTATTTCGAACATAAGTCTATCACTTTTAACCTCAAATAATGTATCGTTGTTGAACGTTCCTAAAGCACCATTATTAGATCCACATATGTTTGCGTCGCATTTATACAGTAATGATTGACCTTTTCCGTCTTTGCAGTACTGCTCCATAATACCCAAAGACTGCCAAGGAACTATGCCAAATCCGTCACTAGTTATTGTTTTTGTGTTTGGTTTTGGTAATTTTCCTCCTTTGTTGAGATAATATGCTCCCAAAGCTTTTACGACAAACTCCATATTATCTCGAGTAACCTGCTCTCTACGTAATTTTATAAACGCAGTCATTTGTGTCATCGTAATACTTGTAATAATGCCAAGTATTAACAAAGCTATTGAAACTTCAACTAAAGCGAAACCCTTTATACGCATATTAAGTTTGTGTTATACAACATCAACCTAAAACAAGTACAATATTAGTATCACAATATTTTGTTGCAAAATATGTTAAAGCAACGAGTAAAAAACAAAAAATTAACACAGTCATCAAAAAAATGGCTACAACGGCAATTAAACGATGAGTATGTTATTCAAGCTAGAAAAAAAGGATATCGTTCACGTGCTTCATTTAAAATTATCGAAATTCAACAAAAATTTAAAATAATTAGCAAAAACTCGATTGTGCTCGATCTAGGATCATCTCCTGGTGGATGGTCTCAAGTTATAGCTCCATTATGTAAACGTGTTATAGCTGTAGATTTACTTGATATGCAACCTTTAACAAATGTTGATTTTATAAAAGGCGATTTCCAATCTTCTGAAGTTTTAGATGAAATACGTCGTTATTTACATACTGATAAAGTCGACGCAATAATAAGCGATATGGCTCCAAATACATGTGGTATTCAAAAAGTTGATCATTTGAGAATACTTAATTTACTAGAGGAAGTTTTTGACTTTGCTAAAAAAGTTTTAGCACCTGGTGCATCTATGGTAACAAAAACGTTTCAAGGAAATGGTTCTGATTTATTATTACGGCAACTAAGAAATTCTTTTAAAACAGTTTCAAATTTCAAACCCAATGCAAGCCGTAAACAATCTGTTGAAATATATGTTGTTTGTCAAGGGTTTCGCAACGTGACTGCTTGATGATTCAACTTTGCTCGTGGTAGCATGTCAGCAGACGGAGAGATGTCCGAGTGGCTGAAGGAGCCCGCCTGGAAAGCGAGTATACGTTTTATAGCGTATCGGGGGTTCGAATCCCCCTCTCTCCGCCATAACAAAGCTATTTGGTAAGCTGTTTCAAATATAAACATTGTTGCCTCTAGTTTTAAGCAAAACGTGTTTCATTTAACGTAATTATCTACAATTTTTTTGTGGTGTATAATAGCAACTGTAAATTATAATGATAAATAACAAATGATTATATCATGTGTATCAGTTTTCGCTCTAATGGTAGGAATTGTACCATTAGTTGTTTATAATTCATCACAAATAGATTTGAAAAGTAACAATACCAATACTATTATTAATAACAATTATAATAATGACAATTCTAAAACAAATAATGAAACGACGTTTAATACTGCCAAAAAAAATAAAAAAAATGTATCTGACATTCCTGACTTTATTGAAAATAACAAGGAAATGAAAAAAGTCTTTGATGATTTGTTAAAACATGTTCCACGAACTACAACAGAAGTGGATCCGTCCGTAAAAATATGTCAGTTTAATTCAGGAAGCGATAGTGGAATAACTGCAGCATGTTTAAATGCTTTAGCACTTTTGGATATTAATAACGGCAATCAATTTTTACAAAAACTTACTCAAAAAATTAAATCTAATATGGTATCAATTAAAGACCATGTTGCTTTTGTTAATTCGCATGACTTTATTAAAGAAGTTATCGATGAATTAGGTGATGATATGTTTCCGGAAACGATGCCTAATCAAATGAAAATTGCAATAAAAAATGATTTGTTGGGAAACGCAAAAAATCCAATAGAGTTTGTACAGTCTTTAGCTAAAATTTCTGGTATGGAAAAAAATAATGATTTCACAAAAATTATCAAACGTTGCTACAGCGCCACAACGGGTGAAAAATTGATTGATCCCCAAATTGAATGGACAAATCCTATTCTCAAACTAAATTACCGCGAAAGTTTCTCATATTTTCAAAATATGGGCATTTACGGAATAGAGGACGCAGAAAAAAAACGCTTTAGTGTAGAAAATCTTCAAGATCTCATAGAACATAAAAACCTTTCTTTTGAAGATTACGAATTTGCACGCAAAAATTACGATCTGGAACCAATTAAAAACGATTTCCCTCGTAAAGTTGTTATGGTATCGTTCGAAGAACTCTTACCTATTAGTAGCATAAGTTTGTTAGAGGATTGGGAGAATCCTGATTACATGTTTAATTTTAATTCTTCGATTAAGGTTAATGGTATCAGCGAAGAGCTTTTTTGTTTCGAACTAAGTTCTATTATTTGTTATAACGTGAATCAAAAAGACTTATTTGAAGATACTTTTAAGTCTATTCCTAAAAATGGAAAATTTTCACAAATCATTTATAACAGTGATATAAAGAGTTTTACAATAATTGATGACTTGGAACAAAAAAAAGTACGAGGATGTTCATTAGAACTATTTGAATTTGGTCATAGTAAGTGCGTTAGCAAAAAGAGTTTGCACAATTTGTTCAAAATTGATAACAACAACTATCGCATTCCATTAATAGCATTTTTTAAGCGTGCACAAAAATAATAAATATAATCAAACTTTGACTACGGAATAAGACGAGTTTATTGTATAATATGCGCTATGCGATGAAATTTAAAAAATATATTTAAATACGAAATATAAAAAAATGCTCTGAAAAGAAAATTTTTGAAAAATCTTGATAACAAACAAAATATTTTGAGATATATTGATATAAGCAAACTTAGTTTAAGTAATTTTTTAAGCCATCAGAAATTTAAGTACATTTTGGCAATTAGCATTCAATATAGCATCAATAACATATGGTAGGATAATGATAGTTCTAAGCGAAAAAATAAGCGATTTAAAATAAAAATGTTTACCAATGTTTTATCAGTATTGTTGGTTTTGATCTTATTATTGTTGAGTGCTTATTTTGCTTCTTGCGAAACAGCTCTTACAGCTTATTCAAAACCTAAAATGTTTAGCATTGCTCAAAGTGGAAATAAAAAAGCAAAAGTAGTAATGTTTTTACAATCTGATATTACGTTAGTCTTGAGTGCAATACTTACATGTTGCACTATAATTAACGCTCTTGTTGTATCTCTCTCCAATTCGTTGTTTGTTGATATTTTTGGAGAAAGTGCGATATTTTATGGTCCAATTGTAGTTAGTATTTTTATAGTCTTGTTTGCCGAAGTATTGCCAAAAATGCTTACAATAACAGATCCAGAAAGAATTTTGCTACCGTCAGCATATTTTATTAAATATTTATATGTATTCTTAAAGCCTTTAAATAAAGTGATAGCTTTTGTTTCGAGTGGTATTATAAAACTAATACATGTCCGTTCGAAAAATAAAGAAGAAAAGTATCAAGCATCTCTTGAAGAGTTAAAAGGCGCAATTGATTTGCATGAAGGAATTGATGAAAACGATACAAAACAAGAGAAAGCAATGTTACGAAGTATTCTTGATCTGGGATCAGTTGAAGTCAGATCAATTATGGTTCATCGAAAAAATATAACAATGTTTTCAGCCGATTTACCAATCGACGAAATAACAAATCGTGTTTTAAATTGTCCATTTACAAGAATTCCTCTATGGAAAGGAAATCCCGACAATATAATTGGAATACTGCATGCTAAGGATTTCTTAAAGGTTCTTAAAACGATGGATCCAAACAAAATAGATATTGACAAAATTCTTCTAAAACCACATTTCATTCCTGAAGATAAAGACCTTTTGGCTCAGCTTCAGTCATTTAAATCGACTCGAGAACATTTTGCCATAGTTGTTGATGAATATGGTGGATTGAGGGGGATTATAACGCTAGAAGATATAATTGAAGAAATTGTTGGAGATATAGCGGACGAGCATGACGTTACGACCACAAGCAATATACAGAAACAGACTGACTGTTCTTATATCGTGAGCGGAGTTACAAGTATTCGCGATCTAAATAGAGAAATAAACTCAAGTTTTAAAAATGAAGATGCCGCAACAATTGCCGGATTTGTTATAAACTCTATAAGAATAATTCCTGACGTAGGACAAGCTTTTATAATAAACGGATATAGATTTGAGGTTTTAAAAAAATATAGAAATCAAGTAACATTGCTTCGAATAAAAAAACTTATAGAAAATAATTAAAGTTAGTAATTAATTTAGTTTAGTTGTTTTGGACATTTTACATCAATGAGTTCAATTTTTAAATTCCTTGTTATGTATTATTCAAAATAGTTCATCTTCTCGAACTCAAAGTGACAGAGATAATAACAGAAAAAACATAGAATATTACACAAAAGAATACAAGAATGGGCAAATGCTATTGAATTAAGATTTCAAACATGCTATTATGAAATAGAGTACTGAAATAGAGTACTGAAA
>CADBOF010000029.1 GCA_902796345.1 uncultured Pseudomonadota bacterium
ATAACAAAGCCGACTAGTGGATTTGGATTAAGATTAAATACTGATATAAATCAAAACAACATAAACAACAATAATAAAAACCCTGAATTGATAAAAATTGCTAGTAAAAACAACAATATTAGTAAAAACAACAATATTAAAGATGACGATGAAGACGACGACAGCTTTTTCCTTTTTAAAGAGGCGAGAAAAAATCTAGATAGGTTGAATCAAAATTTGGGTGAGAAGGAAAACGACATTAATTTTTCTGATGCACCATCGATTATTGATGTATCAGCTTCAAATGAAGACAAACTGCTACAAAATATGGCCACAGGAATAAAAGCAAGATACAACATTGTTAACAAAAAATTTAGCTATGAAAAAAGCGCTGACGCCATTGTAAAAACAGCTATTGACGTTTATAACAACATAGTTGATAAGCCGATGAGCGTACATTCTGGGATATCAAACTATGGTGGTGCCTCGTGTTTTGGGATTTCTGTTATTCAAGCATTAACAGCGTTCCCTGAATTTCAAAAAACTTTTATAAAAGAATTTTTAAATTTTTACTCTCACAATACGATCAAAAACGCGTCAAGCACAGTAGCAGATTCCGAAAAACGTGAAATAAAGTTAATGTTTGAGTATATTTATTTGTTAAAAAATCTGTATACTCAAAAGGCAAATGAAGCTGTCAACCCAGAATCCTTTTTCAACGCACTATACAAATATTCAGGTTTATATAAAAAAGGGTACGCTGCCGACGCAAGCATATTTTTACAGGATTTATTTAATGTATTTACGAATTTACTAAATAGGAAAAAATTACAAGACTATAAGGAAAAAGAACTTTCAACAAAAAATGATGCACTTAATAAGTGTTTAAAATACCTCTATGCAAACGACTATGGTTCGAGCAGCTCACAACCATATTCCTTCCTTGATGACGAGATTTCCACGTTTAAAATAAGGCATCAGACTTTTTCTCCTTGTGGTCACAATGCATCTGATTGTTCAAAAGAGTATATAAATGCTGTGCCAATGAATGAAGTATTTAGAAAAAACAAAGCAAATGTCTATAATAATCAAATCATAAACAATAGTGAGAAGAGCATATCGATGAACGATTATTTAACGTATATTGACCAAGTCAATCAACAAGCATATTGCAATTATTGTTACGAAGCCAAAAAAAATGCTAACGATAGAACAGTTTCTACTACAGAAAGATTATATTCTGCACCGAATATTTTTATAATGAAATTTGACAACGGCCAAAATGCTGTTCACGATGTAAAAATTAATATTCCCGAAGCTATTATTTCTCCAACAAATAAAGTGACGACGTTAGAAAACGGCAGTATAAATTATGTTGAAGGGTACTCTTTGGCTGCAGTCGTTTTTCATACTGGTGTCGTTGGTAAAGCGGGTGGGCATTTTTTCACATATGTAAGACCGTCTGTTGATGGAAAATGGACTAGGTATGATCTTGAAAATGTTATTGAAGAAGACAACAAAGTTCAAATCTCCGAAAAACAATCTGATGGTTATAGTATGGCAAACCAGTTTCGTTTTAATGATTTAACTGGTAATGGATGTCGCCCCTACATCGCATTTTATAGAAAGGTAAATATATCAGAATGTATCAAGGCATACTACGTTGCACAAAATGCCAAAAATGCAGAACAAAAAAGGATTAACGATATACGACAAAATCTTGGCAATGAATGGATAATACAACAGAAACAATACATGAATAAGGTTAATATACAAATTTATAACGAATTCGTGAAAAACAGGAATCAGAGTGTTAACAATTTCCAGTATAATCAGCAAAATAATAACCAGTATAATTGGCAAAATAATAATATGAACAATAGAAGAATATTATTTAACGACGATGTATCACAATTAGCTCAAAAGGAGTTGCAACTGTTCGTTCACGGAAAACTTTCTTTATATCATGAAGCAATTGTTCGGAATATAGAATATACCAATCGAGACAACCTGCTAGTAGGTAGCCCAAAAATTAATGGTGGCGTAAATTACTATAAAAAAATAGATCCATTTATGATTCCAGCGACAAGCGGGCTCGACAATATTGGTTCAATTTGTTTCAGAAATGCAGTTGACCAATGTTTGATGAACATCGTTCGTCTTAAAGAATACTTTTTACAAAAAGAGGAATATATAAAAAAGATTATGCAACAACACAGAAATAATAATACGTTCAAAACCACAATTACCGACAAATTTTTAGAGGTAGTTAAAAATGCATGGACTAATCCGCAAACATCATCGTTCAGTCCGGAAATATATGCAAATGCTATTGATCAAGAGTTTCCGCTCTTTGAGGTAGGTAAAGCAGGGGACTCTAAGGACTACGTTGTGGACTTATTAATGCGGTTCCATGATGAGTTGAAAAAAAATACCTCATCAAAAGCTCTAAACGTGAAAAACACTATGAATAACCAACCGCTTAATCAATATAATAAAGATAATGCATATCAATATTTTTTTAACGATTTTACGAAAGAAACATCGATCATAACAGATTTGTTTTTCGGAACGACAGAACACACAACTAAATGTTTGTTCTGCAAACATGAATATAATACAAAAGGTCTTCAGGAACCGACTTCTTACAACTTCCAAAAATTTAATGCCATTATTTTTCCTTTGGAAGATGTTCGAAAATTTGTGGTCGATTATTTTAGACAAAATATCAATCCAGGCTATAGTACCAATACAGTTTCTCTTGCACAATGTTTTGCATATAACCAAAAAATAGAATATTTTACTGGAGAGAATCAAATGTACTGTCGTATATGTAAACAGAACTTCGACGCCTTATATCAAACTAAGCTTCATACACTACCGGACGTTTTAGTTATAGTTCTAAATCGTGGAAAAAATAATGAGTTCAACGTAGACATAAACTTTTCACAAGAAATTGATCTTAGCGGTTTCTCTGAATCTAAAATGTACAACAATTCTCAGAATGATATATATACACTAACGGGCGTTGTTCATCACTTAGGGAAAAGTGGAGAATCTGGTCACTTTGTTGCTTCAACCAGACTTGACGAAAATGAATCATGGGTTCGGCATAACGATAGCCTTACATATATAATTTCCGATTTTGAAACAGAGATTAAGACTTATGGAAAACCGTATATTCTTTTTTATCAAAAGAAAAACTCACTCAATGCTGGTAAATACATGTTCCAAAAATATGACTTAGAGAATAAAACGAATTTATTAACTCAGTTGATTGGCGAAAAAAAATAAAAACATCAAGAATAATATCATTACCTCCGAGATAAGCAACATCTATCTTGGAGGTATATTGTGTAAGTAGTTTAGAATTACAACGAATTATCAAAAGAAGATGCAAAGAATATTTTTCGGATCTTATTCAGATTATAAAAATCGAAAAAACTTAACAAATTATCGAGGATGCTGGAACGACCAATACACATTGTATTAACAAATCGTTTTGAAAATAACTTATCGTTTTCTTCAAATAAATTAACTTTCAATGTCAAAAACTTGGTTTTTATTGGTTTTTTAATAAAATCGCGGAGTTTTCGTTCAAATAATATACTAAAAGTAGTTTTTTGTTTCGAATCAATATCGAGGACTTGCATGTTCAATAAGTTAAGGACAAAATTGTTAATTGCTACGTCGTGTTTAGCATCCAATAATAACTGATGCCGTAAAAAATACTGAAGTATAGCTGGTAAATTTCGGTTTTTTGAGCTAATTGATTGTAAAATGTCTTTGAATTTCGCGTAAAAAAACAACTGCATTGCCAATTGCATCATATATTCTTCACAATCATATACTTTAGGAAATTTTAAATACATTGATAACAATTGCAATGATAAGTTATTATTTTGATCCCGAGTTAAATATTTCTGATATGAATAAATTTTTTTAATTGGATCATTATCACAGTTTTTACATCGCTTAAAGTACGTTAATAATAATCGCGTATTTCCAGGAACGTTATCTCCACGTAAAATTGACTTTGACTGTAAATCTAGTTCAATCCCTGTCATTATAAGACAAAGAATATTTTCATCTAAAATTCCGTTTATCGGGGAGTTGCGATACATTAATGTTACATCTGGAATGAAATCTAATGTTGGGGATTTTTTGTTATATCCGATAGGAGAAAACAGCAGTGCTTCCCTTAATTCGTGATTGTATAAGACAAAATCTTGAACAATACTCAATTTTTTTGGAGAATTGTTTATGTCGTTCATCAGTAATGGAAGTGATATTTCAGTAAAAACACGACTTCCTAATAACTCGATATTATTTTTTTCTAACGCATCTTTTCTCAATTGGAGCTCGGATTTTAATGCATTGACGTCTATTACTTCAGCTACATTTTTGTGATTTTTTACTATATTCATAAGATTTTTAGAAGCATAGTCAAACCTATTACAAAGGTCTTCTTTGCCAATTTCTTTAAGTACTGGTAACAGTTGCTCTGTCTCTCCAATTTCTGGTTTAAATGATATTAAACTGTTTATTGTTTCATCTTCTATGCAATGCCCAACGTTCCAAAAATTCAACATGAAGCTGAAAAGTCCAACAAAGGTTGTTAAAAATTTTTTCATAGTTCGTTAATAATGGTTTAACATCACTATATTTAATAAGAAAGTTTAATTTTTTGTTAAATTTTAAAATTATTTTTTAAACTGTAACAGTTGTGAAACTTAGTATAATGCCGATCAAAATTAATTGTTGTATATTGATATACGGATATTTTAAATATCGTTGACGCTGTGGCAAATTTGATTAGTTCTGAAAAACAATATAAACATAATAATTCCAAATTGATTACCATACTACTTATTTGCGGGTACACTATTTTATTCACACCGCTTGTAATATTAATGATAAACTCTTTCGGAGATAGCGATATTCCAGGAGTTTGGACGCATTTTACGCTGAAATGGTACGAACAAGCATTAACAGATAAAGAGCTATTAAATGCCGTCTTTGTAAGTCTTAAAATAGCAATAATTTCAGCAACTATATCATGCATTTTAGGTGTTATGGCTGCCGTAGGAACAACCCAGCCAAAAACACAAAAATTTTTAGGTCGTAAATTTCTTAGTGGCGCAATAATAATGCCAATAGTTATGCCGGAAATAATAGTTGGATTTTCGCTATTAATGCTATTACTTAGCGTTGAGCGAGCAATAGGCGTTACAATTAATCGCGGATTTATAACAGTATGTTTAGGACACGTAATAGCCACAATGTCATACGTTCATATGAATGTGAGCTCAAAAATAAAAACACTTGATAAATCAATTGAAGAAGCAGCCTTAAACTTTGGTGCTAGACCATGGCCAGTGTTCTGGAAAATAAAGTTGCCTATGTTAAGCAGTGCGATATCAACAAGCTGGATATTAGTATTTACTATGTCTCTTGATGATTTAGTTATAGCTAGTTTCTTAACTGGTCCCGGATCAACGACTTTGCCTATTTTGCTTTTTTCAAATATAAGAGTTGGTATTACTCCAATGATAAACGCGTTCGCAACAATGTTTATACTTGTTATAGTTTTATGTATTACAATAAATCATTTTTGTAATAGAAAAAAACAGTAGTTACTTTTTCGAACGTGTCATTATACAAGTACCAAGAATTATAAGACCTGCGCTTACTAAGGCGTATGTTTTAGGCGTTTGTCCAAAAAACAGATGCCCGAAAAGCATCGATATCGGAAGTTCTGTATAACGTATAACACTCAAACTGGAAGCTGTAGTTGCTCTATAGGCTAGAAATATAAATAACTGTATTACATTAGCGCCAATACCTAGTAACAATATAAGAAAAAGTTCGTGCACTGTCGGCGTTATCCAATTTGTTATAACAAAAACACAAGAAATTATTGTTGTGTATAAACCAAAATAAAATAACATAGTAATATTATGCTCCTTATTATCAATCATCTTTTTTATTATTATGTCCATTATCGCAAATAATATTGCAGCTGTAGTTGGAATAAAAGCCATTGAATTAAAGTTTGATGTCTGAGGTTGAAACATTATTATTAAGCCTGAGAACCCAATAAGATTTGCAATAACTATTTTTAATGAAAGTTTTTCTTTCAAAAAGATATGGCTTAATGGCAATAAAAACAAAGCTTCACTAAATAAAATTGTAGTATTTTCCGCTAATGGCATCACCTTAACACTATAACAACACAAGCCTAGCGCCACAGCACCAATAACCCCTCTAACTGCGTGCAATACGTGCATTGATGTTTTATAATACTTCTTTTTTGAAAAAAGAACAGGAATTGCGATTACAACGAATGAAAACAAAAACCTAAAAAACACAGTTTCACCAGATGGCAACCGTTCTCCGAGTAGTTTTGTCAAAACGTCATTAATAGAACTTGTTGCATATATTAGCGTTCCCCATAATATGCCTTGAGCAAGCCCCTTACCTTTCAGCCATTCGTAACATACCATATTTTATTGGGTGTAAAAGCTTTGTAGATGAACAACTTTAACATATTCAAATTATGTAAGGCAACTGTTTGTGTGCAACTAGTTGTGATCAAATATTTGTGCTCAACTGACCGTTCATCGTTCATCCAGTTTAAACTCAATGCGACGGTTTCTTGCCAATTCTTCCGGACTGTTTCCTACAGAAATAGGCTGAAATTCTCCAAATCCTGCCGCGACAAGATGACTTGGATCGATCCCATTACTAATTAAGTGTTTGACAACAGATATTGCTCTCGCAGCAGACAACTCCCAATTTGAAGCAAATTTTGCATTATTTGAAATTTTTCTAGCGTCGGTATGACCATCGACGCGTAGAATCCATTTTATATTTGATGGTATCTTATCTCCTATTTCTTTTATAACTTTAGCTAGTTCGCTTACTTGAGTTTTACCCTCAGGACTTAAATCATCAGACGCTGTATCAAAAAATAGCTCTGATTGAAAAACGAACCTATCTCCAACTACTATGATGCGATCTTTATCATTGACTATGCTAGACAGTGCATCAAAAAATTCGGATCGATAAGCATTAAATCGTGTTAATTCACTTAATTTAATATTCTCTGCTTTAATATCATCAGAGTGACGTTTTTCCACAGCTAACGCATCCATAACTTCATTAAGACGAGCGTTCAACTTTGCTAGTTGATCTTGTATTGAAACAATTTCATTTTTTTTGTTATCAATAATTGTGTTTGAATCATTAAGCATTTTTTGTAATGTAGCGATTGATTTATTTAATGCATTTATTTGTCTGTTAAGAGTTGAATTTTCATCAGCAAGTTTTGTGTTTTTTTCTTTTTCAGAATTAAATAGCGAACATACTTCAGCAAGCCGTGTTTCTAAACTGCCCATAGAACTGTCTTTATCTGCAATTATATTAGAAAGATATATTTGAGATGCAAAAAAACCGACTATTACAAATGTAAAAACAAGAACTACAGTTGACAACGCGTCAACGAAGCCGGGCCATATGTTTAATTGATTTTCACGATTATTGCGTCTAAAGTAACTCACATCTTTTTACGCTCAATATTTATACTTACATTTTATGCTCCTATAAAATAGGTATTCAAGGAACATATATTTTTTTGTGCAATTTTTAAAAATGCTTATGAAGTGTAAAATTAAAAAAGCGTAAATTTTAACAAAAATATTGTTCGTACCTCTTATTTAAATAAAAAGTTATAAAAATTTATAAATTTTTAATAAATAAAATTATCAACAATGATACACTTTTTATGTAGATATGGTATATCATCTATAGCGTAATGACGGTTATTGATACAACGTATAACAAATATTCTAAAAAAGATGCCTGTTTAACAACAAATAAGTCGACAATTTGCTTGCAAAATCCAAATGTCGCTTCGACACATAAAAGTTTAGGCATACAAATTGAAGACTTTAATACAGAGATTATTCCTATAAAAACAAAAAATACAGACGTATTTGACATAGATAGTATAAATAAAAATAATAAATTGTCTCAATATTCAAAACCATGCACTCTATATGATAAAACAATGGAACCGACATCGCAATCTGATGTATCACGGATGCAACATATTTTTAGACCACAACTCAAATTACTACAAGCAACGATGATTGGTATTAAAGATAAAATTTTAAATATATTACATAAATTGTTTATTAAAAATAAAACAAACAACAGTGTCACAAATTCGTCTGACATTGCAACAAAAACTGATTTGAATAAAATAGCTATAATTTTAAAAGACTACTCTGATGATTTATTAAATCAGTATATAAATAATATTCATACATTAGGAAAAGAAGCAATTAAATTTACTTTAAATAAAAGTAATGCATCAAATAAACAATCATTTCTACGTTTAAAAAAGCAAGGGATAAAATTAGTCACTGTATGTAGCGATTGTGTCACAAAAAAATCATGGCGTAAACTGTCGCGATTTAATACAAAATGGAGAAAACACCTAAATAAAAATGGGTTAATATACGTGTGCCCTGATATTATACTTAACAACAATTTAATTAAAACAGGAGTTATTACAAAACGCGTTCCAAATGAAGCAGAGTTACGTGATATAGCTCTCGGTATGTATACTCTTAATGGTCTTTTGAATAGCAAAAGTGGACAATCTGTTATCGTTCAAGCCGAAAAAGTATTAGGCATTGAAGCAGAAGCGGAAACAACAGATGACTTAATTGAACGATGTATTGACTTAAACAATAATGGAGGAATTTTACTAAAAGTAACAAAAGTATATCAACAAAACGCTTTAGATTTTCCTGTAATTAATGAAAAAACAATAAAAAATATACATGATGCAAAGCTATCAGGTATAGCTATAAATGCAAAATATTGTTACATAGAAAATATGCAGCAAGTAATAAGACTAGCTAACAAGAAAAATATATTTATAATAGGAATTTAAATTATAGTCATTTTATACTGCTGGCTATTATAGCCTATATTCCGTAATTCTGAAACAGCCCAAACTAATGCGTCAACACGGTCAGGCGATTTTATACAATTTTCATCATCGTAGGATAAGTCACACATTTGTTTTTCGAGTTCGTTAAAGTGAGAAAAATGAAACACGCGATCTGTTTCATACAAAATTGATATAGGTTCTGCTCTTGAAACTTTACCTTTTACAGCATGAACCTTCCGTATAGGTAAATTACTGTCAATACTGCGTAAATTTTCAATTACCAAATCTCCACCGTTATTTGTTTCAACAACAACGTAACTTGCTTTATAATCAATACTTGCACGAACAACTTTTTTTGCCCATTCAGTACCTGTATATTTACCACTCAAGTCATTTATTATGTATATTTTTTTATCCAGTCCAAGACCAGCAACAATAATACCAGTTTCATCTGAATTTTTTGAATTGGTCACAGCAGGATCTACGCCTATCACTACGTAATCAATAAGATCCATATTTATTTTGTTATATCTTATATTTTCGCGCTTCCATAAAGGACGCTCTTTTTCCAAAATTAGTTCGCCATACAATTCTTGGCGTCCTAACTGCGTATTTTTGTAATTATTTTGGACTACATTTATAAAACGTTTTGATAAATTGTCAGCATTTTCAAATGTAGAGCCTGTCGTTAGATGTGTATCAGGATCATCTGCTATTTGTTTTAAGATCTGTAACGGTTTAGGTGTTGTTGTTACTATACATTTAGGATCATTGCCAAGTCTCAAGGAAAACATCACTTGATCCCACAAATCTTCTGGGCGTTTAAATTTTGCAAATTCATCAATCCAAACCAAATCGAACTGATACCCTCTTAACGAATTAGGACGATTTCCCCCAAACACATAAATGGTTACATCGTTATTAAATAATATTTTATTTTTCATTATCTTGTATACATTATTGTTTATTTTATGTAAGTGTTTTTGTTTAGGTAATTTTTTACAATTTGAATTGTCTTTATAATTTTGAAACGTTGCAGTTGATAACAAACCGCTGATACCTTCAACCATAATTTGCATCGCTTCTTTTATACTTTCTCCTATCAATGCAATATGTTTGTATTTGTTTGAAAGTATTAAGTTCATTACGTTTTCAGCTCCAGTACGAGTTTTACCAAATCCTCGACCTGCAAGTATAAGCCATATACTCCAATTACCTTTAGGTAATGTTTGCTTGTCTCGAGGATGCCATTGAGTATTATTCATTTATATGCTAGTACAAAGTGTTAGAAATGAATTAAAAAAAGGTAGGAACACAGCCAGATAATAGAGTACAAAAAGAGGCTGGCTGTGCTTATAAAAAGAAAAATTTCATTTTATGCCATCGCTCTGCAGATATACGAGACATAAACGAGCGAAATAAAACCCGTAAAAGACAACGCCTTTTAACAGACAATCTCGCTACGATTGAGTGTAACACAATTTTTCAATCATTTTAAAGGTATGCAAATTATTTGCAAAGGATCACTACGTACAAAAAATATTGTATACGAACCAAACAACTAGAGGATTGTTTTGTTTAAAAGTAGGATATTATTGTACTTGTTGATAATGCCATGGTGTATGTTTGTGAAGAGAACACAGTATAATTTGATGAAACAAAGAATTCTTCAAATTTTAGGATTATTTTTCATTATTTTAATAATGTTTGTAAATTTTGGGAAAAATGAAACGAATACAGTAAATATATATGGTTGGTATGGAATATTTCCGCCGGAAATAATGAAACAATTTGAAGATGAAACAGGAATTAAAGTTGTATACGATTCGTTTGATAACAACAATATTTTAGAAACAAAGCTTCTATCTGGTTCTAGTGGATATGACTTAGTTTTTCCATCGTTCATACCATATGCATCACGCGAAGTTTTGATGAAAGTCTTTTCAAAAATTGATTATTCTCTCATTCCTAATGTAGCCTCGATAAAAGGCACACTAACTCAAAAATTTAGAGAAGCTGGAGGAGATACGAATTATTTAGTTCCAATTTTCTGGGGAACAATGGGTATTGTTTACAATGCTGACATCATAAACAAAGAGTTTCCAGACTTAAACGAGGTTTCGTACAACGAATTATTCGATGCCAGGTTCATGAAAAAAGTTTCAAAATACGGAATAGCGTTTCCAGAGGAGTATATAGATATGTTTCCACAAGTAAAAGCATATCTTAAAATACACGGACATAATGTAACTGGAGATAAAGACGCAATGCCTGTTTTAGCATCTATACGTAAATACATAACAAAATTTAATTCAACAACAACAATGTTTGATATGGCGTCTGCGGAAATTTGCTTATCCATTTGTTCTTCTGATATAGCTTTTAAAACGATAAACGCAGGTAAATCTGTTGGTAAAAATATGAAGTATTCTGTCACACCTGGAATGACGCCGGCTTGGATAGATTGTGTTGCAATACCTGCAACAGCTCCTCATAAAAAGAATGCTCATAAATTTATTAATTTCATATTGCGCCCAGAGATTGCTTTGCAAATTACAAACTATTCTGGAATTCTCATAAACATTCCTCAAAATTATTCTCAGATTGATGAAGATATGCAAGCTATTCCAAATATAGTTCCCAATGTAGAAGATATTGATGGTTTTATTTTGGGAGATCCGATAACTGGAAAAGAAGACCTTGAACGCGAACGTCAATCAACTGACCTATGGTCGAAAGTAAAAATTGGAATTTTTAAAAATTAGGTGACTAAATACTTTGCCACCTTAAAACATTCTATGATGCCAGATCCATTTTTAATTGAGCAGGTTTGTTTTCTTCTAATAATTCAGGAGTTTCAAGCCCCAATGTTTTTAGTTTATTTGCAACAGGCATTACCTCTTTTCGAATAAAGCTATTTACCTTTTCAAACTGCTCTGTTGTTTTGTATAAATTTTTGCTAAACGTTTCAGCTCCCTCAAAGAGTTTTTCGAGCTTTGTTTGTAGTAGTTTTCCAGCTTCTCCTATCTTTTTTGCGTTATTTGAAATTGCTTCTTGTCTCCACGTACATGCTATAGCTTTCAATACAGCAATAAGGGTTAATGGCGTTGTTATTATAACCTTTGCATTGATTCCAAATTCCAACAAAGAAGGATCGTGTTTTATTGCAGTGCTAAAAAATGCTTCTCCTGGCAAAAACATCAAAACAAACTCAGGTGTTTGAGGGAATTGATTCCAATACGCTTTCTGTCCCAAATCTCTTATATGTTTTTTTAGGTGTTTTATATGTTCATTAAGAGCCGAAACATCTCCACTGTTTATGTAACGAATATAGTCATTCAGTGATGTTTTAGCGTCAACTATT
Source organism: uncultured Pseudomonadota bacterium (assembly GCA_902796345.1). Taxonomy (GTDB): domain Bacteria; phylum Pseudomonadota; class Alphaproteobacteria; order RUG11792; family RUG11792; genus RUG14087. The sequence goes on from CADBOF010000029.1 coordinate 12,309, forward strand.
ATATTTTTCCCTCCTGGAAGCCGAATTATCATATCAGGGCGAGCGCGAGAATTAGGATCATCAGTTATACGTTGTTCCTGAAAGTCGCAATAAGGCATCATTCCGGACAATTCAACAGTACGTCGTAACTGCATCTCTCCCCACTGACCACTTGATGGAGGAGCAGAGAGAGCCTTATTCAACTCGGCTGTCGTTTTTTGAATATCCTGCTGAAATAACATTAAATCGCTTATTTGTCTTCGCAAATCGCTATAAGCACTTGTACGTTCTTTTTCTAGCTCAGATGTGGCAGATTGCAACCGTGTCAGCATATCTTTCACCGGTTCTATAGTTGATATAAAAGCGTTTTGCTTGTTAGTTAAGTCCGATTTTTCAGTAATTACTATTTTGTCAAAGGTTTCTTTAGCAAGGTTAATAAACTGTTGTTGATTATTAATCAAAACGTTGTTCGAAATCTCCTTAAAACGTTCTTCAATATCAATTTGTGGTTGTTGCTGTTGCAACTGTTTTTTTAACGAAAAAACAAAATATAGTAAAACTCCAATTAACAACAACAAAAGCGATGTTATAATAACGTCCATTTTTTACCTCCATAGCATCACGGTATTAATATGCCGTCCATGCTAATGACTTCAGTTATTCTAACTTTAACACTTTTAGCAGTTTAATATCTTTCTCAAATTTTTCTTTTTGAGCACAAAAATAATAAAACCATCCTAATTACTAAGGGATAGTAACTGCATCTAAAGAATTAATGATGTTTATTGTTATGAAATTTTTATACGTTGTTGCAAGAGCTTTTATTATTTTTATATTTGTTGGTTGAATGTCACTACTCTTAACTGCTTTTATATTTAACAATAATTTTTTATTTGTAATAGTGTTATCCTTAAGACGTTTAATTATATTTTCTATAGCGCAACAACGCAAAAATAAAACTTCATTACAAGTTAGGTCGTTTATATCACATTCTGTTAGTGCGATTGTATCTGTAATATTTTTTGTGCTAAATTTTTTGATTATGTAATCTTGTATTTTTTTCCTTCTAATTACTCGCAGTTGAATATTATTGTTATTACAAAAAACTTGAAATGTTTTAAGGAATTTTGCCGTGTTTATATTAGTAGTAAACATTATTATACTTTTTATCAAAGTAGGGTTTGTTTTTTTTAATTTTAAAATGGTATCAGTAATTAATTTATATTCCATATCATTTATTGCATTAAAATTAAGCTTACCAAGATTAAGTATTCCTGTTCTATTAATATAATTAATTTCGTCATGTAGAATTTTTTTAATTATAGTAAGCCGACTTGCAATATTTTTATTTATTACTTTGTTGTTAGCAATATTATTTATATCACTTTGTTTTGACGTATGTGCCGGCAACTCTTGCGCAGAAATCTGCACAGGCGGGACAGCAGCCATTTCAGTTTGTGCATTTTGGATTATATTTGTTGAAGTACTAGGAATCGTTGATGTGGAAGTGATCGGCATCGAGTTTATAAATGCATTGGTCTCTTGTATATTGTTGTCCTGTGCTTCCGGTGTTAGTAATTCAACACTCACATTTTCCATAGCAACATCATATAGTTGTAATTTATTGTTAACAAATTGATATAAACGTCCGTTTACGTAATATAACTTTCCTTGTTCGAAAACAACAGGTTCAAAATGTCCTACAGTAGGTTCTATTGCATCTTTTGTTGTATATATATAATTTTTTCCGCCTAAAACATATATGTTATTTTCCAAAAAGCTATTTAAATTCATTTTTTTTCCACCAAGAGGCATCACTTCGCCGTTTCTAAACACACACAGTGTGCCTTCTTTATTTATGTAATAATCGGTTTCTTTAAAGTATTTGCTTCGTCTTTTATCTTCTTCCTTTTTATTTCTTTTTTTTTCAACACTATTTTTTGCCAATTTCCCGGCAGAATCTACAACTTTAAAAATTGCCTGTCCGGTACCACTTTTTACAAATTTGTTAACTCCCTGGGCAACATTATTGAACGAAGAAAATCCGTTTAGAAATCCGTCCATTATTGCATTAGCATCATCAGCAAAAAAAATTATTGAAACTCCAAGTATTAAAAACTTAATGTTTTTTACTTCCATATTTGTCAGATTTTATATTTCTGCAAAAATATTACAAAGCTTCGATTAAAATAATGTTAAGAATTCCAAACACGTCGATCAAAAATTTTGTGGGAAAGTAGACATGGCTCCTTGAGACGGACTCGAACCGCCGACCCAGTGGTTAACAGCCACTTGCTCTACCAGCTGAGCTATCAAGGATCACCACATATATATTTATAACATGTTTTTAAAATTTTTTGCAATGGGCTAATTAAAAAATTTTATCAACTTTTAGTTTTAAAATTTTTAGCATCCAAATTCGGTTTTTGTTTAAAAATAAAAAATAACAATTGACCGTTTTGGAATGTGTGGTTAACGCATTTTTAACCAAAAATTAACGATAGCTGAGGTATCCAAAAAGAAGGTTCTTATTATAAAGGGTTAAAAATGTTTAAAAAGATAAGTCTCTTGCTATTGGCAATGAGTAGTAGTTCATATGCTATGGAAAGCATTCCAACTACTCCTACAGGCAATAACAATATAAAACAAACTACAGAGGAAGTTAAAAACGATAATAAAATAAATAACACAACAAAAACCAATACACAAGATGTTACCCTAACTAAGACTATTAATATTGGTAACAAAAATGTTGAAGATGTTAAACAAGTTTCAGAAGATAACAAAAACATAGTAAAAAATATTACCAATGAGTTAAATGCTCTTAAGATAGATAAAACTGTACAACAACTGAATAGTATTAATGTTGACAGAAATGATAAGGTAGACAATAAAGTCAACATCAACGATAAAACGAAAGCAACAAACAATACAAAAACGCTTAAAAACAAAGAATTAAAACAAAATATCAAAAATGATGATGTTAATCGTAGTACAAGTAAAGAAGAAGTATTTAATGCTATTGAATCTTTAAGCGGTGAAAAATGCAATACAATTAATAATTATGATTACGAAGCTGATAATTATTTTAAGTTATACATTGATAGACTAGATGATAATAAAAAAGATTGGTTTAAACTTTATACTTACGATAAATTTTCACGAATATGCCAAAATTTTTGGCAAGATGTAATGCAGAAAAATGTAATAACTGATCAAATGATGTATAACTTCTGTAAAACTGAAATTTTCTGTGATTGTATTAACGCGGGACTTGATCCTCTAACGATTTTAAGAGATGAAATTAAGTTTAATGTTGATCCAATATGTGTAATGAAATCACATTTATTTCAGTTGAAAGATCGGGCTTTATATTTGTCTTATATGGTAACAAGGCATACAAAACGTATTCGATATCATCGAAATAAAACGCAAGCTTTGCAAGAGCGTTTACAAACCGATGATATCAAAATGGTTAATAAA
>CADBOF010000030.1 GCA_902796345.1 uncultured Pseudomonadota bacterium
AGCTAGCTCTCCTGAGTATAGAGCTTATATAAATGCTGTTGATAAAGCAGAACAACTTAAAAAAAATGATATAGCTTGGGCTAAAGAAGAGGGTATTAAAGAAGGTCTTGCCGAGGGATTAGCTGAAGGTCTTGCCGAGGGTGAACGCAAAAAAGCTATTGAAACGGCTAAAAAGATGCTATTAGACGGACTATCGCCAGAAAGCGTAGCAAAATATTCAGGCTTAACAATAAACGAGGTTAATTTATTGATTGATGACAAATATTAATTATTAAAGAATTATGAAAAAATTATGGAAGTGCATATACTGTTATAAACTATATATAGTAATTTGAAAAAAGCACAAAGTAGTTTTAAACAAAAATTTAATGTGTAAAAAACGTAAAAAACTTAACTCAAAATGTGATCGATGGATGCGTAAAATTGGATGCGAAAAATTATTATACATTTATTGCACTATTTTAGCGGCAGAGAACATTTTGAAGGTGAACGCGTACTAATGTTACAATAAATCGTTATGTACTATTTAGGACACATAAGAGGTAATTATGGTCTTTAACACGAAACTCGCTATTGCAGGATTTGCAATTTTTTCAATTATTTTTGGTTCAGGAAATATTGTATTTCCGTTGATCGTTGGCAAAATGTATCCAGATTATTATTTTTGGGCTTCGTTAGGCTGGGTTATCTCCGCTGTGTTGATAACGTTTTTAGGTTGCTATGTGGCACTCCTATATGACGGGGATAATAATAAATTAATGAAACCCATAGGAAAGCACATGAGTTTTGTTGTTATGCTCATAATAATGATCCTTGTCGGTCCACTTGGGGCTATGGCACGAAGCGTTAATGTGTCTTGCGACTGCATAAAAACAGTTTTTCCATCAATGAATTCAGTCGTTTTTAAGTTTGTTTACTGTTTGCTTATGACCGCTATGGCATGGGATCCTGGAAAACTTGTTGATTTGGTCGGAAGAATATTTACGCCACTCAAATTTGGTGGAGTTATAGGCGTTGTAGTATTAGCTTTGTATTTCAAAGATCCGAACATTCCAGTATCTGAGATACATACGTCTGCGTCTTCTGCGTTGTGTAATGGTCTTTCAATGGGATATCAGACCATGGATATGCTTACGGCGTTCATGATTATGGGGACAATATGTTCATACATAAGAAACGCAATAAAAGGAACAAACCAAAGTGATATAAAATCCGCTTCTATAACAGTGTTCCTTATTGCTGGTACGATACTGTCGATAGTTTATGTATCCCTTATATATCTTGCATCTCAGTATTCACCAATGTTACAAAACACCGAAAATGCAGCGCTGTTTCCTAAAATCACGGAGCTCGCTCTTGGATCTTCTGGCGCATGGTTTGTTGCGATCGTTATATCTGTCTGCTGTCTTGCAACAAATATAGCCCTAACGACTGTGTTTTCAGGATATCTACAGAACGACATATTTAGAAATAAGATTAACAGCAAACCACTTATACTTGTAACCGGAACTATGGCATTCGGCTCTTCGCTTATAGGGTTTGATAAGCTGTGTTCCATGATGGGGCAAGTTTTAACTTATTTGTATCCTGCACTTATGGTTCTTCTCATGGTTCAATGGGTTAGATACCACAGAAGAAACAAAGCTTGAAAGTTTAAGCAAATTTTTCAATAACGAGTTTAAGGAGAACGATTGTTCTCCTTCTTTTTATATATACTTTTTTACTTTAAAATGACGTAAGACAGATAAAATACCATGATCTTTTAAAACAATTAATGTGAGTATATAGGTCAACGTAGCTAGTATTGCATAAATCAATATATTCATCAAAGAGCCATGAAACGTAAAACCGGATTTAAGCCCAACATATAAAATAACAAAGCTAACAATACAAGCCATAAGGATTTTTACTAATTGTTTTACAAATTTTGTATCAAAGAGATTCTGTTCCATATTTAAGCTTTTTGCAAGAATAAACATCTGTATATATCCGGAAATCATTGTCGCTACTGAGATACCAACAAAACCGAATTTTTTTATAAGAACACAATTCAAAACCAAGTTGCACCCTATCGACGTCAATGCTGCTATGGTTGGAGCTTTCACTTTTTTCTGGGCAAAAATAATTGATGCAAGAACTTTTGATAATACATAAGCAGGTAGTCCTATAGCCTCTATTTTTAATACCAAAGCTGTATTAGAAACATCAGTTGTTGTAAATTTTCCGTATCCATAAACAAAATCTATAAAATAATATGCAAGTACAGCCATTATAACGATTACAGGACAGGTCAAGCGTAAGGTAAATAATATTGAATCTTTATATAAAGAAGGTAGTTCGTTATTACTGTCTTTTAGAGCAAGTCTTCTTGAAATTTCAGGAAGTAAAATTATACTCATGGAAATTCCAAATAGAGACAAAGGCAACTGATTTAACCTGTCGGCAAAATATAAATATGTAACACAACCTGTAGCAAGATATGAGCTAAAGAACGAATCGATAAATACATTAATCTGAGCTACGCCAGCACTTACTATTACTGGAATGAGTTTTTTGAAAAAGTGCCGAACAGTTGGAGTTATTTTTGTTCGGGATAGTCTTGGCACTGTTAATTGTTTAGTTTTCAAAATTATATACAAGTATAAAAATTGGACAATCGTAGCTAACAGTAAACCTACCGCAAGTCCAAGAGCTACGCACTTCAGATATATAGACGTAATAATCGCACCTATTAGAACGACATTTATTACTAAAGGACACACGGTGTAGTATCCGAATTTCTGATTCGAAATAAGTACACAACTGTACACTGCAGAAAGACTTACGAAAAATACGCTAGGAAACATTATTCGTGTAAACGTAATAGTAAGAGCTAATTTTTCAGGATCGTTAACAAAACCCGGCGCCATTAATAACACAAAATATTTTGCAAATATCAAAACTGTAACGGTCAATAACAACATTATGTATGTAATGACAGAAAATACACGTGAAGAAAAAAACAAAGCCAATTTGTTTTTTTTGGATACTTCCATTCCTGCTAAGTACGGGACGAATACAGAATTAAACCCCTCTTCTGAAAAGCATTTCCTAAAAAATTTAGGAAATTTCATAGCCATAAGAGCTGTATCCATTTCTATTGAAGCACCTAAATGACGTGATAAAACATTTTCACGAATAACCCCAAGTATGCGACTGACCAAAGTCATGCCACTTACTGTGCAAAATTTTTTAAATGGAATCATTGTAACTCTGAAACAATTTCATATGCCAAATTGGAGATGCTTCCAGCTCCAGAAAACAAAATTATGTCGTTTTTCCCAAGTTTTTGCGCCTTTATTATATTTTTTACAACTTCTTTCAATGTAGATTTATCCGAAGCAAAGTAAACATTTTTATTTTTTTCTTGCAATGCGTTAAATAGATTCGTTGAATTTAGTGTAGCATCAACAATGTCATCAGCTTTATACACAGGAAGGATTACAACCGTGTCTGCGGAATTAAAACATGTACAAAATTCATCAAAAAGATTATTTAATCTCGTAAATCTATGTGGCTGATGAATAATTACAATTTTGCCAGACTTACGTTGATGTGCCGCATCAAGCAATGCTTTTATTTCAGTTGGATGGTGAGCATAATCGTCAATAACAAGAACATCACCAATTTTTCCTACAGTCGAAAAACGTCGACGTGTTCCTGCATAATTTGCCAAAACTGTTTTTACAACGGATACATCAATATTCATGATTTGTGATAAGGCAACTATTGATAAAGCGTTACGTATGTTATGAATGCCAAAAAGAGGAATATTTATATTTTCTATTATGCTGTTGCTGTGTTTTACGTCAAAAACAGAACCTTCATTTGATTTTTTTATGTTAATTCCTTGAAAATCTGCGTTGTCGCTTAAACCATACGTTACTATTTGTCTATTTCGTACTTTTTTTAAAACATATTCTGTATTTTTATCGTCTTTACAAATTATAGCTACTCCATAGAATGGAACATTCTCAACAAAATTTACGAAGGCATCTTGTAAGGCGCGAAAATTACCGTAATTTCTTATATGTTCTTTATCTATGTTTGTAATAATTGCGATACTTGGCAAAAGTCGTACAAAACTTCCGTCGCTTTCGTCAGATTCGACGACTGCCCAATTTCCCCGTCCTAGTTTTGCGTTGCTACCATATGAATTTATTATGCCTCCATTTACTACAGTCGGCTGGAGATTCGCTAATTCCAAAAGCTCTGCACAAAGCGAAGTTACAGTTGTTTTTCCGTGAGAGCCGGCAATAACAACGGATTTTTTAAGCCGCACTATCTGAGACAACATTTCACCACGTGTAAGACACGGAATGTTTAAAGATTGGGCTTTTTCGAGTTCAACATTATTTTGTTTTATTGCTGATGAAATAACAATAACATCGGCTCCTGCAATGTTCGTTTGTGAATGTCCGATAAAAATCTTAATTCCAAGTTTTTCAAGACGTTTGGTGTTTCCAGAGCTCGTCTGATCGCTACCTTGAACGGAAAAGCCTAGTGAATGGAGTATCTCAGCTAAACCGCTCATTCCAATGCCACCAATACCAATTAAGTGTATTAGCTGGTTGCGATTATTGAACATGTTACTTATAATAGATTACTAATACTACGTTAAGTATACTATTATCCATTTTGAGCGTGTGATCGTTTTGGTAAACGCCATTCTCGTTATCATATTCTGCTATATCCAAATTATGCAAAAATAATTTTGTAAATATTAATTTTTTAAATTTGTACCATATTTTTAAACGAACATTGATGATTTCACATCAGTTTGGCGAAAATAAAAGTTAATTTGTTATTAATGCGTCTTTTTTTGTTAAATTAATCATGTTTGTAATTAATGACAGTTGCACATATGAATTATATATAGTAAACTACCCGTAGGGTGTTACTTATTTATATCCAAAGGTTTTATGAAAAAACTTTTACGAATAACAACAACGGCGCTTGGATCTTTAATGGTCATGTGTCAGCAATTTGATGCTTACTGTTCACGTAAAATTGAACAGAACGAAAGCAATTTTAATCCCAATAACTTAGAACATAAATGTAAAAAAGATTTCTTTGAAGTGAAAAAAGAAGTTAGTGATTTTATAACATTCAATGAATCGACTTTATTCAATGTCGGTAATAATTCAGATGTGTTAATCGACTATTACAACAAGCCAATCGTTTCATCATTGGTTGCATATGGACTTCTCGAAGAATGTAACGATGATGGTTACCGAGCTCAAATACAATCTTTTTCAAAAAGACTGAGAAATGAAAAAGAACAAGGTGCAGACGACGACGATGCCGAAGTTTCAGGAATTTGCAAGAACATAGTCTCGTTGCTAAACGGATGGATCGGTAACAAGAGTGTTCAGACATTCGTTAAAAACGGTTTGTACCGTAATTCGGTTACCGATGAAATGCTAAAAAAAATATTTGATGAAAGTTTTGAATCCGTTATTGGCTGTATTGGTGATGATAACCAATACGTTCTTGCAGCATTAAATCAACAAATAAAAGGACACTATTATGCGTCAGAAAAGTATAATAATGGAGTTCAGTCACTGAAAACGGCGTCAGATTTGTTTTATAATGACTGGGAGGTTTATTTTGTACAATCGTCTATTTTAAAACCGTTGAAGAACGACCGACAGGACGATTGTAAAGGTTGTCCTTTTGTTCCAGAGGGTGCGATAGTAACAACAACGGAACAAGTTGTTGAGAACATCGGAGAAAAAAATATACAAAAAACAGAGAGTTACGAGCGTCAATATGTTATTCCATCGACGTCAGTTATTGAAAAATATTTTGCATCAGAACTTGTTGTAGAAAAAGAAAATGGAACGCAAAAACAAGAGCTGAGATGGGGTGGCACAATTCTATCTAATGAAGAAAGGGATGAGTTCTTCGCTAAATATGAGACAAATAACTCTGAAATTACTGATAATCTGATCAGAGATTTTTTCAAAAATGGTAAACAGAAAACAATTCAGCAAGAAGAACCACAGTATGTTAAAGAATCTTTTGAACAACGAAAATTAGATTTAAATGATTTAAATAAAATGTTTCAAAATTTTTCTGAAGAGGATTTAAAAGATGAAGAGAATTTAAAAGAAGGACAAAAAAACTTTGAAGAAGACGCGAGCATACATGAAGCCGGTGCCGGTGATAAGAGAACAATCGAGGAGGAGCAAATAGATACGACCGTTCCTCAAAACGGCTTCCAAGGCGGATTCACAGGAAACAGAATACCAGAGGTAGCCCAGGAGCATTTGAATCAAAATTTGAGTCAAAGAAAGCAAGGTGGTCTAAATACTTTTAGAATCATCAAAATCGATGAAAACAAAATTAATATAAACGAAAACGTTGAAGGACAAAAAGACAATCAAAATAATAAAGAAATTATACAAGAAAAAGTTGGTAATTTCATGGGAGGAATTGATATTCCGTCTATTGATAACGTTCAAGAAGTAAAAATTGAACCTAAACAGATAGTAGGCAATAACGGTACAGGCCCTAATATTCCTCCTCCTCCT
>CADBOF010000031.1 GCA_902796345.1 uncultured Pseudomonadota bacterium
ACAAGGGGAAAGTAAGAATGAGACATGCCGTTTTTATATATGTGATAAAGGAATTGGGGCGAAGGATCAAAAAAGTCTATACAACGATGGTTAAAGATACAAAATTTATCGTGTAATCTGAGAAAGAAAGACCGAGGAGTGGATTTATATAGAAGATATATAAGAAAAGTACAGAAAAATATCCAACATCAACAAATAATTTTAACAAAGAACTAAAAAATTGTGCTAAAGAACTGTAAAAAAAAGATGACTGTGTAAAAAAAATAAAAAACTTAAATAATAATATATAAAAACATTTGATAAAGAAAAAACAGCGTTTTACATTTATAGACGAAGATTTAAGTGATATAATGGACGACGTAACGTAACGTAAAGAACATGATAAAATTAGCAGAGAGTGTTTTTTTATAAATTAAAGATGAAAAAATATATATTTATCACAACCCCAATATATTACGTAAACGCAAAACCGCATATAGGACATGCTTATACGACAATTGTTTGTGACGTATATGCTCGATTTTGCAAAATGATGGGCTACAACGTAAAATTCTCAACAGGAACTGACGAGCACGGGAAAAAAGTAGAGCAAAGTGCGATAAACAACGGACAAACTCCTCAACAATTTGCAGATGAAATATCTACTTTATTTAAAGACTTATTACCGATATTAAACATTTCAAACGATGATTTTATAAGAACGACAGAATCGAGACATACGAAAACAGTTAAATATTTTTGGAAAAAATTACTAGATGCCGGGTATATATACCTCGGACAATATGAAGGCTGGTATGATATAAGAAATGAAGCATATTTTTCTGAAAACGAATTAATTGATGGTAAATCTCCTTTGGGGGGAGAGGTCACTTACATGACAGAGCCTTGTTACTTTTTCAAGTTATCGGTGTTTAGGGACAAATTACTTAAGTATTATGAAGAACATCCTGATTTTATTTTTCCAATTAGTCGTAAGAACGAAATAATAAGTTTTATAAAACAAGGATTAAGCGACCTTGCAATTTCTAGGACAACATTTTCATGGGGAATTTCAGTTCCTAATGATCCCAAACATGTCGTTTACGTGTGGCTTGATGCGCTCACAAATTATTTAACTGTTAACGGCTATCCAGAAAATGAAGATCAAAATGAAGATCCATATTGGCAAAACGTTGTTCATTTTGTTGGAAAAGAAATTGTTCGTTTTCATGCTTTGTATTGGGTAGCATTTTTAATGGCAGTTGGAATTAAACCACCTAAACAAGTCGTTTCACACGGGTGGTGGTTAAGCGAAGGACAAAAAATGTCAAAATCACTTGGCAACGTTCAAGATCCTTATAAATATTGTAAGGTGTTTGGTTCTGACGCACTGAGATATTATATGTTGCGTGAGCTTTCATTCGGGGCTGATGGAAATTTTTCCAAAGAAAGTTTTATAAAAAGATATAATTCTGTATTAGCAGATAGTTATGGTAATCTTTGTAATAGAGTATTGACTTTTATTCAAAAATATTGCGATGGAGTTATAAGTCGACCTGAAACGTTAACAAATGATGATACCGCGTTTTACACATCTGTTTTAGAAGAGATAAATTTATGTCCTCAGTTGATGCATGAATATTCGTTTAGTAAATATCTTGAAAAATTGGAACATTCGATAACACTAGCAAATCAGTATTTAGATATCCAAAAACCGTGGACGCTTAAAGTATCTAATAAAAACAGAATGAAGGCGATATTATATACATGTCTTGAGAATATATATAAAATAACTAAATTATTGTATCCTGTAATGCCAATTGCTTCAGAAAAGTTTATTAGAATCTTGAATATTGAACCTGAATTTAAATATAACCAAAACGAAAAATTACCAAACAATATAACTTTAGGAAAAATAAAAATACTTTTTCCAAAAATTAATAATGATGATATAGACGTATATACAACAGTATAATTAAAATAAATGAATGTTAATATAGAAAATATAATTAATTTTATTAAAAAGTTAGGACTTGTATACAATAGTCCATTGAGTTACATCGTATCAATGGCATATGATTTAGAACGATTGATGCAACTTGTGTCAAAGGATTTAGATTTATATAACAAATTTCTAAATTTTATTGATATACCATCAACCGTTTTAAATGAAAAAACTCAAGTTCGTCGAGATTTTTTAAAACAAGTTATATCAGAGATTTATCCAAACAATAACGTTACGTACAGAAATGAAATATCCAAGAACAAACTCAATTCGATAAAATACATATGCTTTGATAATATTCTCATAGCAACAAAAAAGATAAGTAATATAATAGAAAGTAATAATACCAACGTTCAAATTGTAGTCTCCAATAATAAAATAAGAAAATTAATAAAATATCAATTTGGATTTAAAAATCCTATCAACGATATACCGTATAAAGACAATCCACAAATAAAAAAAATAGTAAAAATACTAAACGAGATCGTTGTTGAACAGGTTACTACCGGAAATTTAACGATTTCTGATATATCAACTATGAGAAATGATTGTGATTTGACCATCTTTTTTGGAGTACCACCAAGTACAGCGTGGAGCAACAATATCGGATACTTATGGTTATTTGGGCATGAACGGGAATTATTAGGACTGACTACACGCATAGACTGGAACTATTTATTAAACATAAGTCCAGTAGTATATATTTTTTGTAAACAATCTGATGTACCGTTATGGCAACAAATACATAAAAAAAATGTTGAATATCTCGAAGTTACGTATTCGGAACTGGATAAAAACACAGCGGATAGCGATACATTGCCAATAGCAAATCTAAAAACTGAATTGACCGTAAACGCAAATGGAGTAAGTGATTTGCTACATAATCCTTATTTATTTTATTTAAAAAATATCCTTGATTTAAAACCGAAAAAACATTTTATGGATGATACGAGTAAGGTTTTCGACATATTTAACAAACTATTAAAGAATGGAACAACAGAACAACAGCTTAGTGAACTAAAAAATATTGATTACTTCTACTACAAAAAAATACAATCGTTTGTAAAAAAGATACCGTCACAACAGCCTTTTCATTATCACGTAACAATTGATGGTCTGACTGTCATTTATAAAAATAATTATTTTCTGCAGGATTCAAACATAACTGAGTTTAATTATTATACGCTTTCGTCTTCTTTATCAGCGAAAGATATAATAAGCGGATATAAAACCGATCTAATGGTTCAAGCAATGTCAACAAAAACAGACGTTGTCAAATTTAATGTGATATCTCCAGATTGGCATTCACCTAACGGTGTTAATAAACGAAGCATCGAATTATCAAAAGAAATTTCGAATGAGTATAAAAATAATATTCAATCAGCGTGGAGTAATTTCTTGAAAACAGATATTTTTAAACTAAAAATTGATAAAGATAAATTAACTACATCATATAAACATTTAGAACGAATTCAGTAATGATAATTGCAGTAGTTGGAGCAACAGCTTCAGGTAAAACAGCTAAAGCAATAAAATTGGCAAAAGAGCTTAATGGAGAAATTATTAACTGCGATAGGTTTCAGCTATATAAAGATTTAAAAATATTAAGTGCTTACCCAACAGATGAAGAATTAAATGAAGCTAACCATAGATTGTTTGGTATATTGGCGCACGATGAAAATACATCAGCTCTTGAATGGGCAAAACTAGCAACTGAAGAAATTAATAAAGTAAAGAATATGAGACGCCAACCAATAATTGCTGGAGGTACAGGTATGTATCTTGATGTTTTAATTAACGGAATATCACCATTGCCAGATATTCCTCAATCGGTACGAGAAATAGGAACCGAGTTATCAAAACAAGACTTTAATGCGATGTATAAAGCCGTATACGAAGCTGATCCGAATTTAGGAATATTACCTGAACAACATCATCAAATAATAAGAGCGTGGGAAATACTCACGGTAAGCGGTAAATCAATACGATATTTTTTTAACCAACCGAAGATTAAATTTATTAATGATGAATGGAAGTTTGTATATTTAAATCCTCCAAAAGAAGAGCTTTATAATAAAATAAACAGAAGATTTGATTTAATGCTTGAAAATGGAGCCATTGAAGAAGTCAAAACTCTATTAGAAAAATTTAAAGATATGTCATACACCGAGATATTTAAAAAATATCATATACTCAAAACAATAGGGGCTAAAGAAATAGCTTTATATATTAGGGATAAATTACAATACGATGATATGAAAAGTTTTTGTAAACAGTATTCGCGTAATTATGCTAAACGTCAAATCACATGGTTCAATAAACATATTGTCAGTTAATAAACTTCAATCGTGTTATCCTTGCCCGGGTTGACTATACATTAACTGTTGATGAATTATAAAGCAATAACTCTTTGTTCTTTTTTTGTCGGACTGTTCTTTGTGTTATACGCAATGGGGCAATGGACGATCCCGTTTATAGTCAGTATCGTTCTAGCATACTGTTTTCACTATCCCGCAAACCAATTATCAATACGATTTAATCTATCATCAGCCACATCGTCTGGAATAATAGTTTCTTTGCTTGTTACTGTGTGTTCCCTTATAGGAATTTTTATACTTCCGCTTATTCAAAAATCGGCAATAGTACTTTTGAACAAAATAAGCATATTAGTTAATACAGTGTCAGCGGACAGTATCAATAGTACAATACATGACGCTTTAAAAAAAATCGGAATCGATCAGCCTATTGATATAGGCACATCGATACAGAACTATACAAGAACAATAATTTCAAATGTGCCACGTTACCTTTTAAAGTTTATCTATACAGGTAAATCAGTAATATACGTAATCATTTTTATGTTTATGACGCCCATTATTACATTTTACTTATTACGTGACTGGAATAAGTTCGTTAGGTATTCTAAAGTATTGTTACGTAAACTTACTTCGCCCACCGTGTTAGCATTAATTCAAAACATAAACAATCGCCTCGCTGAGTATATAAGAGGTCAATTGTCGTTGTGTTGTGTATTGTCTGTTATATATTGCATATTACTTACAATAATTGGAGTTAATGAAAGTGTTGTATGTGGATTGTTTACAGGTATGATTTCTATAATTCCATTTTTTGGTCCATTTATAGGACTTGGTGTTACACTTGCTATGTGTCTTAATGACTTTACTCCTTATCAATATTTTTTTACTATACTTACATATCTTGCAATTTTACTTACTGATTCAAATTATTTGACCCCTAAATTTATTGGTGAAAAACTTGGAATTTCTCCGTTTTGGATGATGTTTTCAATATGCGCAACAACGTCTGTTTTGGGAACTGCAGGTTTATTTTTAGCTGTTCCACTTACTGTTATTTTTGCAACAATAAGTAAAACATTTTTAGATACGGAAAATCAACGATAAGCTTTAAAAAGTTATACAAGTATGTACCACTATATTACTTTTATACAAACTTTGATAAAATCTTATAAGATTGTTTTTTATCCAAAAAGTAATATGAAACATACATGTCGATACACACTTTTGTTTTTAATTTTTAATTTTGAAGTTTTTAGCGTAAATTGCTTCTCATCTGGGAACGATACACAAAAAGGAAAAATTGAAATATACCCTAACTCTGATAAAACGCAAGAGCTTAATAATGGTCAAACGTTTGCTAAAGAGAGTTATTTAACCCCAAATAATAAACTAACAAAACATTCATTGATTTATGAGTCAATGAGCAACTCCGAAAGCAAGCGAATCTTTGATTACAAAGATTTAGTGCTTCCTAGAAAACTATGCGTAATACATAATGAACAACAACATTGTTCCTTGCAAAGGCATAAGGTCAACAATACACTACCTCTGAGTGATAGACTGAATTTAAAACGCGTTAATTCAAGTCCAGAACAACAAAACAAGCAACTACAAGAATTTGCAGAAAGTGTTGAAGAACCTTTTGTCGTAAATATTGAAAATGATTTTTTGTCAATGATAGATATATCTCCTAATACTTTGGGAAATGCTGTTATAAACAACAATGATTTTAATTCGTTTAACGCTAGACAACTTAAATTGCAATTGTCAATTAATCGGTTGAATAATACATTCGAGCAACCGACAACGCGCAACATACGCGAAAATATGCTTTTAAATACTTCAACTCCTGATTTCGCAAAAGGTATTATATATTCAAATTTACGCTCAACGGAGGAAATAAATGAAAGGAATAAAAATAATGTAGAAAATGAAATTGATGTTGAAATTTGGTCAACAATTTCTGAAGATTTGAGTAATTTGAATTTTTAACAATCGTTTAACCATATGTTTTTTTATATTAAATGGCTCTGTGGTATCCTACGACGGTAATATACTCTAATAAAAGTAGATTGCATGATAAGTGACCAGGAATTTGATAAAGTCTGTCGACTAGCAAAGTTGGCAGTGTCTGATGCGAGTAAGAAAGACTTTTTAAATAAATTAAACTCGGTATTCGGTTGGATTGACCAATTGGCAAAAATAGATACGTCATCTGTCGATAATACGGTTTCTGATTGTGTTGCAACTATTGTGGAACGAAAAGATATAGCACATTTGGATAATACGAAAGACGAGTTATTGTCGAATACGAAAAATAAAAAATTTGATATGTTTTGCGTTCCAAAGATAGTGGAGTGATTTAATGAATAAAGACATAGTTGCAATAAAGATAAATGGAAATATTTCCGATTTAGCACAACATTCTGAAAAAGATGGAGAATTGATCTCTATTAACTCGGAAGATGGTGTAAAAATACTTCGGCATTCATTAGCTCATATAATGGCTACTGCATTGCAAAAAATTGACCCAGATATAAAATTCGCAATAGGCCCCGCAATAGATAATGGCTTTTATTATGATTTTCAATCATCAAAAGAGTTTTCTACTGATGATTTAAAAAAAATAGAAGAAATAATGCGAGATATCATTCGGCAAAAACTAAAATTCACAAGAAGTGAGGTATCTCGTGAAAAAGCGATAGAATTATTTAAAAACAAAAATCAGCCATATAAAGTTGAAATACTTGAAAATATAGATGCAGAAACTGTTTCTTTGTATCAAGACGGAGATTTTTTAGATTTATGTAGAGGGCCACATCTACCTTCGACTGAATATATTCCTACAGACTGTTTCAAATTAAACAAAGTCGCGGGTGCATATTGGCGTGGTGATAGTAATCGTCCTATGTTGCAACGTATTTATGGTGTTGCATTTGCTAATAAAAAGGAACTAAACGCATATTGCAAAATGATTGAAGAAGCACAAATGCGTGATCACAGGAAGCTAGGCGTTGAACTGGAACTATTCCACGTTGATGAAGTAGCTCCAGGTAACGTTTTTTGGTTGCCAAAAGGGCAAGTTTTGTACGACACGTTACAAAAGTATATTGCCGGTGTTATGCAAAAGTACGGATACAAACTTGTAAAAACTCCTCAGTTGTTAAATAAAAGCTTATGGGAAACTTCTGGACATTGGGAAAAATTTAAAGAAAATATGTTTATTGTCGATGAAGAAGAGACAACAATGGCAATAAAGCCAATGAATTGCCCGGGACATATAATTTGTTATAAAACAGGCGCTGTCAAAAGTTATCGTGATTTGCCGTTGAGATATGGAGAGTTTGGATTATGTCACAGAAATGAAAGCTCAGGTTCTTTACACGGTATTATGAGACTTAGAGCCTTTACTCAAGATGATGGACATATTTTTTGTACCCCAGATCAAATAATTTCCGAAACAATAAACTTCTGTAAAATGCTGAAGGAAATATATTCAAAATTTGGATTTAATGACGTATCAGTTAAATTTTCAGATAGACCATCAAAACGTGTAGGGTCGGATGAAATATGGGATTTAGCAGAAAAATCATTAAAAGATGCCGCAACGCAAGCTGGATTGAAATACGTACTGAATTCAGGCGAAGGTGCTTTTTATGGGCCTAAACTCGAATTTGTTTTAAAAGATTGTATAGGTCGGGATTGGCAATGCGGAACGTTGCAAGTTGATTTTAATTTACCTGAAAGGTTCGACATTCATTACACAACAGCCGATGGAGAAAAGAAACATCCCGTTATGTTGCATAGAGCTGTACTCGGATCTATGGAACGATTTATTGGTATATTAATTGAAAACTTTAATGGAAAGTTACCGTTTTGGGTATCCCCTGTTCAGTTTGCAATAGTTACTGTATCAGATGATTGTACAGAATATTCTAACAATATAGAAAATAGATTAACTGAAAATGGATTTAGAACGGTTTCTGATACAAGCAATGATACATTGCCTTATAAAATTAGGAAGTACTCCAAACAAAAAGTTCCGTGCATTTTAACGATTGGTAAGACAGAAGTCGAAAATAATACTTTATCACTTAGAGAACTTGGAAATACAAGGAACGAAACACTAAGTGTTGAAGAATTAATAAATAGGTTTAACAACAAATAAATATGAAAATCGCCGCCATACAACATTTTTCAATGTTAGATTATCCAGAAAAGATGTCGGCGATTATCTTTACTCAGGGGTGTCCACTAAGGTGCGCTTACTGTCACAATCCAGATTTGCAACAGATAAAACAAGAAACTATATCCTTCGATGAAGTTATTAATTTTTTGAAAAGCAGAATAGGACTATTGGAGGGTGTTGTTTTTTCCGGCGGAGAACCTTTATTACAACCAGATTTATACAAAGCTATGCTTCAAATAAAAAATTTAGGTTTTTATATCGGTTTACATACGAGTGGATATTTATATAAAAAGTTTTGTGAAGTTTTGCCAATTGTTGATTGGATAGGTTTTGATATAAAAACGAGTTTTAAAAATTATGAACAAATAACAGGTGTTTCAGGCTCAGGCAATATTGCAGAAAAATCTTTTTTAAAAATGCTTGAATATCGAGATAAATTAAAATTCGAAATACGAACGACAGTTGATACCCGAAATATAACATTTAATGAATTACAAGAAATCGCTCATTTTTTGGAAAGAAATAGTATAAGAGAATGGATATTACAGCAGTGTATATTGAGGAATAAAAACAAAGACGATGTAATTTTATCATTACCAAACGAGAATGAACTAAAAGAGCTAAGAAGAATAATAAATATAAAAGTGAGGTCATGATGTTATCGTTTTTTTTGTGTCATAACTGTTGTCATATATTCAGTCCTTACATCTCTAGGATGCATGTACTTGCAGATGCGTATAAAATTGCAGATATTGCGCCTTTGTTGTTAAGCGATGAAATACGAAAAACAAACATAATTGAAGTTGTATACTCAGCTGGAGTATTGACTTTTACAACACAGAGAATAGTAACATCAATAGTAAAAGCTCTCAACGTTGTTCATCCAAAGGCTAGATTTATTAGTGTGTCAAACTTTTTAACATATTTTTATATAAAAAAATCATGTGATGCTATTGTAATCAATTCTTATTGTGGAAACTTTTTTTATAGAGAAGTAATTGACGGTAAACTGTCCGAACAATCAAGTGATTTGCTAGAAACTTTAAAATCAAAATATAAAAATATTGTTATGGATAGCGATATATTGAACAACGATACCAATTTAGCGTATATGCAGTATGTAGCATTGTGTAATTATTTTAATGGGGAAATACCAGATGTTATTAATGACGAAAAAGGTTTGATAAAAGAGACAATTGAAATTGAATATTCATCTACTCCGTTATATAGAAAAATAGGGAAATGAATGAGCTACCTTTTTGATGATTATATTGATCTACTTAAGCAATGGAATAGACATATCAACTTAGTACAATCCGACACGGTAGATGACGTTAAGACTAGACACATTGCGGACAGTCTTCAGCTTGTTCCTTACTTGCAACAAAATGGCACTATATTCGATATAGGCAGTGGTGCCGGATTTCCTGGAATTATTTTAGCAATAGCAGGATTTAATAATGTTGTTCTTATTGAGAAAGATCTTAAAAAATCAGTGTTTCTTAAAGAGGTCCGACGAAAATTGAATTTAGATTGTCAAATATACGCATGTGATGTTTATAAGTTAGATACAGGTAAATATAAAAAACCATTTTTCGCTATATCAAGAGCGTTTGGATCGCTTGATATATTGATCAACATAATGAGAAAACTTTCAATATATGATGGAATATTTCATAGAGGGAAAACGTGGCAATCAGAACTAAGCGCAATTAGTAATATTCATCATGAAGTAATACCAAGTTCACTAACAACAGATAGTATTTTATTAAAAATACAATTGGTGTAGCTGTTTTTAGATTATTGCAGTAAGTGTTAAAATAACAATGTTGTTAATTTATTAGCTTGTGAATTGTGGCTTTAACTGTTTTGATTTCAAATCAAAAAGGAGGAGTGGGCAAGACAACAACCGCAGTTAACCTTGCTACCGCACTCGCCGCAATAAAAAAGAAGGTTTTGCTTATTGATTTAGATCCGCAAAGTAATGCAACAACTGGATTTGGTATTTATTCCACAAAGAACGGTTCTACCTATGATTTAATGATACAATCAAGAAATTTATCTGAAATAATAATAAATACTTCAATTCCCGGTCTAACTTTGGCACCATCAAATATAAATCTTATAGGTGCTGAAATAGAACTGGTACAAGCTGACAATAGGGAAAAAATTTTAAAAAACGCGCTATTACAGTATAAAAACAAGTATGATTACATAATAATTGACAGTCCGCCATCTATGGGAATATTAACGCTTAATGGATTAACTGTAGCTGATGGAATTATAATTCCATTGCAGTGTGAGTATTACGCAATGGAAGGATTGAATTATTTATTGAATTCTGTAAGACGTGTAAAAAATTCTTTTAATCATAATTTACGGATTTTTGGAATACTGCTAACAATGTTCGATAAAAGGAATGCATTAAGTTTATCCATTGCAAAAGATGTTAGGGAAACTATGGGCAAACAAGTGTTTAATACTGTAATTCCGAGAAACACAAAGATATCTGAAGCTCCATCCTACGGAAAACCAGTTCTTATATATGATGTTAAGTGTGCAGGATCTTGTGCTTACATGGAGTTAGCAAGAGAATTTTTAGAAAGGCAACAATCATGGCAAACAAATTAGGACGGGGATTGTCTGCATTATTTGGAGATGTATCCGCAGACGAAGTGAAAACGTCTTTGAATATCGATAATGGGCCAGATAAATCAAAAAATAAAGTAAGACATAAAAATCCAAAAGCAATTACTAGCAATGATAATAGTGACGGCACGCTTATATTACCCGCAAAGAATGAGGAAGCAATAGAAATAGCAAACAGTATTGAGCAAGCGATTGGAATGCCAACGTCTTTAACAGTAACGCGTAGAGGTGGCAAATTATCGATTCAATGCAAAACATATGAAGAACTTGAAATATTAGTTAACAAATTAACAGCAGATGACTAAACGTAAAAAGTATAAATTTAATAAAGCAAATAAACCTTCCTTCATAAGGACGTTTTTCAAATTAACAGGTGTGTTTTTTTGTGTAGGATGTTTATCGGTTAGTGGAATAATAATTTACTATGCGAAAGATCTACCGGATATTAACAGTATCAATACAGCAATACGATCTCCATCAGTTGAGATTCAGTCATACAACGGCACAACATTAGGAACATTTGGTGATTTACATGAAGATGTTGTTAAAGTTACATCTCTTCCAGATCATGTAATCAATGCATTTATTGCAATAGAGGATAAAAGATTTTATAACCATTTCGGGTTTGATATAATAGGTTTTTCTCGAGCAATATACCAAAACTATATTGCACAGCGTGTTGTTCAAGGTGGCTCGACAATAACACAACAACTTGCCAAAAATATATTAATAGGGGAAGGAACAATTTCGCACAACGATCGGTCAATAGGCCGTAAAATTAGCGAGCTTTTATTGGCGTTATGGATTGAATACAAATTCACTAAATCAGAAATAATAATGATGTATCTTAATCGAGTATATTTCGGAGCTGGCACTTATGGAATAGATGCCGCATCGAAAAAATATTTTAATAAACCGGCATCGCAACTAAACACTTTTGAATCTGCAGTGTTGGCAGGGACATTGAGAGCTCCGGCACGATATAATCCATCAAATCATAAAAACTATGCTCATGATAGGGCAATGGTCGTACTAAAACAAATGGAAGAACAAGGCTATATAAAAAGTGCAAAGGAAATTGAAAAAAAAGAAGCAGAAAGTGCCTTCTCCCACACAATTAATAAAAAAGATAGTTCTCAATATTTCTGTAGTTTTGCTTACGAACAATCAAAAAAAATACTTGGAGAATTAGAAGATGACATAATAGTTGTTACTACATTCGATGATAAAAAACAACGTCTTGCTGATGAAGCTACGTCGTTTTATTTAAATACAGAAGGTAAAAATTACAAATTTACGCAGATCTCTTTTATATGTATGGATAGAAATGGAGCGATACAAGCAATGATAGGGGGATCTGACTATTCAGCTACGCAATTCAATAGAGTTACGCAAGCTCAACGTTTTCCTGGTTCTGCTTTTAAAATCTTTGTTTACGGTGCCGCCATCGAATATGGATATCAAATATATGATCAAATTTCAGACGCACCGATATCAATAGGCAATTGGCATCCAGGTAATTTTGGGTGGAGAACGCGAGGTTCAATATCGCTTATTGATGCTTTTACTTATTCTGTAAATTCTCCTTGCATAAGGCTTGCAAAATCTATTGGATTAAGTCGTGTTTCTCAATTTGCAAAAAAACTTGGCATTACAAATGTTTCAGAACAAGATTTAAGCATTGCTTTAGGCACTACTCCAGTAACGCTTAAAGATATAACAGCGGCTTTTGCTTCGTTTATGGATGGATATGAAGTTGTTCCGTATTGTGTTATAGAAATAAGGAAAAAAGACGGTACTATTTTATATTCACGAGAAAAACCAACACCTGTAGATGTACTAGATAGCGAAGTGTTAAATAATTGTCGTGAGTTATTGCGTTCAGTAGTTCAAAGAGGATCAGGACGTGCAGCTAATGTTAATGATGAAATATACGGCAAAACTGGTAGCAATGGTGATACTGATGCATGGTTTATTGGATTTTATGACCCTTATGACGACACGGACGAAACTGACGAAGATAATGATAATGAAAACACGGAAAAATTTGATAAGGGGTTAGCATTTGGTGTGTGGGTTGGTAATGATAGTTTGCAGGACAAAATGACTGCTAAATCAACAGGTGGACGTATTCCAACACGTGTTATCGCAAGGTTTTTGAAAAACTATTTCAAAGAAGTTGAAAAATCCGAAACGTCGAAAGTCGATGTTTCGGATGAAGAAACCGAAAGTATAAACATTGGTTCAATGCTTGAAGATTTGGATTAATTATTATTTCTTAACAAATGCAACAATTCACGAGCCGCTATTGTTTCAGCCTCTTTTTTAGAATGACCTAAAGTTTCAACTGATTTACCTAATGCGGAAACTTGAACCTTAAACACCGGTTGATGCTGTGATCCAGAAACATCCAAAAGTGTGTATATAGGAAACGTATTTGATTTTGATTGAACTAATTCTTGAAGTTGAGTTTTAGGTTCTTGTTCCGATGCTTTATATCTTAAAATAAGCGGTCTCCAAAGATTTAGTACTATCTGTTCTACTTTCAAGTAATCTCTATTACTATCAGTAAAAACAGCTCCCAAAACCGCTTCCATAGCGTCAGCCAATACTGTTTTATTATCTCTTAAATGCTTACCGGCGGTTTTTATTATTTCATTTAAGCCTAAGTGCAAAGCTATCGAATAGCAAGCGTCGGCACAAACTAACGCCGAGTGCATGCGAGCCATGCCACCTTCATCACCCCTTGTTGACCGGTATATGTATTCGGCAATAACAACTCCTAAAATTCTATCACCCAAAAATTCCAGTCGTTCAAATGGTATTGCCACACTTTTTATACTAGAATGACGTAATGCCGATCTTATCGTATCTTTGTTTTTAAATTCGTAATCAAGCATTTCTTCCAATCTGCATATCTTTTCAATAGATATTGCCAATCGCCGATTGAAAACACCATTATTACTATTTATAGTGTACATAGCTGTTACTTAATTCTTGTAAAAATTCGCTCAAATCTTATCGAAAACAGCCAATCGAAAATCTGATACCACTTGCATCCAGAAGAAAAAAACAAATATTTTGCTTGCCCCATAACATGTTCATTTGGAATAAAACCACATGTTTCCAAAACTCGACTATCAGATGAATTATCCCTATTATCACCCATGACGAAATAATGACCGTCAGGGACGACATATACATCAGTATTATCAAGCACACCTTGTCCAAAAGGCACATATTTTATAAAAGTGTGTTCATATCCATTCGGTAAAGTTTCAATATATTTTTTAAATATTTTATAATCACCTTTACTCATCAGTGAGTAAGTATCCGTTTCGACAATCTTGCACGGCTTGTCATTTATATATACTATACCAGCTTTTAGTTGAACTTTATCACCTGGCATGCCTATAAGACGTTTTATATAATTTTTGTTGCCGTCTTTTGGATTATGAAATACTATAACATCTCCATATTGAGGTTTTTTTGAGGCAAAATACCTCTTTGAAAATTTTGGCAATGGCAGTGTCTTTTGCCACATCCGGAACGAATCATTTGTATATCCATAACATTGTTTATCGACAAGCAAAAAATCGCCAACAAGAAGTGTTGGAACCATAGATTCAGATGGAATTTTAAAAGGTTGATACCAAAAACTAAAAACAATAAACAGCAATGTAAACATTGCTACTAAATCTTTTGCAAAAGATTTGCTTTCCTTTCTAAAATCCATTGTTCTACCTTTTTCTTATTAATTTTCTTTTATCCAATCAATCAACGCCTGAGATGAAGCAAATCCGTTATGAGATGCAACTTCAGCATGGTCTCTGAACAAAACAAGTGTCGGTATTGATTGAATATCATACTGTGATGAAATCTCTTGTAATTCATCAACATTAATCCCCGCCACGGTTAATTCAGGTAACTCATCTTCAATCTGTTTTATTACTGGCATAAGCATGCGACAAGAACCGCACCATGGTGCCCAAAAATCAAACAACAATAGACTGCGTTCATTTATAAGATTATTTATGTCTTCAAACGACTTGACTTCGATCATATTACTACTCCTGTTTTAATTTCTCAATTTCTTTTCTGACCATTTCATCAACAGTCTTCTTAAGGTTAGCATCCATCCATTTTTGAAGATAGTTTTCGGTCACTGTGCGATAAAACTGCTCCATTGACATTTTCAAATTTAGTTCAATATTTTTTTTGCGAGAATTATACGTTTTTAACGCTTCTGCAAGTTTATTAAATGGACTCCCTCCGTTTCCTTCAACCGCTCTGGAATATGAACTTGCCGGATTTTCTTCAGGACTAAGATTATTGTAGTTAGTATCAGTAGTTGATGCTCCCAGAACAATGTCGTCATCAGGAGCACGCTTCACTGTAACGGACTGATCTGCAACATCTTCTTGCCCCAACGTTATTACGTTATCCTCAAAGTTGCTATCTGACGTATTATACTCGTCATTTGGTTGGTCTGCCCTTTCGGAACTCTCTGCTGTCTCAAGCGTATCTGTGTGTTTTTCATCCGCAACATATTTTCGTATTGAGGATAGTATATCCTCCATTGACATTTCATCGCTCTGCTTATAATTTGCCATAATTACAATCCATCGCTATTTACTAAAATACTCGCTTTTAGAAGATTTATCATTCTTGCGTTCATTAAATCGAGTAAATACTCCTCTCTTCTGGTGTTCAAACTCCTTTTTATAATCAAAGTTTGATCCTTTCAAGTTCAAATATTTAGGGTTTAGCATGCCTAAATGATTAAGTAATTTACAGTAATTAATAAATTTGTCTTTTATAGCTTCATTACGTATTTGTAAGGCTTCATAACGTTTTTGTTGTTCATCCAACACATCTTTTACTATTTTCGTACCAGCCTGATGCTCTTCCTCTGTCGCTCGTAAGGACATGCTTCGGGCTTTTATAGCCTTTTCTGCCGATACCATATTTTCATTTGCTGCTTCTATCATTTCAAGTGCCTGTTTTATAGCAGTACGAACTTCAAGTAAAGCTCTTTCTCGTGCAACACGTTCCTTGGTAAGCTTTTCTCCTGACTGTCTTTTTTTAGCAGATCCGCTTCCTCCGCTGTAAATAGGAATTGTCATTGAAACACCAATTGCTGGATTATGGCGATATAAATAATTCACTGTATTTGCTGAACCTCCTTTCCCAACAATACCGCTCGCCTGATTACTTTGTTCCGCATAAAATCCACTTTCTAAATCAATAGACGGTAAGAAACTGCCGTCAGGCTCTTCCATTTCTGCTAACGCAGCAAAATAATTTGCTTGCGCAGCTATTACTTTAGGATTAAATTTTTTTGCAACTTCGAATGCGTCTTTTTCTGTTACCAAGGTATTAAAGATTTCTGTAGGTTGCTGAAGTTTTCCTGAAACCGGCATCCCAGTAAGCTCTGATAATTGAGCCATGTATGTTTGTTCTTGAGCTTCAGCTACAGAAAGCTTCGCATCAGATTCTGCATGAGCTGCTTGAGCTTGGGCGACATCAGCTTCTTTTGCGGCTCCTGCTGCGTTCATCTGAATAGCGACTTTTGCACTTTCACTACGTGCTTTTATGAGTGATTTTATATTTTCAATTTCTGCTTGTTTTGCAACTATGTTGAAATACAATTCAGCTATTTGTTGTAGAGTGTCCTGAACCGTTGCGTCGTATTCTTTCCATTTCGCTTCAATCTGTTTGTCCGTGCTTTTCAGTTTTGCAATATCTCCACCGCCTCTAAATAAATTCCATCTTGCTCGTAAAGAAGTATTGTAAGAAGTTTCAACCGATACAGTTGTATCGCTTGGTGTGACGTTTTTCCAATATCTTGTTGGTCTATTAGATATTCCTGAAACAGAGTCTATAACTGGTTTGAATGCAGCCTTCTGTATATTGTGTTGTTCATTTGTCATAAGTATGTCGTGCTGTGCTTCAATTATTTTTTTATTATTTTTTAACGCTCCTTCCATATAGGAAACTAGTTGTGGCGGAAAATTAACTTTATACTGTTTCATATGCCGGCAAAGCTCATCATTGTTTTTATTAATTACTTTTGTCTGTTTTCGTTGTTCTGGAGCTTTTTTACTATTGTCATCAAGTGTAATAACCTGTGCTTTCTTATTCACATTCGTCTTTATTGTTGAACATCCAATACAAAACAATGTGCTAAAAGAAATAAGCAATGATAGGTAAACTTTATTCATAAAAATTGGTAAACTTTGCCACCAAGTTGAGAATAGCACGCGAATGATATTTTTGTCCTCTCTAAAATAAAACGCCCTTGACGCTTCGGACTAATTTGGGTTAATTTTAACGTATATTCGCATCGGGATGGAATGCATTTAATGAATTCCTCAAATCTGTTTGGTCGAATACGTGCCGTTCCTAGCACTGTTAAATCAATTTGTTTTGCATCGTTTTTTATCAATATGTCAACATTAATGATATTTAGTTTTTTCGGAATTTACCTACATAATAATTTGGGCGTTAACCTTGCAAAAATTGGTGTATTAGATGGCACTGTTGAAGCGTGTTCATTCATAATGAAATTATTTTCCGGTTATTTAAGTGATATTTTATGTAATCGTAAAGTATTGCTTTTATTTGGAACAATCCTTTTGTTTTTAGCAAAACCGTTAGAAGCATTAGGACGTAGCTTTGCTCCTCTTTTCTGTGCAAAGGTATTAGAAAGGATGGGAAACGGTATTCAGTCAACCCCTAGAGATGCGTTAGTTGGAGATTGGGCACCGGCACCACATCGTGCTGGATGTTTCGGTATGCGTCAAGGCATGGCTGCGATTGGCGCTTTATTAGGTACAGTATTTGCAGCAATTCTTTACAAAATATTGAATAACTTTCAATTGGTGTTTTGGTGTGCATGTATACCGGCAGCAACCGCTGTTATCATCGTTATATTTGGAGTAAAAAATAAAACAGTTGTAAAAAAATCCGAAACAAAAAAAATATCTTGTGGAATAAAAATAAAAGATATTTCAAAATTCTCAAAACGTTATTGGTTGTTATTGTCGATCGCAGCAATTTACAATTGTGCAAAGGTGTCCGAATCATTGATTATCTTAAATGTTACTAATACATTTGATTTGAATATTTTTATGTGCCCCCTAATACTCACAGTTTGTTACGTATCAAATAGTTTAACTGCGATTATTTCAGGACAAATATCAGATAAAATACGGAATGCAACACCGATTTTTATGCTTGGGTTAGGAATGTTTGCGCTCGCAGATTTATTATTTATTTTTGCTAGTAAAACTCCTGTCGTAACTTTATTAGCTCTTTTTTTTATGGGGGCGTATACAGGAGTTTCTCAAAGTATATTTGCAGCAAAAATATCAGAAATAGCTCCTCCTGATTTGAAAGGTACGGGATTAGGTCTTTATAATCTTACATGCGCATTGTCCCTGTTAATAGGTGGTTCTATAATAGGAAAAACTGCTGATTTGTTTGGATTTAAACATGCGTTTGGGTTAAGTTCTGTTCTGGCAATAATAGCCCTTGTTATTTTATCTATTTTAAATAAAAAAGATGAAGATTAGTATACATACTGTTTTTTACCATAAAAATCATTTGATTATTAAAAAGTGATTGTTAAACAGATCAAATGATTTTTATGGTGTTTTTGAAAATTTCGATAAAATAAAGTTTAAATAACAATCGGTATATAACAAAGTCTTTATCCTCCAAATGCTTTGTGTATGAAACGTGTTATCGCATACATATCTTTTTTATATTCTTTAACCACTTCATGATCAAAATAATTAAAAATTTCCGGAGTAGATGTATCTATTGAAAAATCGTTATCTTGAGCTAATCTGAAATTAAAACGATAATAGAAAAAATCAGGCATAATTTCAGCCAATGTTCGCAAAATCATATCATTTGCCATTACGCCACAATACATTGATATGTTTAATAGGTTAAGATACTTATTCACAGCAATTTCGCTTTGCTTTGCATTTATCGCAGTTTTGTGTTCTCCTACGTCCTTAATTCCTGTGCCTAAACTAAGTAAACAAAACTTTTCTGCTGAAGGAAATAGCTTTCTAGCTTGAGCAAATGCCAACACTGAAGGGTTATTTTGAAACAATCCTCCGTCAACGATACTATCAGGCTCTGTTTCTGTGTTATTCGATGCATGTACTTGGTAGCTTGGAAAATATATAGGAGCAGCGGCTGTTGCCATTAACGCATCAACTATTTTTACATTTCTAATTGTTACCGTAACAGGCGAAAAAGCTGAGTTGGTGAATGCAACAGGATGTAAACCCGAGTAATTGTATCCTGTTAATAAAACTGGAGTTTTAATGCTTGTTAGTAATTTATCTCCAAACATGTTTGATAACTCTTGTTTTAGCCTCGCGTCTCCATAATTACTAAATTCGTTCGTTGATTTGTACAACGGATTTGACGAGCCTACCATGGCAATCTTTTTTGCCAAATTTGGTTTATTTGAAGGATAAGAAGCATTATTACTAAAGCAATCTACTACACCTCTTGTTGTAAAAATCCAAGGTGCTTTCTCTCTATAAAATCTCATCATATTCGTTGGAGTTATGCCATTTGCTATACCTATAGCATTCATTCCTCCAACAGAGGTTCCTGCCACTAAATCAAAAACTTCGTTCATGAAAAGTTTGTTTTTTGATATTTTATTTTTTTCATCACCAGAAATTAAATCGTCAGATATACCTATTTGTTTGTATAAGCAATCTAAAAATTTACATTGTAAATATCCCCTTGTTCCACCGCCATCAAAAGATAGTATTCTAACAGTTTTTTTATCTTTGTAATTGTCAAACAAATCCTTTTTTATCTCTGCTAAATTGTTAGTTTTTTTAAAAAACTGTTTGCTTAGTCTCATAGAATTGAAATATTTAGTGTTTAACCACCGTGATATTTCGTTGTTTGTTGTAGCTGAACATTTAAAATTGGTTGCAAATAAAATAATCGTTGCATATAATGGTATTTGTTTCAATAGTCGTTTCATATTGTCCTCATATTACATATAGATTATATTATATTCTATAATTCAAAACGTAAAAATTTAGTAAATTTTGTTATATAAACATGTGATTTTATTTTATAAACAATTAACGTAAATATATCTCGAACCTTTAAACAAAAATGTATTGTTAATCCATTTGTTATACTTGTTTATCTTTGTTTATCAAAAGAACCTCGCTTGTTTCATAAAATACCTTTGCAATCGGCAAACCTTGCATTGATCTTATAATGAACGTAATAGTTGTTAGTAACATTATGGTTACCCATACTATCTTCCCGATCATTTTTTAGTTAGTTTTTGATTCAATTCTGATTTTTGATATTGTTTTTGATTTAGAACCGGCCTCTAAAAGAAAGTCTTTAATATTATTTGAAATGTTTTTTAAAACCGACGGAAGTTTTTCTTTTAGTTCATCAGGTATTTTTGCTAACACATAGTCTTTTATCGGATATTCTTTGTTTCCTGGTCGACCTATTCCAATCCTAACTCTCCAATATTCCGTTCCTATCGTATTATCGATGCTTTTAATCCCGTTATGCCCTCCACTACTTCCTGAAAATTTTATTTTTATGTCACCAGGTTTTAAATCTAAATCATCATGTATTACTATAACATTTGATGACGTTATTTTATAAAACTTGACAAATTTTTGAACAGATATTCCTGATGAGTTCATGAACGTCTGTGGCTTTAAAATTATTACTTTATAAAAATCATGCTTACCGTCATTTGTTGTTTCATCAAACGTTTTCTCAGAATATAGTCCGTTGAAATTTTCTTTGAACGGCGGAAAACCTAGGGTCTTGGCCAGGAAATCCACAGAAATAAATCCGACATTATGATTTGTTGAGGCATACGCGGAACCTGGATTCCCTAAACCAACTATTAAAAAAATAGTTATCACTATTTTTCAGATTTTGTTGTCGCTGTGGCGTCTGTGGTTGCAACAGTTGCTGTACCTGAATCCTGTTTATCGTCTTCTTTTCCAATTTTAGATATAACGATTGTCGCTAAGACATTGTCACGTTCTGGATTCACGGCCTCAACACCTTCTGGTAATGACGTTTGATTTAAAAGGAAGCTTTCACCAATTTCTTTTCCAGCCAAATCTAAAACGATTTTTTCAGGTATCGATTCTGGGTTACTGAGACACTCTAATTTATGTACAACCAAGTTGACGATTCCACCTTTTTTAATACCCGGTGATTTATCTTCATTAACCATTTCAACTGGAACAAAAATTTTTATTTTGGTGCCTTTTGAAATTCTCATAAAATCGACATGTAAGATATTTCCGGTAACTGGATGTATCGAAACATCTTTTGGTAAAACCTTTTCCTTGTCATTTCCTGTATCTAAGGTAAATACCTTATTGAAAAAAGCCGATGTACTGTATTCCTTATTTAGTTCTTTTTCTGAAACAGATATTGGCAACGGGGCTTTTCCTGCTCCGTATATAATCCCTGGAACCATCCCACTGTAACGCAGACGGCGAGAATGAGCCGTTCCTTTGGTATCCCTCGTTTGAACATTTAAACTGCACAACATAATTTTAAAACTCGCATTCATGTACTTGTCTAATTGTAACAGTCGCTCCATTGATAGGTCAATGATTTATGGACAAATCTTATAAGTTTTGTTTTTTAAAAATTGTACAAAGCTATAATTTTTAAAAAATGTCTGAACAATTTGCGTAAAATTCACATGCTATTCTGAATTTAGGGATAGGATAGAGGGTGCCGTGCTTACATATGACGATCTAATAAAAAAAGTTAGAAGTTATGCATCAAATGTTAATGAAGACCTCATAAAAAAAGCCTATTTATTCGCATTAAAACAACATGGCACTCAAACAAGGGAATCAGGAGAGCTCTATTTTTCGCATCCATTAACTGTTGCTCGAATACTCGCAGATCTAAAAATGGATCAGGTAACAATAGTTGCAGGTTTGTTGCATGATACGCTAGAAGACACATCAGCTACGTTGCCTGAACTCAAAAAAATGTTCGGGTCTGAAATTTCTACTATAGTTAATGGAGTAACAAAACTTTCACAAATAGAAAATATAAAAGTATCAACACAACAAACTGAAAATTACAAAAAACTTTTGCTCGCCGCTGCTTCTGATATAAGAGTTTTGATTATAAAGCTTGTTGATCGTCTACATAACATGCGTACGTTGAAGTTTAAAAAGAGAAAATGTAGGAGAGAAGCAATAGCTCGTGAAACAATAGAAATATATGCTCCGTTAGCAGAGAGAGTTGGGCTATATAAAATAAAAGACGAATTACAAGACACGGCGTTTTACGAACTTTATCCAGCTTTATATAATGCTATACGTAACAAATTAAAAGATTTATATAATTCTGAAGATGAAATAATTAACACTATACGTGATAAACTTGTCGAAACATTGGGTGAACTCAAAATTCCATACAAGATTAGCGGGCGATTAAAAACTCCATACTCGATTTGGAACAAAATGAATGTACGTACTATGTCGTTTGGTCAGTTATCAGACATAATGGCGTTCAGAATTATAGTTGAAAACGAAAAGCAGTGTTATCAAGTATTGGGGCTTATACATAGAAAATATCTCGTTGTACCTAAGAGATTTAGGGATTACATAAGTGCCCCAAAACTAAATGGATACCAATCTTTGCATACGTGTGTTATTGGTCCTCTTAATAAACGTATTGAAATACAAATACGTACACAAAAAATGCATCTCATGGCTGAGTACGGTATTGCTGCGCATTGGGAATATAAAGAAAATAAAAATACAAAATATAACGTGCATTCAAGTTATCAGTGGCTGAAAGATATGGTACGAGTTCTTGATAATTCTTCTAAAATGGAGGATTTTGTAAAATATTCAAAAACGGAAATAGTTTCCGAACATGTTTTCGGTGTTACGCCAAAAGGCGAAATAATCCCTTTGCCAATAGGATCATCAGTTTTAGATTTTGCTTATGCTATTCATACTGAAATAGGTAATCATGCAATAGGTGCAACAGTAAATAACCAAAAAGTGCCTTTAAAAACAATAATTGAAAATGGCGATCAAATAAATATCCTTACAGACAAAGATGCAACACCACATGGCGTATGGCAAACGTATGTAACTACTGTGAAAGCAAAAACTGCAATACGACAAGCTTTAATGAATTTTGAAAATACCCATGTTCTTATAACAGGGAAGACATGCTTTGACGACATGTTAAAAAATAATAATATTACTTTATCTGATGCGGATTTCAAGCTTTTATTAAATGGTTTAAATTTTGATAATGAAAATCAGTTCTATTTTTCCGTAGGCTCTTCCTCATTATCAATGTGGGATATAAGTCGTAAGTTTGAGGAAATCTTCGGCATAAATCTTATTTTTAATTCAGACTTTAACTATAGAACCAAATTATCAGATATGATTGTAGGTTTACCAAACATTCCGATAGATAGAAAGTTTTGTTGTTCTCCCGTTTTGGGTGATAAGTTATTCGGAGTAATATCTTCGTCTGTTGGTGGTCAAAAATCTCTTGAAATTCATATAGAAGAGTGTGTTCGTTTTAAAAACCTGCTATTTACTGCTAATTCTCAAGTTATTTCTCTATCGTGGAACGGTATGTATGATTACTCCAATGTTACATTTCCTATAAAACTATTCATATCTGTTCTTAATTCTCCCGGTATTCTAGGTCGCCTGTCTTCGATTATTGAACAAAAAAATTGTTCGATTTTGAGTTTGCGTATTGAGGATTTGTACGATGGTTTTAGAAATCTCATTATAGAATTATCTTTTTATGACTTAACCCAACTTAACACTTTAATTGCCTTGTTGCTACAAGAACCACATGTAAGACAGGTATCACGAACATAAACTTATATTTAAAAAAACCCCGAAGTTACTTCGGGGCAGTACCAGAGTTTAACAGTTTTACGATGATTATATACTTAACTCTAAACCGGCTTTTCCGTATATACTCATTTTTCTTTCAGCAACAAAATCAGGATTTGTTATTTTGGTTTTTCCATCCTTCATTTTCAATGTTCCCGCAGATTGAACGCCACCACTTAGGAAGAAACCTAAGTATTTCGTTAGTCTGTAAGACATCGTTACTCCAACGTACAAAACATCCAACACTCCAGTCAATTTATCGATTCCTTTATCGCTTCTAGCTCCTTTTAAGGCATCTTTGTTATCACAATTCTTTTCTGGAATTTTTTTGGCGGCGTCGTACTTTGGAGTACCTGTGACACCAAGTAAGTTTACATTCATGTTGGTTGCATCGATTTCGGAGAAACTCCTCTTCCAACCCGCTTCGGTGCCTAATGAGAAACACCTATTTATGTCATACCAAAGTGACACGCCCACACCGAATCCATACTTACTTTTGACAGTCATATCCAAAGATGTGTCAGTTGAGCTCTTGTTTTTATCATCACTCTTACTCGAAGAATCTTTTTTGTTGGTATCAGTTGTCTGTTCACTTTTTGACCAAGCCGCTGTGGAAGTTCTGCCTTTCAAAGGCATATCAAAGGAACCTACAAGACCAAGACCGAACCGATCCATTTTTATACCAAGCACAAGGTCTGCGGCAAGACCGATATTAATCCCCTTTATAGAGTTAAGACCTTTTGTTAAATCGTCTTGATACGCCTTAACTTTGGTATACGCATCTTTACCACCTGACTTATATCTGTTTGATATGATTTTTTGAACATTTGACGCAAGGTTGTCAGCTACTAGATGTTGACTAGATGCAGAATCTCTTACATCTGAACCTTCCGCACCTTGACATTGGTCAATATCCGTATCGCTCATAGCCATCAAAGGAAAGAAATAGTCTGCACTAGCTGTACACAAAAAAGTTTGATTAAGTATCGAATTGATGGCATGCTTGCTAACAGCAATTTCCACTTTATTTCTGGAAAAGCTTGCTCCAAGTTTTAAGGAAGCACTAAATCTTGTTCCGCTAGAAGCTACTGGTGCTGCAGAGGCGAGCATTGTCGAGCTGAAAAGAGCCAACACCGACAATGAAAGCGCTACAATTTTATTTTTAGACATAAAAGTATTTTTCATAAAACCACGCATATATAGTAACGCAACTCACAAGCGTGTCTATGATTTGCTACACTAAAACCGTGCACCAAAACCGGTTGAGGCTTTTTTGCAACAACGCAAATTCAAAAGCCTACGGATAAATATATTTGAGTTAAATCTTCGATACTCAAAACGGAAGCGTGTTTTATTGATAGATATATTTGCAAAAGAAAATTTTTTTTGATACATCAGAATAGATTTTTTGCTTATGTATTAACCTCCGTCATTGACATAAACTTTTTTACCCGTACTTGTACTTCCCATTTGACTTAGCATAAACATATTGTTCTTATTATAATATTCAAGTAAAGATTTGCTGAATAGTGAACTATTAAATAATGTCATCGTCAAAAGCTCGGTTTATGTGTCAATCATGTGGAACAGTCTTTTCAAAGTGGGTTGGGCAATGTGATGTATGTAAAGAATGGAACTCAGTTATTGAAGAAATGCCTGGTTCGCCAGAACTGGTAGATGCAAAAGTTATGTCGGAGAATTTTTTTACTACCTTATCCGCTAACACAGAGCAATTCGTAGCCACACGACATAAAACAAGCCTCTCAGAGTTTAACAGGGTATTGGGAGGTGGACTTGTTGATGGTTCCGTAATTCTGCTTGGAGGAGCTCCTGGAATAGGAAAATCGACACTATTGTTGCAGACAGTTGCTGATATTGAGACACTCAATGATTTTGTATACATATCAGCTGAAGAATCTGTTGGTCAAGTTCTAATAAGAGCCCAACGTCTTAGCATTGTAAACCCTAGGTTAAAAATAGCATCATCTGCCAATTTAACACAAATTTTAAATGCTTTAAAAGATATAAAACCGAATAGTATTGTTATCATTGATTCAATCCAAACTGTGTTTTCAGATGCTATACAATCTCCACCAGGAAGCATTTCTCAAGTTCGGTATTGCACTCTAGAGCTTGTTAACTTCGCGAAATCTCACAACGTTATTATAATAATTGTCGGTCATGTAACAAAAGACGGAACTATAGCAGGGCCTAAAACTCTCGAACACATGGTTGATTGTGTATTGAGTTTTGAAGGTGATCGTACATGCGACTATAGAATACTAAGAGGAGATAAAAACCGTTATGGTGCAATTGACGAAATAGGGGTGTTTTCAATGACCGGTGACGGATTAAAAGAAGTTGCTAATCCATCAGCTGCGTTTTTGTCAGATCGTACCTCAAAAGTAAGTGGTGTAGCAGTATTTTCAGGCATAGAAGGAACACGTCCGATACTATCTGAAATACAAGCACTTGTTTCAAAAACGGGACTTCAAATTCCTCGGCGTGCAACTATAGGGTTTGACGTCAATCGGTTATCTATGATTGTGGCAGTCTTATCAAAACGTTGTCGCTTACAGTTTTCTGACAAAGATGTATATATAAACGTCGCGGGAGGATTACGAATTAATGAGCCATCAGCTGATTTGGCTGTTGCTTCTGCTATTATTTCTTCAACCTTCAATACTCCATTACCTGCTAATTCCGTATTCTTCGGGGAAATAGGATTATCAGGGGAAGTTAGGCAGTCGTACCTTGCTTTTTCAAGATTAAAAGAGTCAGAAAAACTAGGATACAACCATGCTTATGCATCAATTTCGGATATTCCGATAGAAATCGATATGAATGTAACCCGAATTAAATATGTTAGAGATCTTCTCGCAGTTATAAAAACAACTAGTTGACAATTGCAACAGCAGCTTCTAAAAACTTATTTATATCCCCATCTAGCACACCTTGGGCGTTTGATGTTTCAACGCCAGTACGTAAATCTTTAACCATTTGATACGGTTGCAGAACATATGATCTTATTTGATTTCCCCAAGAAATATTTGTTTTATTTAATGAAGCATTTGTTGCATCTTGCTGTTCTTGTAATTTTTTTGCATAAAGTTTTGCCTTTAGCATTTGCATTGCTATCTCTTTATTTCTATGTTGGGACCTATCAATTTGAGATGCTGTGACTATACCACTAGGGATGTGGGTAATTCTAACAGCACTTTCAGTTTTGTTGACATGTTGACCGCCTGCGCCAGAAGCTCTATACACGTCAATACGTAAATCAGCGTCGTTTATTTCTATATGAATAGAATTATCAAGCTCAGGCGTTACTAATACAGACGCAAAACTTGTATGACGTCGTGCATTTGAGTCAAATGGAGATATACGAACAAGCCTATGAATACCGCTTTCTTTTTTTAACCATCCGTAAGCTTTATTACCCTTTATGTGCAATACTATCGACTTAACGCCAGCTTCATCACCTATATTTTTATCTGTAATTTTACAACCAAATTTTCGACTTTCTGCCCACCTGCTGTACATACGTCCCAGCATTTCTGCCCAATCTTGTGCTTCAGTTCCGCCCGCGCCTGCATTTATTTCAAGAAAACAATTAAGCACGTCGTGCTTGTCACTAAGGATTGATTCAATTTGTGTTAAATAAGCCTCGTTTGCTAACAGCTGAAGTTGTTCTGAGAGTTCATTAATTAACGTAATATCGCCATCCATTTCCGCTAATTTATAAAGTTCTCTAATGTCAATTAGTTTTGCCTCTATGTTGTCAACAGAGCTCAACATTGCTGCAAGTCTATCTTTTTCCTTCATTACTTCGGTAGCTTTCTCTGCATCATTCCAAATATTTGGATCTGATGCAGTTTCGGATATTTCTAAAAACTTTTGTTTCGTGTTTTCGTAATCAATAAATTTTTTAATCAGATTTATTGAATTTTCTATAGAAACAATGTTTTTCGCGTCAGCGGGGTTCATTACTTTCTCAAGCAATAAGTTGTGTTTGTATAGTACGCGAAGCTAAAGCCCCTTGACCAGCGGCATATATTGCTTGTCTTAAAGAGCCACTTACACAATCTCCAGCTGCGTATATTCCATTAACTGATGTTTTTGTGTTATTTGCGATTATGTAACCATCATCATCTAAGTCTATAACACCTTTTACAAACTCCGTTACTGGACGCGTTCCTACTGCTATAAACAAACCGTCAATTTGTGTTTCGTGTGTCGTTCCGTTTTTTGTGTTACATATTTCAATACTGTGTAGTTTGTTATCACCTAGTATTTTTATAACTTCACTATTCCAAATACATTTGATCTTTTTATTATTGAATAATTTTTCTTGTTCTAATTTATCGGCTTTCAGTGTATCTCTTCTATGAATTAGAAAAACCTCAGAAGCCAGACTTGCTAAAAATAGCGCTTCCATAACTGCGGAATTTCCACCACCAACAACGGCAACTTTTTTATTTTTATAAAACGCTCCATCGCATGTTGCACACCATGATACACCTTTATTAGTAAACTCAGTTTCTCCTGGTATGCATAATGTCTTTTGTGTGCAACCAGTCGCTATTAATACAGCTTTTGCGTGTATTGTTTTTTTACTTTCAAGCGTTATAACGCGTTCCACAGAAACCGTTGATACGCTATCGTACACGAATTCTGTGCCAAACTTTGTAGCTTGGTCCATCATTCGCATCATGAGGTCCACCCCAAGAATTGGATCTGGGAACCCAGGATAATTTTCTACCAAGTTTGTCTTTGTAAGTTGTCCGCCTGGGATATTTCCCGATATTATCACCGGCTTAAACCCTGCCCGTCCCAAATATATCGCACACGTAAGACCAGCAACTCCTGATCCTATTATTACAACGTCATTCATACTATCTCCTCTATTTCATCAACATTCCGCCATTTACATGTAACGTTTGCCCAGTTATATACCTGGCCTCTCTTGATGCGAGGAACGTTACAGCATAAGCAATTTCGTCTGGTTCCCCCATATATCCTACAGGGATTTTACTAATAAAAGCATTTTTGGCATCTTGAGATAAAACCTCTGTCATCGGTGACTTTATTGCTCCCGGAGCTATGCAATTGACCGTAATACCACGTTGAGCATATTCACGTGCTATTGTTTTTGTTAAACCTAACAGAGCGGATTTACTAGAACAATAATTAGACTGTCCAGGATTACCAGTAAATGCTACAACTGACGATATATTTATAATTCGTCCAAATTTTCGCCGAGCCATGGATAAAACAGCCGACTGAGAAAGCAAAAATGGAACCTTAAAGTTTAAGTTCATTACTTTGTCAAGGCTTTCTTCTGTCATTCTCACAAATAAACAGTCTTTATCAATCCCAGCATTATTAACTAGAACATCTATTTGCCCAAAATTTTGTTCAATTTCATTAAAAACGTTTTTTACTGCCTGCATATTGCTTAAATCTTGAATAAAAATATCGGGAGTACAACCCGTTATTGTCGCAACCTCTTCTGATGAAGATTTAAGCGCGTCGTCTTTGTAATCTAACATTACAACTTTCGCGCCCTGTTTGGCTAAAGCGATAGAAGTTTTTAAACCTATGCTACCAGCAGCACCAGTAACTAAAGCTCTCATTCCATCTAAACAAAATAATTTATCATTCATAACTCTTACCTTTTCATAAAATCGTCAATTTGACTTATTGTTTCTAAACTAATAACTGACATATTCGGATAATCACGTTTTATCATTCCAGTTAAAACATGTCCGGGACACAGCTCAACAATCTCTGCGATGTCACTATCACGGGCTATTATATCAATTGTTTCTCGCCACCGTACTTTGTTTACCATTTGGTTTACCAGTTCATCACATATAGTATCTTTATCTCGTATTGAAGTGACAGTAACATTTGATATTATCGGTATTTGAGGATCATTAAACCTATTCTTAAAACTTAATAAGTACTTATCCAACTCAATTGCTGACTTACCCATTAATGGACTATGAAAGGCTCCTGAGGTGTTCAGATTTATAGCCTTTAATGCTGGATACTTCTCTGTTATTGACATAACCATCGCCTTGACCGTGTCCATATTTCCACTTAATACAATTTGCGTATTTGAATTATCATTTGCTATTACACATACACCAAGTTGATCTGATTGTGAATTTACTAAATTCTCTAAAATTTCAAAAAGTGGTTTATCATTATTTGTTTTTCCAACTATGGCGGTCATAACATATTTTTGTTTATCTTCACAAGCTTCAGATACTTCTTTCCCACATCTTCTAATAGACTTTGATTCGTTATTTAAGGTGAAAGCTCCTAATGATTGCAATGTTATATCCATTTTTTCAGCTATGTTTGTCATCAAATAATTTTGATTGGGATTACAAGCTTTAGCCATTATTTCACCACGTTTCCTGACAATTCTAGAAGCATCTCTTAAATTGAAAACTCCAGATGCGTATAATGCAGTATATTCGCCTAGTGAATGCCCAGCTAAATATTTAAACTGTTGTTTTAGATCAAGACCGTATTCTTTTTGTAAAACGTTTAGGCAAATTGCTCCGAGTGCAAATATAGCAAGTTGTGCGTTGTCAGTTCTTGATAACTCTTTATTGGAACCGTTTTCGACAACGTTCGATATTTTGGTCGATACAGCATCTTCTATTTCGTCTAATACAAGTTGCGCTATAGGAAACGCACTTACAAATGGTGCAAACATTCCGATTTTTTGAGTTCCTTGTCCTGGAAATAATAACGCTTTCACATTCTACTCCATAAAAAACGCCTGCCGATTTTTTCGACAGACGATAATATTATTTACGCAAACCTAATTTTGTAATAAGATTTTGATACCTTACTTCGTCAATGCGTTTCAGGTATTTTAATAATCTTCTACGTTTTCCTACAAGTATAAGCAATCCGCGTTTTGTGTGGTAATCGTGTTTATGAACTTTTACGTGAGCCGTCAAGTTTTTAATACGAAACGTCAGCACAGCGACCTGAACCTCAGGTGAACCGCAATCACCTTCATGAGTTGCGTACTCTTTTATAATCTGCTGTTTTAGCTCAGGCGTTATTTTCACCTGTTCATTTAAAATTTCCGACATCTTAAACTCCTATATCTCTGATTAATTTTTCGGGTTGCAAACAGCCGTCAACACACCTAGACAAATTTATAAAACCATTAGATGCCTTGATAAGGTATAATCCATTATTTCGGTTCCAGTTAATCTTTCTGCCCATACGTAAATCAGTTGCTTTTTTGTCCGTTATATCAACAACAGGGATGTCGTCCAGTACGTTTTCAACGGACAACCAAAAGTTATTATTGCTTACAACCTCATCTATATTGTTTTTGTTATCGCGGATAAAGTCAAGAGAAATGCCGGTATCGTAAAAAGCTATTTTTGTTCTACGTAGCAATTTTGTATATCCAACTGTGTTTAATGCTAATGCAATGTCTTCAGATAAAGATCTTATATAAGTTCCAGCCGATACTGTTACTTCCAACTCATAAGTTTTGACGTCAATTTGCGCAATGAGTTTTAGTTCATATACTACTACCGTTTTAGGTTTTATCTCTGGTGTAATGCCTTTACGCATTAGTTCATATGCATGTTTTCCATTTATTTTTGTCGCGGAGTAAAAATGTGGTTTTTGTTGTATCTTTCCAGTAAATTTTGGCAATATATTCTCAACATTTTGAGCAGACGGAATATTACGTGATGTTTCAATAACAGAGCCTGTAACATCTCCAGTATCTGTTTTTTTCCCAAATTCAATTTCGAATCTATACGTTTTTACGTCATTCCATCTTATATATGGAATTAATTTTGTCGCTCCATTAAAAGCAACTGGCAATAGCCCGCTCGCAAAGGGATCAAGCGTTCCCAAATGTCCAACTTTCGAAAGATTAAAGGCGCGTTTACATACTTTATCAACAATCGTTGAAGTAATCCCTGAAGGTTTGTCTACAAATAATATTCCTACTAATTCAATATTGAATTTCATAAATACAAAATAGATATAGAATTCTAAATTTTTAACAAAAGCATAAATAACAAACTTAAGACGTAATGTATTCCTTCAATTGCCAAAAATACTAAAATTGGCGAAAAGTCCAGTCCCATTATTGGTGGAACAAACTGTCTGCAGTACGCGAACATTGGTTCTATCTTTTCACCCAGAAATGAGTATATCTTAACAAAAGCATTATTACTTTTTGGACGAACAACCGCAACAATCCATCCCATAAGTATGTACACGGATATAACAAT
Organism: uncultured Pseudomonadota bacterium; assembly: GCA_902796345.1. Classification (GTDB taxonomy): domain Bacteria; phylum Pseudomonadota; class Alphaproteobacteria; order RUG11792; family RUG11792; genus RUG14087. The sequence goes on from CADBOF010000031.1 coordinate 32,373, forward strand.
CGCTAAGCTTTGAAGAATAGATTTTATAACGTAATACAAAAAAATTAGAAAACTATTTAGCATAATTTTACATTAACAGGCTTTTTGTAAAATAGCATTACATTTTGTTACTTCATTTAGAGAGGCGCCTGTTCCTAACACAACGCAATCCAAAGGGCTATCCGCAACTTTTACATTTACTCCACTTATATTTTTTATGACGCTAGGTAAATTAGCAAGCAAAGCTCCTCCGCCTGTAAGCATTATTCCTGTTTCAATTATATCTGCAACAAGCTCTGGAGGTGTTCGTTCAAGTGCGTCTTTAACTCCTCTAGCTATTTCTGATATAGGTATCGTCAATGCTTCAGCAACTTGCTTTTGAGACAATTCCATATCTCGTGGTTTTCCATCAATCAAACTTCTTCCCCTTACAAGCATTTTTATGTTTTCACTTTCTGTAGTACAAATTGCTGAACCTATTTCCTGTTTTATTTTTTCAGCTGTAGATTCTCCTATAAGCAGATTGAAGTTTTTTCGAATATAGTCAATTATTTCGTCGTCCATTCGATCACCGCCGACACGCAAAGATGATGCAAGGACTATGCCACCAAGAGAAACAACAGCAACTTCAGTCGTTCCACCTCCTATATCGACAACTATAGAGCCTCTAGGTTCTGCTACTGGCAAACCTGCGCCTATAGCAGCAGCCATTGGTTCTTCAATTAAAAAAACTTCTCTCGCGCCAGCCGTTTCCGCAGCTTCTTCTATAGCTTTTCTCTCAACTGCGGTTGCTCCATATGGAACACATATAACAATGCGTGGCGAAGTAAAGATACTTCTATTATGTACATGTTTTATAAAATACTTTATCATCTCTTGAGCAATTTCGAAATCAGCTATAACCCCATCTCTTAAAGGTCTTATTGCTCGAATATAATCTGGAGTACGTCCTAGCATTCTTTTTGCTTCAGCACCAACCGCTAATACATTTGGCTTTCCACTTATCGTTGCAACAGCCACGACAGATGGTTCATTTAAAACTATTCCTTTTCCGCTTACATAAACAAGAGTATTTGCTGTTCCAAGATCTATTGCCATATCCGTTGACAGCAATCCGAAAAATTTATTGAACATGAGGATTTAAATTTCAATCTTTACTAGCTCATTGTAGAATATTTTAATTTTCGTTAACACTGACTAGTAAGCAAAATAGATGCAATTTACTTGCATGAACCCGGTTTTTAGATAACAATATAATAAAACACGAATAATATTAACTAAACTCTAATTGGATAATATGTATGCCTTAAAGGACTTCACATTCTCGTTATTCTTCACATATACCTTAAGAAACGAGGCGTAATCATCTAAGTTTTTTGAAATAAAAAAAAGAATAAAATCCAAACCTTCAATTGTTGTTTTTACGTCGACTACACTATTCACTCTTTTCATCGTTTCTAAAAAACGTTTTCCAATTTCAAATCTTTGTGAAAGCAAACTAACAACGATAACGGCATTAACCTCATACCCCAATCTTTTGTAATTAATTATCGCTCTATATCCAGCAATAACGCCTTCATTTTCTAATCCTCTCAATCTTCTTAAACACGGAGGTGGCGATAACCCCACTTGCTTAGCAAGTTCTACGTTTGACATTCGACCGTTTTGTTGTAAGAAACTTACTATTCTCTTATCGATTTCATCTAATATCGGCTTCTGATGTTCGAATTTATGCCATACATTTTCGCCTTGATTTTTTAAAAGATTATTTTTCATTGCAGGACAATCTTTCCTCATTTTTAATAAAAAAAATATCGGATTAATTTGTAATTTTAAACGCGAAAGTTTCAAACTGTTCGCGAAATTTTTAGGTTTTATCGTATCCTCTATTTTTCATAAATCATGTTATTATTAAAAATAATAAACGTGATCAAATGGCATGCAAAAACTATGAAAAATAGGTTAATGTTATTATTTTCGTCATTATTGTTTTCTTTGGATTTATCAATTAACAACGACGGGCTATACGCGTTGAATCCTAGCCTTCACAAGAATACTGAATTCGACTGTGTTTCAGAAGAAGAGCTGAGCGATATAACTAACACCTCAATCAAAGAATGTATTGAAAAAAGTAAATCACAATGGGCTAAAGACGCTATAACCTCTGGCAATAAACATACTTCATCAATTAATAATTTAATAAAATTGATAGAAAAAAATTTTTTTATTAAACCAGAAATTCATAAGAAAAGGGTTGCACAATTTTGTGATGCTATAAAACGAGTAAGCAACAGTAGACGTCGGGAAGATTGCACATCGCACGTTCTTAGTTTATCGAATGGTTTATTAATAGATATAAGTCTGATGAATTATCTCAATTACACAGTTGAATACAATAATCTTAACGAGTTTTATGATAGTATGTTTTCGGAATTTTTACGTGCTTTAAATTCGTTCAACTGTTTTGATATTGTATCCAACAGTGTGCAAAATTTTTTAGGTGTAGAAAGTTGTACAAATCTCAAAGATTATTTTCGTCATGATTGGGATTGTTATTTGAATCAGTTTCGATTGTTAAACACAGGCAAAAAAACAAAAAAAGAAGGAGAAGGATTAGAAGATGAATGGACGGAAGAAACGGATCTTCAAGTCTGTATCGGTAACCGCGTTCTTTATCAGCAAATAGCTAACGATATAAATAAAAATTTTTTACCTTCTTTGGGATACGACACAAAATTAGTAAAGGTGACTCCGAGCCTTGATTTTTGTGTAAACGTCGACAATAAAACCCTTAATTCTAGTGACATACGCAGGATAGACTTTGAAGTTAGAGAATATATTTATAAAAAACGTGAGTTATACACTGGAATTCTTGAATTCATAAGAGAATCGATTTCTGATATTTTATCACGACCCTATAATTGTATACAAACAAAGGATGGGTATTTTATCATAGTTACTTTATCTGTGAAGTTTGCCAAGCAAGACTCAGCTTTAGACAGTCTAAAAAAATTTTCTATAAGAATTATGGAAGATCTTAATAATAGAAAAATAGATACCGAATACCGAGATGAAAATTTCCAAGTCGTAACGCCGTATAGTCTGTATTCAAAAATAGAACGTCCAAAACTTGTAACGGAACAAGACAAGACTAACTACTTGGAACAAAAATTGTCTGAAAAAGCAAAGACATTAAAAGTGAATGGGACAATAAAAGTTATAACAAATAAAAATGAATTTTCATTTTTAAGCTGGACGGGCGGACTCTTTGTAGGACATGCAAACCTTCATATAAAAATTACAGACAATAATGGGCAGGATAAATTTGTAAGGTTTCACAATGCGTCGTTGTCAGAATTAATTCTTCTTCAATACTTGCAACTTCTCGAAGACAACAATTTTTCAGATATATCAGATTATGAATTTGATCTAATATGTCAAGGATGTGCAAGAATGAAAATGAAACCAATATTCAGTAAAAACAATGGTGATGAACAACCATTTACGTTTGGGAGGAAAAAAGAAAACGATAATTTTAATACAGATAGTTCTAAACAATCTCAATTTAGTGCCAAACAAAACGACAATTGTCCCAAATTTGCTTTTGGAATAGATGACAAAAGACTTATCTTAGATCTAAGAAGTTCATCATCTAAAGCATCCGATGTTCGACTGAATTTTAATGAAGAAATTGTTATTCCTGTTATAGAGACTGTCATTGATAATTTAAATGCAGAAATCAATGACGATTGGTTAGATGAGTTTAAAATTCCGGAGAAAACTGTTTCAATAGGTATTAAATATATACAACCTGAAAGATTTTCTCCTGATTGTCCCTTATCAGTCTTAGGTAATTTTGTTTTTGACGTGCAAATTTTTTACAACGAAAACATGACAAACAATGAAATATATGATATTTACTTAAAAATAATGGAACTATGCAACAAAGTATACGCTTATTTCGGCAAAAACGTTGGAGTTACGACAAACATTTATTGGGAAAAATGCATATAAAAAATATGCATTTTGTTTTTACTTATGAAGTAACTCCATAAGCACCGAATTAATTATTTCTGGATTTCCCTTGCCATTTAAAGCCTTCATAGTCTGACCAACAAAGTATCCGAAAAGCTGGGTTTTGCCCGACCTATATTGTTCAAGTTGCTTTGGACTTTGTGCTATAACTTCCTTTGCACACTTGGTTATAACATCTGGGTCTGTAATTTGAGATAAATCCAATTCTTCAACAATTTCTTTTGGATGTTTACCGCTTTCATTCATGTTAACAAACACTGTTTTAGCTATTTTTCCAGAAATAGTTTTATCAATAATAAGATCCACAAGTTCGGCTATATATTCTATAGGAAAAGCTAAATCTGAAATCTCTTTATTTTCTTTATTTAAAATAGCAAATACTTCACCAATTAACCAATTAGCAATTAACTTTGAGGTAGCTTCTGGCATCTTAGATGCTTTAACAGCTTTTTCGTAATAGTCTGCTGTCTCTCGCTCTTCAACTAATATAGAAGCATCTGCGGGAGTTAAATTAAACTGATTAATAAATCGTGCTTTTTTTGCACTTGGAAGCTCTGGCAATTCTGACTTAATCTTATTAATTCTCTCTTCAGAGAGTATTACAGGTTTTAAATCTGGATCTGGGAAATAGCGATAATCCGCAGCGTCTTCCTTGGTTCTCATTGTTCTTGTCGTCCCGGTATGAGAATCAAATAATCTTGTTTCTTGAGATATCTTTTTACCACTTTCAAGATCATATATCTGACGCTGAATTTCATAATCTATTGCATCACCTAAAAATTTTATTGAGTTTATATTTTTAATTTCAGCTCTATTGCCAAATGGAGTATCGGGTTTGTGAACAGATACATTCGCATCGGCACGTAAATTACCCTGTTCCATATTGCAAGCACACGCCCCTATATATCTCAGTAACATCCTCAATTGCTTTAAATACTGCATCGCCTCGAAAGAAGATCGAATATCAGGCTTTGAGACTATTTCCATTAAAGGAATACCTGCACGATTTAAATCAACGTATGAATGTTCTCTATCTATGTCATGAATGCTTTTTCCTGCATCTTGTTCAATATGAATCCTTTCAATGTTAATACGTTTTTGATTTCCATCTTCGTCAGTTATGTCTACGTATCCATTTGCAACTATTGGATGAAACAACTGACTTATTTGGTAACCAGAAGGTAAGTCAGGATAAAAGTAGTTCTTACGATCAAACTGTGACATTTTGTTCACAGTACCATTAATTGCAAATCCTGTTTTTATAGCTTGATTTACTGCTTCTTCATTGAGAACAGGCAACATTCCAGGCATAGCAGCATCATAGAAACTTACCTGCTCATTAGGGTCTGCTCCAAATGCAGTAGGACTTGAACTAAATAATTTTGACTGTGTAGAAATCTGGGCGTGAACCTCAAGACCTATTACAACTTCCCATCCGTTAATTAACTTCGCCATAATATTACCTCCTCAAAATTTCTTTTTTAAGTTCATTAAAATTAGCCGCCTGTTCCATAACATAAGCGACTTTAAATATATCAACTTCATTAAATCTGTTTGCTATAAGCTGTAGCCCCATAGGTAATTTGTCTTTTGATGAAAGTCCGCAAGGAACAGACATTGCAGGTAATCCTGCTATGTTTACAGTAACCGTAAATATGTCGTTCAAATACATATCCAACGGTGTCATATTATTAATTTCAGATATTCCAAATGCTGTTGATGGCGTAGTAGGAGTGAGTAATAAATCAACTTTGCAAAAAGCATTATTGTTGAAATCTTCTTTTATCATTTTTTGAATTTTTAACGCCTTATTATAGTAAGCATCATAGTACCCGGCAGATAACACATAAGTTCCAGTGAGTATTCTTCGTTTTACTTCTTCACCAAATCCTTCTGAGCGAGAATTAATGTAAAGTTCTTCTAAATTACTGTAATTTGGACTTCTGTAGGTGTATTTTACCCCATCATACCTTGCTAAATTTGATGATGCTTCAGCGGGAGCAATTATGTAATAGGCAGGCAATGCGTACGGAGTTGTTTTAAGTGATATATTAATGAACTCACAACCCGCATCTTCAAGCCATTTTTTAGCTTCATTGATCAAATTAATTCCGTCTTCATTCAAACTTTCTAAATACTCTTTTGGTAATCCTATCTTCATGCCTTTAATGGATTTTCCTAAAACTGAACGAAAGTCAGGAATTTCAACATTCTCAGAAGTTGAGTCTTTGGAGTCATAACTTGCCATTGCGTTAAGCATTATCGCTGCGTCTTCAACGGTTTTTGTTAAAGGTCCCGCTTGGTCAAGAGATGATGCAAAAGCAACCATTCCATACCTTGAACATAATCCGTACGTAGGCTTAATACCTACTAATCCAGAAAAAGATGCCGGCTGTCTTATTGATCCACCTGTATCAGATGCTGTAGCTGCAACACATAAATCAGACGCAACGGCTGTTGCAGACCCTCCAGAAGACCCTCCGGGAACTAATGGCATACTAGGATCAGACTGTTTTCTATACGGCAAAAAACATGCTCCAAAATAACTTGTGACATTAGAGGAACCCATGGCAAATTCGTCCATATTTGTCTTACCTAAAAATACCGCTCCGTTATTTATTAGATTTTGAGTTACTGTGCTTTCATATTCAGGAACAAATTCAGATAGAATTTTTGACGCCGCGGTCGTTCTGATGCCTTTTGTGCAAAATAAATCTTTAACGGCTATTGGCACACCAAGCATTGTTCCATTATCTCCGTTTGTTCGTCTCTTATCCGCATTTTCTGCCATTTTCAATGCAACATCAGAACAAACTGTTATATATGCGTTTAAATCCTTGTTATCATCAATTTTTTTTATGTAAGTTTCTGTAAGTTCTCTAGAAGAAAACTCGCCACTTTTTAATCCTTTTAATGTCGATGCAATTGTTAGGTCTTCCATTTTCAAGCCTCCATGTTTGTTTCAAACTTATGAATATGCACGCTTATAACTGGTTTTTTATCACATAATTTCGAAAAAAGTTGTTTAACATCGAGCTGTATTTCACGACGTAATCCACCATCTATAACTGAACGACCAGGAGTTACTTTCGCTAATTGATTTGTTATTATCGAACATACATTTTTTCTTATTGTAGTTAACAAATGGGGCGTTAGGAATATTCCACGAACTAAAATATCTATATTGTCAACTAACTTATTATATTGATCGATAACAAAGCTGATGCCTATATGACCCTGAGTTGACATAAATGTACGCTCTACAAGACAATTACTATTAATCGGGATTATATATTTTCCATCTAATACATTATAAATAACGTTACGATGGTTCAACTTTTTGAGTGCTCCATCTCCTTTATGAACAGCAATTACATCGCCTGAGGTAGCAAAAATAGTATTTTTTACACCACACTCTTCGGCAAATTTTTTATGTGCATGAAGCATTACAGGGTCTCCGTGTAATGGAATTAATGCTTTCGGTTTTAAACTGTTATACATTTTTCGTAATGCGTTTTTGTTTGGATGTCCTGAAACGTGAATATCAGACTCAAAATCAGACGTAACGAAATCAACATCCATTTGTACAAAGGCATTTTGCATTTCGCGAATGCTCAATTCATTGCCAGGAATGACTTTTGATGAAAACAATACAACGTCATCTTTGCCTAGTTTAATAAATCTATTTTCACCGCGTGCTAATCTGTACATTGCAGATTTCTCTTCCCCTTGTGAACCTGTGCAAATCATCAAAACCTGCCCAGGTGGCATAGAGGCGCCTTGTTCATCTGGGACTATATTATCGATGTATCTTTTAAAGTCTTTTGTATAGTAACTAGTTTCAGTAACCGCATCTATCATTCTATATATAGAACGACCAATTATGACAACCTTACGATTATGCTTTTGTGCAAGTTCACATATGGATTCTATCCTTGCAACATTTGATGCGAAACATGTAATAGTTATTCTTTTCTCCTTATATTTTGTGATAAGTTTATCAAGTTTGTTTTTAACGTCATTTTCAGAACCTGCATCTTCAGATACTAACACGTTTGTACTATCACATAACAAACAGTCGACTCCTCCATTATTTCCTACTTCCGACAATCTTTCAAAGTCAGTTTTATCGCCTAGTAACGGGGTTTCGTCAATTTTCCAGTCCCCTGTGTGAAATAAAGAACCTCCAGGTGTTTGGATATATAAACCGCAAGCCCCTAAAATTGAATGTGCAACTGAAATAAATTCGACTTTAAATTCATCAACAAGGATTGGAGATTTAGGGAATACTGAAATAATCCGTGAAGTTTCAGAATCAAATTTTCGTGATTTCAATTTTTGTTTAAGAACTTCTGCTGAAAATTCTGTTAAGTATACAGGGCAGTTAAATCTTGACCAAAAATAATGCACCGCCCCTATGTGATCTTCATGTGCGTGTGTAATAAATATACCTTTGAGCTTGTTTTTTAAACTTAAAGGAAAAGATATATCTGGAGTTATTACGTCAATCCCAAGCTTATCATGAAAAGCTATACCAAGATCTACCATGATCCAGCTATCTTTATATCCTATAAGTGTACAGTTCGCGCCTATCTGCTCTAATCCGCCCAAAGGCATTACAGAAATATGTTCATTGTCACAACAGGCAGAATTGACTAAAGCACAATCACTACCCAATTGTGTATTTTTATTTAACATTCAAAAACTCCTATAAATATAACATATTTTTGGTAAAAATAAATACATAATTTTATCCTTACACTTTAGTTTGTTATATATGTGCATCCAATCTGTGAAACATATATAAAAACCTCTGTTTAGAGTATATCGAAAAACGCAAAATTGCAAAACGATGCAAGTGGTTTTTGATCGTAAAATAAAATGTGTTAAACTCTGTTTTAGGAACTTTGTTTGCATTCGTAAATTAGGAGAGTAGCGCAACTGGTAGAGTAACGGTCTCCAAAACCGTCGGTTGGGGGTTCGAGTCCCTCCTCTCCTGCCATTTCCGCAAAAGGTGGTTAAAATGAGCGTTAGTGTAAAGCGTTTTGTCAATTATCTTCGTGATGTCCGTAATGAAATGTCTAAAGTTACATGGTCTTCGCGACGGGAAGTAGTAATTACGACTGCTGTTGTTATCGTGCTTGCTTGCGTTTTCGCCGTTTTTTTTGCCATTGTTGATACAGTGTGGTACAGAACGGTTCAATATTTGATAGGTGCATAACATGAGTTCCACGACTGCAAAATGGTATATAGTACAAGCGTATTCCGGCAACGAGTCGTTTGTTGTTAGGGAAATAAACGATTTGATAGAAAAGCGGGATTTATCAGATAAAATAACTGACGTTTTTATTCCTACTGAAACTTTTGTAGAAGTTAAAAATGGCTCCAAACTCAATAAAACTCGTAATTATTTTCCAGGATATGTTTTTGTGAAGATGGCAATGGAAGACAATCTTTTTTATTTGATTAGAAACCTTCCAAAAGTATCGGGTTTTGTCGGCATGAATGGTAACCCCACTGAGATTTCTGAAGCCGAAATTGAAAAAATAGTACGTAAAACCAGAGAGTGCAGTGACAATCCGGTTAACAATATAAAGTATGAAGTCGGAGAGCAGGTCAAGGTTATTGACGGGCCGTTCGCTTCTTTTTCAGGAACTATTGAAAAGGTTGACGAAAACAAACAGAAATTAAAAGTTTCTGTAACTATTTTCGGACGGGCGACTCCTGTATCGTTAGATTTTGTGCAAGTTGAGCGGATATAATAAAACAGTTTTATGGGAAATTTGGTCATTTAATTTATTACCATAAAACGAATTTAGAGGAGATAAAATGGCAAAAAAGATTTTAGGATATGTAAAACTACAAATCCCAGCCGGTGAAGCAAAACCAGGCCCTCCTGTTGGACCAGCTTTGTCCCAAAAAGGGCTAAATATTATGGAGTTTTGCAAAGCTTTTAATGCGAAAACACAGTCTTTAGAAAAAGGTGTGTCGATACCTGTGGTTATTACCGCGTACACAGATAAGACCTTTACATTCATTACAAAAACCCCACCTGTGACTCATTACATAAAAAAGGCTGCAAATATAGAAAAAGGTTCTCAAAAAACAGGGATTACAGCTTCTGTCGCAAAAATAACGATGGCTCAGGTTCGGGAAATAGCAAAAGTAAAAATGGAAGACTTGAATGCACACGACATTGAAGGAGCGTCACAAATGATTATAGGATCTGCTCGCTCAATGGGCGTCGAGGTTGAGGGAGAATAATTTATGGCTGCTTGTAGTAAAAAATCAAAAGAAATAAGAAAATCTCTTGATCTTGAGAAAGTGTATAAATTGTATGAGGCTATCGCTTTGGTCAAAAAAACAGCGATCGCTAAATTTGACGAGACTGTCGAAATTTGTGCTATGTTAGGTATCGACGGTTCTAAACAAAACCAAGCTGTTCGAAATGTTGTATCGTTGCCTCATGGGACGGGAAAAACGTATCGTGTTGCAGTATTTGCTAAAGATTTAAAGGCAGATGAGGCAAAAAAAGCTGGTGCGGACGTTGTAGGATCAACAGAGTTGGTCGAAATGATACAAAAAGGTGACATGCCTTTTGATCGTTGTATCGCAACTCCGGATATGATGGCGTTAGTTGGTAAGGTCGGAAAATTGTTAGGTCCTAATGGGCTTATGCCAAATCCGAAGCTTGGAACAGTTACTATGGACGTAACCGACGCTGTCAGGAAGGCGAAATCTGGGCAAATTGAATTTAAATCTGATAAATGTGGTATAGTCCGTGCAGGAATAGGTAAAGTTAGTTTCTCGGATGCTGACTTGATAGAAAACGTTAATGCTTTTATAGATGCGTTAAATAAATCAAAACCGCAAGGACTAAAAGGTGTTTACTTAAAGAAACTAGTACTTAGTTCGACTATGGGTATTGGTGTTAAATTTACATTGGCATAGAAATCAATGTTTCTGAATTGTAGCATTTTTGAAAAGTCGAAGACTGCAGGTTTGGTTGACAGTAAAAAGGATCCTGCAATAGACAGAAAAGTGAATTACTCTTTCTGTTGTGTTAATGACGAGTGGAGAAAAAGATGTTAAGACAAGAAAAAGAGACTTTTGTGACAAATGTCCGGGGAGAGTTGTTAAATTCTGAAATTGTTGTTGTCGTCAACAGGGGTTCTGGAATAACAGTCGAAGAAATAACGAAACTCCGTAAGGACATGAATAAGTCGAAGTCGAAGTTTAAGGTCATCAAGAACACGCTAGCTCGCAAAGCTATGGAGGGCTCCCTCCTTGATTGTTTAAATCAATATTTATCGGGAACTACAGGCTTTGCATATTCAAACGATCCTGTAGAATTGGCGAAAGCAGTTTTCAATTTCTGCAAAGACAATGACGGAAAAATGGAAATTGTTGCTGGCGTTATGGATGGAAAAGTTGTAACGGGTGCCCAAATAAAAGAACTTGCAACACTACCATCGCTTGATGGATTAAGATCTCAAATTGTTGGTTTATTGTCCGCCGTTGCTGGGAAACTAGTAAGGACTATAAACGAACCAGGTGCGATGATCGCACGTATAATTGCCGCTAAGGCGAAGAATTAACTTTTAAGAAAGGAATTTTATCATGGCTATGACAAAAGAACAATTAATTGAAGAACTTTCAAGTTTATCCATTTTAGATGCTGCTGAATTAGTAAAAGAACTTGAGAACAAATGGGGTGTAAGCGCCGCTGCGCCTGTAGCTGTTGCAGCTGCAAATAATGGAAGTGCTCCAGCTGTAGAGGAAAAAACAGAGTTTGACGTTGAGTTGACAAGCGTTGGCGACAAAAAGATCGATGTTATAAAAGCTGTCCGCGAAGCGACAGGTTTAGGGCTTAAAGAAGCAAAAGATTTGGTTGAAGGAGCGCCAAAAGTTGTGAAATCTGGTATATCCAAAGCTGACGCTGATGCTCTCAAAGCAAAACTAGAAAGTGCCGGAGCTTCTGTCACTGTAAAATAATAACGATTTTCGTTATACAACAGGGGCGTATGTCCCTGTTTTTTTGTAAGAAATGCTTACCGTGAAATGAGCGTTTCGTTTGTTTGTTGTTTATACGTAATGTATACGACAAGCAAAAGAGTTGTTGTTAAATATTTTTAAAAAAGGTTGTTATGAAAAGATCTTATACCGGAAGGAAACGTTTCCGAAAGAATTTTGGAAAAATTCGGTCTATTATTGATTTACCGAATTTGATATCGTTACAAAACGATTCGTTCGAGTCGTTTCTCCAATATAAAACTCCTCCGAATGAAATGAAAAATGTAGGCTTATTAAAAATATTTAATTCAATTTTTCCAATATCGGATTCTTTAAAAAAATCGCGACTAGAGTTTCATGGATATGAATTTGACGAACCAAAGTATAGCGAATCCGAATGCAAAAGAAGAGGCGGTACGTATGCTGCCGGATTGAGGGCAAAGTTTCGATTAATAATATATGACAAAGACGACAATAATGGCGATTGCTTTGTTAAATCTATGAAAGATCAAGACGTCTATCTCGGAGATATGCCTGTAATGACAGATAAAGGAACATTCATTTTTAACGGAATTGAGCGAGTCATTGTTTCTCAAATGCATAGGAGCCCCGGCGTATTTTTCGGTCACGATTTAGGGAGAACACATAATTCTGGAAAGTTGCTATTCTCTGCGCGAATAATACCTTATAGGGGCTCGTGGATTGATTTCGAATTCGACTACCGAGATGTGTTGTATGTAAGGTTTGACAGAAAACGAAAAGTTCTCGCATCAACATTTTTAATGTGTTTATACAATGAAGAAACAGAAAAATATTTAAGAGAATTAGGCGATGCAGAACCTGACCCAGCCCTTATTTCCGGAATGTCAAGAGAAGATATTATCAAAACGTTTTACGATGTTGTGGAATATAAATTAGTTAATAATGGATGGGCTGTTCCTTTTGATGATAGGCTTTTTAAAAATAAGAGGTTAGTTTTCGACCTGATAAACGCAGAAACAGGAGAGGTTGTAGCAAAAGCCGGTGATAGACTTAATGCCAGAAAAATTACTCTTTTAAAAAATAGTGGTCTAAAAGAAATACTTATAGGAACTGACGATATATATGGTAAACGCATTGCTTGTGATGTAATAAATGAACAAACTGGTGAAATTTATTGCGAAGCAGGAACAAAAATAACGGAAGATCTTATTGACAAAATAAGTCCTCAAATATCAGGGCATATAAAAATTGTTGTTTGTGACAACGTTGACGTCGGCGATTTTATGTTAAATACGTTGGATGTTACCCAATGTCCAAATAGGGATGAAGCTCTTTGTGAGTTCTATAAAAGTTTGTACTCTGGGGATGTCCCGACTCCAAGTATGGGAGAAGATCTTTTAAATAATATTATGTGGAATGAAGATAGATATAATCTATCAGAAGTTGGACGGGCAAAAATAAATGACAGACTTGGATTGAACATTCCTGAAAACGTAAAAACTTTACAAAAAGAGGATATATTAGCAATTATTCGTATTTTGTGTTTGACGAAAAACGGCAAACGAGAAATTGACGATATAGACAATTTAGGCAATAGACGAATTCGTTCAGTCGGAGAACTAATAGAAAACCAGTGCCGTACCGGTATGCTCAAGCTTGAAAAAAGTATTCGCGAAAAAATGTCATCAGTCGATGTAGAAAACTACATTCCAAGTGATTTGCTAAACGCCAAAGCTCTTATAACATCTGTAAAAGACTTTTTTGTTACATCACAATTATCTCAATTCATGGATCAAACAAACCCGTTGTCGGAAGTTACACACAAACGACGCTTATCAGCTTTAGGCCCCGGCGGATTGTCTCGCGAAAGAGCAGGGTTTGAGGTTCGAGATGTACATCCGACACATTATTCACGACTTTGTCCTATCGAAACCCCTGAAGGTCAAAATATAGGACTTATAACTTCTCTTGCTTGTTATGCGCGAATAAATAAGTTTGGTTTTATAGAAGCGCCTTATCGAAAAATCGTTGACGGGAAAGTAACAAATGAATTTCGGTATATGACTGCCACTGAAGAAGGAAACGAAGTTATAGCCCAGGCGGATATATCAACAGATTCTGAAGGAAATATAATAGACGAATTATTAATCTGCAGGAAATCAGGGGAAATAGGATATCACCCAAAAAGTGAAATTACTTACGCAGATATTTCTCCTCAACAAATAGTTTCTGTAGGTTCGGCGCTTATTCCTTTTTTACACTGTGATGACGCTACCCGTGCACTTATGGGCGCTAATATGCAAAGACAAGCGGTTCCATTACTTAGACCAGAAGCTCCGCTCGTCGGTACTGGCATGGAAATGGCTGTTGCTCGCGATTCGGGCGCATCTACTGTTGCAAAAAGAGGAGGCATTGTTGATCTAGTGGATGCCAATAGAATTGTTGTTAGGGTAAAGGATCCAAAGTCTGTAGCCGATATATACACCCTATCGAAATTTCAATGTTCAAACATGGGGACTTGCATTAATCAAAAACCTCTTGTAAGCGTAGGAGATGTAATAGAACCAGGAGATATAATAGCAGACGGTCCAGCTGTAGATAATGGAGAATTAGCTTTAGGACGAAATTTACTTGTTGCGTTTATGTCGTGGAATGGGTATTCGTACGAGGATAGTGTTACTCTTTCGGAAAAACTTGTAAAAGAAGATGCTCTCACATCTATACATATAGAGAGTTTTGAAATAATGGCAAGGGACACGAAATTGGGAAATGAAGAAATAACAAGAGATATTCCAAACATTGCCGAAGAAAGCTTAAAAAACCTAGATGAAACGGGAATTGTTTATGTTGGAGCGGAAGTTAACCCAGGAGATATATTAGTTGGAAAAGTAACGCCAAAAGGTGAGACAATAATGAGTCCGGAAGAGAAACTTTTAAGAGCTATCTTTAATGAGAAGTCCTCAGATGTAAAAGATAGTTCGTTTAGGGTTCCACCTGGAGTTTCTGGTACTGTGGTTGAAGTACGTGTTCTAACACGAAAAGGAGTTGAAAAAGACGAACGAACGTTGGCTGTTGAACGTCAGCAAGTAGAAAGACTTGTTAAGGACCGTGAGGCTGAAATTTCTATTTCAGAAAAGACGTATTCTCGACTTTTGCGCGAAAAAATGGCGGGGCATAAAGCAATTTCAGGCGTTAATAATATTGATAACCCTGAGCTTACAGAAGATTTATTGAAAAAAATGCCTTTTAGTCAGTTACGTGAAATTAAGTTTGCAGAAAAGTCGTTACAAGAAGAAATAGATACTCATCTCAAGCAGTTTGATGAGAAGGTTAAATATCTTCAATCACACTTTGATGAAGGAATTTATAAACTGAAAAAAGGCGATGACTTGCCCGCCGGAGTTTTAAAAATAATAAAAGTTTTTGTGGCTCAAAAACGCAAAATACAGCCCGGAGATAAAATGGCAGGACGACACGGAGACAAAGGAGTTGTTGCCAGAGTGTTGCCGGTTGAGGATATGCCTTACTTAGAGGACGGCACTCCTGTTGATATAGTGCTTAATCCATTGAGTTTGCCTTCAAGGATGAATTTAGGGCAAATATTGGAAACACACCTTGGAGCGTCGGCTCATGAGCTTGGTGTGCAGATCAAAATGGCAATGGAAGAATACAGAAAAAACAATACAAAACTGTCTGATGTACGCCAAAAAGTGTGTGATATTTATGAAAATAAAGATGATATAGATGATATTAATAAACTTAGTGATAAGGATTTTGTTACACTAGCAGACAATTTAAGTAACGGTGTTCCAATGGCTACGCCAGTTTTTGATGGAGCAAAGCTTGATGATATAGAGCATTATCTACAAAAAGCTGGATTGGATACATCGGGACAAGTAACGCTTTATGATGGTCGCACAGGCGAGCCGTTTGATAGGAAAGTTACCGTTGGATATAAATATATGCTTAAGTTGCACCACTTGGTTGACGATAAAATACATGCCCGTTCCGTCGGACCTTATAGCCTTATTACACAACAGCCATTAGGAGGTAAAGCTCAATTTGGAGGGCAAAGATTTGGAGAAATGGAAGTCTGGGCGTTGGAAAGCTACGGTGCTGCGTATACGTTAAACGAAATAGTTACAGTAAAATCCGATGACGTAGACGGTCGTGTAAGAACGTATAACAACATAATTAAGGATATCAATACAGGAACAACGTACGGGTCTCCTGAATCATTCCATGTGCTGTTAAAAGAAGTTATGGCCTTGGGTCTCAATATGGTACTCGAATCTTCCGAAAAGGAATGTGAAGATTGTTGTGACGAAAATTCAGAGGGCGATAATGATTATGACAAATCAGATGATACGGATTTAAAACAAAAATCTGTTATGCGTAAGTTTGGTTTATTACAGGAGTAAAAGATATGCAAAGTTTAAAAAATGATAGTTTTGGAATAATTAAAAATTTTGATTCAATAAGGATTTCGATAGCAAGCCCTGAAGACATACGTTCGTGGTCTTTTGGCGAAGTAAAAAAACCCGAAACAATAAATTATAGGACATTTAAGCCCGAGCGAGATGGTCTATTTTGTGCTAGAATCTTCGGTCCAGTAAAGGATTATGAGTGTGGATGCGGAAAATACAAACGCATGAAATACAAAGGTGTTATATGCGAAAAATGCGGAGTCGAAGTTAACGTAAGTCGTGTTCGTCGTGAACGCATGGGGCATATAGAGCTTGCGGCACCAGTTGCTCATGTATGGTTTTTAAAATCAATTCCAAGTCATATTTCGATAGTTTTAGATCGTGGCGTTAAAGAACTTGAGAAAATTTTGTATTTTGAAAAGTACGTAATTCTAGATCCAGGAATGACGAACTATAAAAAGTACGATACGATATCCGAACAAGAGTATAACGACATACTAGCCACACTACAAGAACACGAGATTGAGTGTTTTAAGGTGGGAATTGGGGCTGATGCTGTTAGAACAATGCTCGAAGATTTAGATTTAGACAAAGAAATTTTAAAAATAACAGAAGAACTACCAACTTGTACTTTGGATTTAAAAAAGAAGAAACTTGTAAGGCGTCTCAAATTATTAAAAGCTTTCAAAACGTCAGGAACGGCTCCTGAAAACATGATATTAACAGTGCTTCCTGTAATTCCTCCTGATTTGAGACCACTTGTTGCGTTAGAAGGCGGGCGTTTTGCTACGAGCGACTTGAATGATTTGTACAGGAGAATTATTAATAGGAATAATAGGCTTAAGCGTTTGCTAGGGCATTCAATAACTCCAGATGTTGTTATTCGAAATGAAAAAAGGATGTTGCAAGAAGCTGTTGACGCTTTATTTGATAATAAACGTCGCGGAAATAAAGCGGTTACTGGTCCTGGTAAGAGACCATTAAAATCGTTGTCAGAAATGTTAAAAGGAAAACAAGGTCGATTTAGGCAAAACCTGCTTGGTAAACGTGTTGACTATTCTGGGCGTTCGGTTATTACTGTAGGTCCAGAATTAAAATTGCATCAGTGCGGTTTGCCTAAAGCGATGGCTTTAGAGTTGTTTAAACCTTTTGTTTTTGCAAAACTAGAAAAATACGGTTTTTCTGGAAATCTTAAAGCGTCACAGAGAATCGTTGAACAAGGAAAATCTGAAGTTTGGGATATTTTGGAAGAAGTAATAAGGGAACATCCAGTATTACTAAATCGCGCCCCGACGTTGCACAGACTTAGTATACAAGCATTCGAGCCGATATTAACTGAGGGAAAGTCGATAAAACTGCATCCGCTTGTATGCGCGGCATTTAATGCTGACTTTGATGGTGATCAAATGGCTGTTCACGTTCCGCTGTCAATAGAAGCACAACTCGAGGCAAGAATATTAATGCTTTCGACAAATAATATATTAAGTCCGGCAAGTGGCAAACCTATAGTTGTTCCGTCAAAAGATATGGTTCTTGGCGTGTATTGGCTTACTTTAGAACTTTCTGGATTACCTAATGAAGGTCATTATTATTCAGATTTAAATGAAATATATTATGCTCTTCAGGAAAAGTTGATTACATATCAAACAAAAATAAAAACAAGAGTTCCTTATTACGACGACAAAGGTTTTGCCGATTATAAAACTGTTGAGACAACGCCTGGCAGGGTTATTTTTTATCAAATATTTCCTCACAACAAAAACTTACCATTTGAGTTAGCAAATAAACTTCAAACATCAACAGAAATTTCAGCTCTTATTGATGCAATATACTTTTTTTGCGGGCAGAAAGAAACAGCAATATTTGCAGACAAGATAATGGAAATGGGCTTCAAGTACATGACACTGTCCGGAATATCGTATGGCAAAGATGATTTGATAATTCCAAAAGAGAAAAAAACGTTGATCTCAGAAACCGAAGCTTTAGTTAACGAATACGAACAGCAGTATCTAGATGGGTTTATAACTCAAGGAGAGAAATACAATAAAGTAATTGATGCATGGAGTAAGTGCGGAGACAAAGTATCTGACGCACTTATGAAAGAAGTTTCAAAAGTTGAACCTGGAAAACAGCCGAATTCTGTATATATGATGATGCATTCGAAAGCTAGAGGTTCTATGGCTCAATTGAGGCAGTCGTCTGGTATGAGAGGTCTTATGGCAAAGCCTACTGGTGAAATTATTGAAACGCCGATTATTTCTAGCTTCAAAGAAGGATTATCTGTTCTCGAGTATTTCACGTCTACACACGGAAGTCGTAAAGGTCTTACAGACACCGCATTAAAAACAGCAAATTCAGGTTATCTTACTCGAAGACTTGTTGATGTCGCAAATGATTGCGTCGTTATAGAAGATGATTGCAAAACAAGCCAAGGTGTAATGATGAAGCCAATTTATGATGGAGCAAATGCAATTATCTCTTTAAAAGAGAGAATTTTGGGACGTTATGCGGCATCTGATATAGTCAATCCGATGAACGGTACACTGATTTTGCCACGGAACGGATTTATTGACGAGTATAAAGTTCAGGATATTATTAATGCCGGTATTGATGAAGTTTACGTACGAAGTGCTGTAACTTGCGAAACAAAAAACGGAATATGTGTTAAGTGTTACGGACGAGATTTAGCTCGGGGAGAACCAGTAAGTATAGGCGAAGCAATAGGAGTTATTGCAGCTCAATCAATAGGTGAGCCAGGAACTCAACTTACAATGAGAACTTTCCACATAGGAGGAACTGCTCAGAAGAATTCGGAACAGTCAGGAATTGAGGCGTCAATGAATGCTCACGTTTCATTTAAAAATATGTCAATTGCGGTAAACTCCACCGGAGAGAACATTGTCCTTTCGAAAAAGTCAGAAATAGCATTGGTAGACAAAAACGGACGCGAACGTCTTTCATATAAAATTCCATATGGTGCCATACTTCGGGTAAAAGCTGGAGATTTCGTTAAATCTGGAACAGTCATTGCAGAATGGGATCCTTATACGACACCGATCGTGTGTGAAGTTAATGGCTTTGTTAAATATGAGGACTTAATTGATGGAGTATCTATTAAGGAAGTAACCGATGAAGTAACCGGAATATCGAGTAAAACCGTTGTCGACTGGAAATCTGTAAATAGGTCTTCAGAATTTAAGCCACATATTGTTATTGTTGATGAAAACGGAAAAATAATAATATCTTCAAATAAAACTGAGGCTAAATATTATTTGCCGATAGGGGCTTTTATAAATATAAGTGAAGGTAGTTGTATAAAAGCCGGAGACGTTATTGCTAAGCTTCCTAAAGATGTAACAAAAACAAAAGATATTACTGGAGGTTTGCCTCGTGTATCTGAATTATTCGAAGCACGAGAACCAAGAAACCCGGCTATAATTTCAGACATTGACGGATATGTTGAAATTGGTAAAGATTATAAATCAAAAAAACGGATCAAAATTGTCTCAGAATCTGATGAAAATGTATTTAAGGAATATCTTATATCAAAAAGTAAGCCAATCGTTGTTCATGATGGAGACATTGTTAAAAAAGGAGAAATTCTTGTAGATGGCAATGTCGTTTTACAGGATGTACTTAGAATAATGGGGGTTGAATTCTTAGCTAAGTATTTCGTTGATGAAGTTCAAAAAGTTTATAGATTACAAGGCGTTGCTGTTAACGATAAACATATTGAAGTTATTTTGAGACAAATGTTACGTAAACGAGAAATCGTAGATCCTGGAGATTCTATGTATATTTTAGGGGATGAAATAGATTGGTCTGAGTTGGAAAAAGAAAATGCTACGTTATTATCAAATGGGCAAAGACCAATTCGAACGGTTCGAATACTCGAGGGTATCACTCGAGCCGCACTTCATACTGAGTCATTTATTTCTGCTGCATCGTTCCAAGAAACAACACGGGTGCTTACAGATGCTGCGTTATATGGGAAAACAGATCTACTTGAGGGGTTGAAGGAAAATGTAATAACAGGTCGTCCAATACCAGCTGGTACAGGCAGTGTTATAAGACAATGGAAGAATGCTGAAAAATTAAAACGTGCTACAAATGTTGCATAAAAGGAAGCTTTCGCTTCCTTTTTTTTAAAAAACAATTATGTTTTCGAGACCTGGATTACTTGAGGCAAATGATGAATACACAAAGCTTGTTAAACTAATACGAAAATATGATTATTTGTATTACAACAAGGATACATCTGAAATTTCCGATGCTGAATACGATAAATTAAGACAACGTCTTTTATTTTTGGAAGAACTGTATCCAATATTAAGAACAAGCAATTCCCCAAGCGTAAAAATTGGAGCTCCGATTGGCAGTAAATTTAATCCTGTTGAGCATAAGACACCAATGTTATCTCTCGAGAATGCGTTTAGTTTTGAAGATCTTGATAAGTTTGTAACAAAAGCTTGTAAGTATGCAAATATCAAAAAAGAAGAATTGGATTACTGTTGTGAACAAAAAATAGATGGATTATCCGTATCTTTAATATACAGTAACGGGCAACTTATTAAAGCCAGCACTAGAGGAAACGGATACATTGGAGAGGATGTAACAAAAAATGCAATGCAAGTTGTAAACATTCCACATGAAATATCAATATCCGAGGACATCGAAGTGCGTGGAGAGGTTTACATGCCAATAACGACTTTTAACGAACTTAATGAAGAACGAAAGGATAACAAAGAACAAAGTTTTGTAAATCCAAGAAATGCCGCTGCCGGGTCTTTAAGACAACTAGATGAACAAATAACAGCAAAAAGAAATTTGAGGTTTTTTGCGTATTATTTGTCAGGGATTGAAATAAAAACACAAATTGAAGTTTTAACCAAGTTAGAAGCACTTGGCTTTCCTGTATGTTGTTTCGAACATTGTAATACGATTAATGAATTCCAAAATTATTGTTTAAAAATACAAAAAATAAGACAAGATCTTGACTATGCAATAGATGGTGTTGTATTGAAAATCAATAATTTATCATTGCAAGAACAGTTAGGTTTTGCTGGACGTAATCCACGGCACTCTGTCGCTTACAAATTTCCGGCAGAACATGTTGCAACTAAATTGGTAGATATTGAAGTAAATGTTGGTCGTACAGGTAAAATTACTCCTGTGGCTATTTTAGAGCCAGTGCAAATTGCAGGTTCTATTGTTTCTAGAGCAACTTTACATAACTTTAATGAAATTAATGATAAAAAGCTTAGTCTTGGAGATACTATTTCACTAGAGCGTTCTGGAGATGTTATTCCTAAAATTGTAGATGTTTTAAAAAAATCTTCAGAACCAATAATAATAGATTCACCAATAAACTGTCCATCATGTGGGTCAATTCTAATAAAACCTAACAATTACGTCGATATATTTTGTCCTAATAAGTATGAATGTTCTGCACAAGTGCTAGCATATATAACTTATTTTGCATCAAAGCCGTGTTTTGATATTAAAGGCTTAGGTAAAAAACAAGTAAAAGATTTATATAATCTTGGGCTTGTTCGAACTCCAATTGATTTATTTAATTTAAAAACATCATATATTGATTTTGGACTACAAAAAAAAGCAGGCTGGGGAGATTTGTCCGTTCAGAACTTACTTACTTCAATTGAACAAAGTCGAACAATAACTTTACATAAGTTTATAAACGCTTTAGGAATACCTGAAATAGGTAATGGTTTAGCTGAAAATTTGGCAAATGAATTTAAATCAATTGACGTTTTCATGAACGCATCTGAAGAACAGTTTCGTAAAATGCGGGGTTTAGGCATATCTAAAATCAGCAATATAGTTCAATTCATTAGCAATGAAATCAATGTTGATTTTGTTAAAAAGTTACTACAACACGTTCGCATAGTAAATAATGCTTAACAGTTTTTCTTGATACATTAAAACAAAAACAGCGATTGTGCGAACGCTGTTTTGTAATTATAACGTCAGTAACGAAGTTGGAAAAACATTTTCCACTAAATTTATATACAGTTTTAATAGTGTAAAATTCTGGTTTCTTATATTATCATCAGCGTCGTTGATCAACACATTGTCGCACGCATCTAAAACTAAATTACTTATATTGACAATATTTTCAAAATTTACATCAGGTGTGATTAATTTATCATAAAGTTTTTTCATGTATTCATTATTACCACTATATTTGAAATTTTCGGACGATAGAACAAAATTGTTGAGAATACCAGTGACACGTTTATATGCACTTTTGATTACGTCAAAATTTGGTTGTTTATTTAATTTATCAACTTTAATTACTTCGTTTTTTATATTTTTAAACTCATTGTTTGAAAAATCGCATTTATCTACGATTTTCTGACATAAATCGAAATCAACAGGACACGTTTCTGATAAATAAACTATTAACCGATCTTTCAAGAAAGTTATTACGTACTCCTTAACTGATGACGATAACGCTATTCCTTGATCGGCATACGCGGTGATTAACGTTTCGATATACCAAGTAAATTCGTCTTCTAGTATATCGTGAGGTAAATTAAAAATAAGTCTTATTATACTAACAGCAGCCCGTCTTAATGCAAAAGGATCTTTTGAACCAGTAGGTTTTATACCGACACCCAAAAAACCGACTAACGTATCTAACTTATCGAAAAAAGAAACTCTGGAACCTAAAAATGTTTTTGGAAGATTATCTCCCGCTCCTGCTGGTTTATAGTGATCGCTGATAGCTTCGCAAACTTCCGAAACCTCACCTTGTTCAGATGCGTAAATTCTACCCATAATTCCTTGAAGCTCCGGGAACTCTCCTACCATCTGAGAAACGAGGTCTGCTTTACATAAAGCAATAACTCGATGCTCTTCTGGAGAGTTAGCTATTGACATCATCCTGTCAATCTTTTGAGCCATTGTGCCTAATTTTTCATGAAACACAACATTTGACAAACGGTTTGCATATGCTTCTAAAGTTACATCTGTGTCTTCCTTATAAAAAAACATCGCATCACTAAGCCGTGCCCGTAGTACCCGTTCAAATCCTTTTTTCATTGTTTCTGTAATAGGTACATTAGTAACTGTTGCAAAAAACGGTGCTATATTACTGTCAGGGTATGTAAGTGTGAAATACTTCTGATGTACTCGCATTGACGTTGATAATACTTCCATCGGCAAAGACATGAATTTTTCATTTATATTTCCTATATAAATAAAAGGATATTCAACAAGTCCCGCAACTTCGTTTAACAAACGTTCATCACTTTTTACAACTAATCCCATTGACGCTGACTGTTGAGATAGTTCGCTTTCTATATATGTTTTCTTTTTATCAAAATTCAATATTACTTTATTTTCAGTTAATTGTGCTTCGTAATCAGTGAAATTTTTTATACATATTTTCCCATTAGATAAAAATCTATGTCCATATGTTGTATTTCCTGTTGTAACACCTAAAGATTTTATGTAAACTTCAATAGGTTTTTCGCCGTATATGCACATAACAGATCTTATTGGTCTTATCCAATAAGAACTCAAAGTTTTGTCTTTTTCTAAATACCAGTGCATTGATTTTTGCCATGGCATACGAGTTATAAATTCCTCAATAATGTCAGCAAAAAGCGATGTTATATTTTGTCCTGGGATTTCAATATTTAGGTAGTAGTATCCATCACGTTCTTCTAAATTTTCTTTTGTTTTATTATTTGAATTTAAAAATCCATTTAATACTTGTTCGTTAGCTCCAATTTTTGGACCTCTTTTTGTTTCAGATACTGGACGTGTATTGTCTGCAAGATCAGTTACAAGTAACGCTAATCTCCTTGGAGAAACGAACGCTTCTACGTTTTCATACTCGATGTTATACTTACATAAAATTTTTAAAAACAATTCTCTTGCGTCAACAATTGCGTTTTTATGCAATCTTGCAGGAATATCTTCAGTAAAAAATTCTATTAACAGCTCTTTATTCATGATCAGTCTCTCCTTCTTGTAACGATTTCAACCATGCAGAACAGCAAGCTTTTGCTAATGCGCGTACGCGAGCTATATATCCAGCACGCTCGGTAACCGATATAACTCCTCTTGCATCTAATAAATTAAAACAGTGATTGGCTTTAACACACTGTTCATATGCAGGCATCACTAAATTATGGGCAAGCAGTTTGTTACATTCTTTTTCATAATCATTGAAATGATTTAGCAAAATATCAACTGATGCTACGTCAAAGTTATAACAAGAAAACTCTCGCTCGAAACGCTTTAAAACATCTCCATAAGTAAGCTTACGTTCATCAGTACGTCCGTTCCAATTTATATCAAAGTGAGTTTCAACATTTTGTATAAATGTCGCTATACGCTCTAATCCATAAGTAATTTCGACAGGTGGTACAGAACATTGAATGCCTCCAACTTGCTGAAAGTATGTATACTGCGTTATTTCCATTCCATCGCACCATATTTCCCAACCAACACCTGCTGCTCCTAATGATGGATTTTCCCAGTCGTCTTCGACAAATCTAATTTCATGGTCGCTTAGATCGAAACCTATCGATTCTAAGCTTTTTAAATATAATTCTTGAGGATTAACGGGAGCGGGCTTCAAAATTACCTGATATTGAAAATAATATTGTGTTCTATTAGGGTTTTCAGCATATCTGCCATCTTTTGGACGTCTACACGGCTGAACAAACGCAACATTCCAATAGTCATCTCCAAGTGCCTTTAATGTTGTTACGTAGTGAGATGTGCCAGCTCCTACTTCTGTATCGTAAGGTTGCATTATTACACAACCATAATCAGACCAATACTTCTGTAGTCCAAACATTATGTCTTGAAATGATTTTACTTGTTTGCTTGGAGAATGATCGAACGAATCATCAATCTTCTCTGAATTATTAGGAAACATGATGAGTTTTCTGCGATTTTTATCCGTAGATAATTATTACACAAAATTAAACCAATTATGAAAAGCTGGTGCACTCGATTGGATTCGAACCAACAACCTTTGCCTCCGGAGGGCAACGCTCTGTCCAATTGAGCTACGAGTACACACCAATAGCATTGTAACACGCCGAGTTAGTAACTCTTAGAAATTATCACGTCTTGCATCGTTTCAGTACCAGTTAAAAAACACTTTCCTAAAGTTCCGCTTTGTTCACTTGGAATACACCGTATAGACACAGACAGGTCTTCAAGCTTATTTAAATCATTAGGCAAGCCTGCCCATTTCGCTTTGACAAAGCCCGTGTTACTTTTAAAAAATTCTTCCATTTCATCATAAGATTTAATGTTTGTAACAATCATACTATTACAAGCGTCTGTTATCTTTTTTGTTAAAATATCATCATGTACACTTATCAATTCATTGACTTTATTTATAAATTCGTCAGCTGATACTGTTTCTTTTGATAGGTTATCTGCCCTCTTTGTAAAAAATACGTTTTTATTTTTTACTTCTCTTTGACCTATTTCGCATATGAAAGGAACGCCCTTTCGTATCCAATTCCATTTTTTGTTTTGAGGAGTGTCGTCCCTTGTATCGACTAATACGCGACATTTAGTTTGTAATCTATTAAGCAGTTCTTCACAATACTCCAATGTTTCAGTTGATGCTTGAGTTCGAAGCAATGGAATTATTACAACATGATAAGGTGCAATTTCTGATGGCAAATTTAGCCCATCGTCATCGCCGTGAGACATTATAAGCCCACCTATTAGCCTCGTAGAAGCTCCCCATGATGTTGTGTATGCATATTGCTGTTTTCCGTCCTTATTTTGAAATTGTATATTTGTCGCTTTTGCAAAATTTTGTCCTAAATAATGACTTGTCGCAGATTGCAATGCTTTACAATCTTGCATTATTGACTCAACTGTATACGTTTCAATAGCTCCAGCAAACCTATCATAATCTGGTTTTCTGCCCGGAATTGCATACATTTTCAAAACGTCTTTTATAAACCATCTATAAACCTCATGCATTTTTTTGGTTTCAGCAATTGCTTCTTCTTCTGTTGCATGTGCTGTATGTCCCTCTTGCCATAAAAATTCAGAAGTTCTTAAAAACAATCTGGTACGCATTTCCCAACGAACAACGTTTGCCCACTGATTGATCATTATTGGTAAATCGCGATACGATTTAACCCATCTGGAATACGCTTTTCCTATAATCATTTCTGATGTAGGCCTAACTGCTAATGGTGTTTCTAATTTTCCTGAAGGAACGAGCTTACCGCCAATTTTTTCAAGTTTATGATGCGTAACTATCGCCATTTCTTTAGCAAATCCAGCTACATGTTCGGTTTCCTTTTCAAACAAATCTATTGGTATAAATAAAGGAAAATATGCATTCAAATGTCCTAGTTCTTTAAATTTATTGTCTAAAATCCTTTGCATTCGCTCCCAAATAGCATAGCCGTATGGTTTTATAACCATACAACCTCGCACATCAGAGTTTTCTGCCAAATCAGCTTTTAAAACCAGTTCCTGGTACCATTCTGAAAATTTTTCACTTCTTTTTACTTTTAATGCGGACATAAAAAACAATTATTTATATTCATACGGGCTGATGGTATCACAGATTTGTAACACTTGTTTGTATCAGCCCGAACGATGATCAACTATTGTTCTATGTTGATTTTATTTTTTGTTATCCGCTGTCGTTTTACGATTTTTTATAACAAAATTTGCAACAATTTTTGGCATATATATAGCACTTTTCGGATCGTCAAGTTTAAAAAAATTAGAAACGTACATATTTATATTAGGAATGCCTTCTAATATCTTTTCGAGAAGTTGTAAAAAATGTCCTTCGCCAATCGGTTTGCCTGCATTATTGTTAAAATATTCATCGATAACATCGTAAGCTAAAAACAATCCGAAGTAATTGGGGTTAAGATCAATGTTTCCTTTAAAATATTCCTCTAATTCAAATTCGGACATATCAACTAAGTTTAATAAAGTTTTATGCTGTGGCAGACCTTCCGCAGGCTTTATTGAAAACGAACCACCAGGAACATTAAACAAGATTTCATCTTTTTTAATTTCAACCGCGGGTACATTTTTCCCCGCCGTCAAATAATCAACGTTATTTTTTATAATGTGATTTCTTCCAGAATATCTTTTTTGTAAATTACTGTAGTATTGATCCAAAAAATCATCGTACTTTGGACAATTACCCCATTGCGGAGCATTCTTATCTGAATAATGCAGATATTCATCGCTTTTAACCCTGAACGGTTTACCAAGCCTTTTTCTTAATAAGTTTTCGCACAACCCATTTCCATAATATTGCTTACCTAGATCGTTCCAAGATATTTGTCGCACTTTATCCATCGATCCGAAACCATAATCAACATATTTAAAGAAATCATTAATCAACAAACACACATCATTTTTCGTAAAGCCTTCATTAAATCCACGTCTACTGCTAATATAGAAATCTAGCCAATATCGATAAATCAAATCTTGGTCGTCATTAATTGTTTTAAATTTTTTATAACGTTTTTTACTCTCGGTAGAGTATTGTTTTGCATTTTTTCCGAACATTGTTAAATAGTGAATTAATTCACAAAAAAGATTTGTTACGTAAAAAGTATTTTCATCATCTTGTTTAGCATCTATCAATCGATTATTTCTTTTTCCTATTATAAGTGTTTTGTCTGCATCATCGAAAACATTGTAATCTTTTTCTTGATCCATCTTTATTTTTAACGGTTCATAATTTTTATATATAATCTTGGATTTGTCGAATACACTTGAATCGAACGAACTTAAATCTGTTTTTGAAAACGAAACAAAATGCTTCAATATTTCATTAGATATTTCTTTACTCATACTTAATGTTTCTGATTGGTTTAAAAATATTGAGTACGCAAGCATTCTTCCTTCCGGATAGTCAATTAATTCTTCAAGCCATCTTTGCAACTTGTTCTTCGATTCTAAATCTTTATTGTCAAGAACTATTAGCGATTGTTTATTGTTTTGCTCGTCGTCATCAATCCCTAGAAGAGTTTTGTAAAATTCCCTCGCGACTTTTTTCCGTTGAACACAATCTCTTTTTAACGTGTTGTGTTCCTCCCCAATCTCAAGGTTTGCTAATTTTTGTTCATCTTCAACCAACTTTTCGCTTCCTGACCACCTGTAGAGCTGGTTGGCAGATGGAACTTCAGTGTCGAAAGCAAACGTTGCTATTTTATAGTCATCTTTATAAAAATCTATAGCATATTTGAAACAATCGTCACGAAGGAATCTTTTATCTGCGACGCATGTTGTTTTCACGCTGAAACCTTTTTTTCTCATTGTATTAATAAGACGTAGCACTGACGCATTAACCTCATTTGCTTGAGTTACATCAACACATGTGTGGATTTGCGATACAATAGATTTAATCCGGTTTTCATCTTGATCCAATTCGTCATAATCACTTGAATTATCACTTGAATTGTCGTCATCGTCATAATCACTTGAATTATCACTTGAATTGTCGTCATCGTCTTCGTTCCTACTGTTTTGTGACTCTTGTTTGTTTTCATCTTTGTTTTTCTTTCTAACATCACAAATAACGCCGAATTGAGTTAAATAACAATCCCAATCGTGTTTTAAAAAACTGAAAAATCTAAGTTCCCAAGCATCTTTTTTCTTAAAATCTTTTTCGGAGATATATTTTTTAAATTTGTTATCTATTTTGTATGACGAATATTTACCGTTTTCACCAAATAGTTGTTTTAAATATTTTGACAGATATACACCTTCTCCTAAATGAATTTGTGGAATATCTGAAGCTATAGAAAATATCTTTTTACAAAGAGTGTATTCTGTCCAAGAACTATACCGATCTGTTAATTTGGAATAAATAGTTTTATAAACATTATAACCATTTATTAAACCAAATATATCTTTTTCATTATTATTATTTATCTTGCTATGGTTGTTCTCTATCAAACCTTTTATTCTATTTTCATAACATTTAATAACATTATTGTATGCGTCTTTACTGTAAATATCATCTATATCCCTATCATTCATAGCTCTTTCGAAAATTTTCTTCAAGTTTTCTATAGAAGAGCTCCATTTATTATTTTTATTTTCTATAGCTTTTTTTGC
>CADBOF010000032.1 GCA_902796345.1 uncultured Pseudomonadota bacterium
AAATTGAAATGCTCCCGAACTGCCTTAATTGTTTTCTTTCGTAGTTTTTGTTGCTTTTCAATCTTCTGTTTATAGTCCTCAATGTCTTTAATATCACCCATTTGTAGGGCGAGCGGATGAGTTTCCGTCACCCGATTTGCCATGCATAAAAATTCACCTTTCAGGGTATAAACTTTTTTTATCTTTTAAACCTTTTAATCTTTCTGTTTGTTGATACTGCGTTTGATATGCCCAGTCAGTTGCTGTCTTTTGACGGAAATCTTCGTAAAAGTTCACTCCTAAATTATCAGGTACTGCATACTTTTTTTCTAAACTACTGATTTGTAATAATAATTCCTCTCTTCTGTTATTGAATTGTTCTGTTTTTATTTATGTCGCGTGTTCTGTGCAATATTAAAAAGTCACACAATTATTTTTTATAAATCGCCTTGGTGCGCAAAATGTTATTATTTCTACAATGGTTAGAATGAAAACATATTATGCAAAAACAGTTAGTCAAAAATAAACGCGGGCTTATAATGGGAATGGCAAATGAATACTCAATAGCGTACGGTATTGCTTCAGCTTTAAATACCTGTTGTTATGAATTGATATTTACCGCACAAAACGAACGTTTTAGACAAAAAATCACAGATATTGAAATCTTTAAAGATTGCGATATTTTTACATGCGACGTTTCACAACCTGGTGCGGTGCCTGAATTGTTTCAAAAAATTGGCAATTTATATGGTTCGATTGATTTTGTTGTACATTCGATAGCTTTTTCAGATAGAAAAGAGTTACAGGGAAAATATTTTGATACATCGCGTGAAAACTTTTTAAATGCAATTAATATATCATGCTATTCATTTACTGAGGTTTGCAAATATGCAAAGGATGTAATGCCAAATGGAGGAAGTATATTAACTCTTTCATACTATGGAGCCGAAAAGGTAGTACCGAATTATAATGTCATGGGCGTTATAAAAGCGGCGTTGGAAGCTAGTGTAAGATATTTAGCTTCTGATCTTGGGGAATTTAATATAAGGGTAAATGCAATATCGGCAGGGCCTATAAAAACGCTTGCATCTTCCGGAGTTGGCAGTTTTTCAAAAATTCTTGAATATGAACAAAATAGATCGCCGTTATGCCGTAACGTAACTAGGGAGGACATCGGAAAAGCGTGTGCTTTTTTACTCAGTGATTTTGCCTCTGGAATTACAGGCGAAATTGTGCATGTTGATTGCGGATGTAACACTGTAGGTGTTAAGTTTTAATGTACTGCTCGGTGGGAGTTATTAGGCAAGGAATAGATTTTTTATGTACCTATTTCACAATGGAAAAACTCCAACCGGGGCATCTTGTTTCTGTTGATTTTAATAACAAAAAAACCGTCGGGATTGTTTTCGGTAATACAGAAGAAAGTGATTATTCTGGAGATATAAAAAATATTTCTGAAATACTGCCTTATACAATAAGCAAAACATATTTAAATTTTATAAAATTTGTATCTAAATACAACTTAATTCCTATAAGTTCTGCATTAAAATTACTTTGCCCCTTTGGTTTAAAAGCACTATCCAAACAATCTAAACAACATGACGGTATAAAAGCAGAAATGATTACAAAAGTTGAGCTAAACGCAGAACAAAAAAAGGCTGTTGATCAAATAAAGCTAGGAAAGTTTTCTACTTATTTGTTACACGGAGTTACAGGTTCAGGGAAAACAGAGGTTTTTTTAGAACTGGCCAAACAATTAAGTAATGATCAGATACTAATCCTCGTGCCTGAAATAGCTTTGTCAAATGCTATGGCAAAAAGTATTGCCCAACGTTGCGGACGTGAAGTTTTTATATGGCATAACTCAATTAGTCCTGGAAAAAAAATATGCATTTGGAAAAAAGCTATATTGGGTCAGCCTGTTGTTGTTGTAGGAGCAAGATCAGCTTTGTTTATACCGTTTTCAAATTTGAAGTTGATCGTTGTGGACGAAGAACACGATCTTACATTTAAACAAAATGATAATCAAATATATAACGCTCGTGACATGGCGGTATATTTAGCTTTTCTTCTCAATATTCCAATAGTTCTTTCTTCTGCCACTCCGTCAATTGAAAGCTATAAGAATGTAATTGATAAAAAATATCAATATATACAGTTAACATCAAGATATTATGCGGGGGCAGAACTGCCAAATATAAAAATTGTTGATATGCGTCTTGTAAAAAAAAATGCAATTTTCAGCATTGAAACAATAGATAAAATAAAATATTATTTAAACAATAAGCAACAGATTTTAATATTTGTAAATCGTAGAGGATATTCAACTAAACGTTTATGCACTCGATGTGGATGGAAAGTAATGTGCCCTGCATGCGATACATGGCTTTGCTATCACGCAACTAATTCAACCCTTGATTGCCATCGTTGCGGATATACAATTCCAAATATTAAACAATGTCAAAAATGTCATAACGAATATTTGGTAAATTTTGGTATAGGCATTGAAAAAGTTTATGCGGAATGCCAAAAACTGTTTGAAAATTCCAACATAATGATGTGTTCAAGCGATAATATGAACACTCATGCCAAGATTGACGAAGTGATTAGGAAAATAACAGAACACGAAGTTGATATAGTAATCGGCACTCAAATTTTAGCAAAGGGGCATAACTTTAATTCATTAAATCTTGTTGTAATAGTAAATCTTGATTACATGTTATATACAGAAAATTTCAGAGCAGTTGAAAACACATTTCAATTATTATCACAAGTAACGGGACGTGCCGGACGTACTGGGAATTTTCAATCAGAAGTAATAATACAAACGTATAACCCTAACGAATCGTTACTTGCAATGATTAATAATCCACTTGAGTTTTATAAAAATGAACTTAATAACCGTAAACTAGCTGGTATGCCTCCATATTGGCACATCATGAATATCACTATTTCTTCAACAAATGATTTTAAAGCCATAAAATGTGCTCATGACTTAACTCAAGTGTTACAAAATGCTTTAGAGTCAAATGTCTCGATAATTGGTGTTGTCACACCAAATTTACATAAATTGAATTATAAATATCGTTACAATATTTTGATTGTATCGCAAACTAGTATTCAAAAACAAATTAAAGAAATATTAAGAGTATATAAACGACCTTTTAATATATCTATAAAAATCGACGTCGATCCATATAATTTTGATTAGCTCACTTGCACATAATTTTGCTACATTGTATCCTATGCGTGTCTTTTAGGGGTTGTAGCTCAGCTGGGAGAGCACCACGATGGCATCGTGGGGGTCAGGGGTTCGAGCCCCCTCAGCTCCACCACAATTATTTACATTTAGTGTTTGCAATTAGATATAAGTTATTTTTATGTAATAGTTAATGAGATTTTCTTTTTCAAGTCCTATATTTTTGCGAAATCGATGAAGTTGGATATACTAAGATTATTCTAATACCGTTTATTAAAAATATTTCTTAAAATACAACATTAAACATAAATTCGTAGCGAAATTTTTATAATTTTAATTTAAAACAAGTATTAATATTGATATCTGAAGGAGAAAGTGGGAGGGAAAAG
Source organism: uncultured Pseudomonadota bacterium (assembly GCA_902796345.1). GTDB lineage: Bacteria > Pseudomonadota > Alphaproteobacteria > RUG11792 > RUG11792 > RUG14087. The sequence continues at coordinate 3,568 of CADBOF010000032.1, forward strand.
GAGAATTCCATTTTTTGAAATATATACAAAATTATGAAAATAATGCAATATGTTAAACACATTGTAAGGAAGATACAATACATTAAATGTATATATTAAATATTGTGTATCAAAAAAGCTTAATTAAAAATAAACATATATATTAAATCATATACCAATTATGTTTACTAAATATATTAATTTTATACCAGAGACTACGAAAATTTAGTAAAATATTAATGCAATAAATTTGCATACATAATTAATTTAATACATATGTTATATATAAATGTTTTAGGATATAGAATACTCCTATAGCCTAAAACATCAAGCAGTGTGTAAAATACAATTTTAAACAATCAATGTTATACCTTGATGGTTGTTATCGCCAATAAATATCATTGCATTTGTACCAATATTAAAGTCATCAAAATCGTAAACTCTCTCGGTTGAATCAGATGAAGTAAAATTAATGCGGTTATAATTTCCTGTTGAGAATGTTACTTTTTGACCTTCCCGTACGATTGGAGCATCAGTTATATTATTATTACTATCAACCATATCTGCCCCATCTGGTATTGATAATGATAAGTCGTTTGGAATATTAGTTGCGTCTATAGGGACATATCCGTTTTGGCGACCAAATACAATATTATGTAATGTTCCATTTAGTACAACTTTATTTGTAAAAGCACTATTATCTCCTGTAAATTTTACTGTTTCAACGTTTTGAACTCCATTTGTTATATATAAATCATTTTTATATTCTTCAGATGGAGCAAGATTTGTTTTAAATTCAAAATCAGTATTATTTGATGTTTCGTTTGACAGTGGTATTTGCATGGTACTAACCCATTGTACAAATGAGTTTCCAGCTGTATTTGGTATTGAACTGTTTTCTCCTTGCGTATTAAATGCTGTATAAAAGTCAAACACTTTTGTTCCGTCTGCTCGTATAAGAGTTAATCCATTTCTATCTACTACATTTTTAGTATCAGTGTCAGATGCAATTACTGTTGAACCACCTGTCATTTCACACTTAACTTTATTAGTGTCAAAAACAGAAACACTACTTGTTCCTTTGTCTATTAAATAATCTTGTATCTTCATATTTTTTATAGTACTGGTATTATACCTTGTGTCAAAAAAACTCTTTATGCGCCCTCTCAATGTATTTACAACATCAGCTTTAAGTGTTTCAGGAGTATCTTCATCTTCGTAATACTCTGTATTCGGATCGTTTACAATATTTACCAAATAATCAAGAGTTGGTAGCTCATTTGGATGAAGTCCGGCATCTGCACTAAGCCTTAGATTATAGTACTCCATAAATGTTTCACCATGGCCATCAATAATGCCGGAAATATTTCCTCTTGAATAGAGCGAAAAAATCGCCATATCAAATAGCGCACGTTGCTCTCCATCTTTTTTATATATATCTATTTGTGTGTTTGCGTCAGTCTCAATAGAAGCACTGCTACATAAAGCAAGCTTACCTTTTACAATAACGTTTGGAATTTGTGATTGCGCTGATGTTATGCGTAATATTCCGCTACCTGCCACATAGTTAGAATCGAGAGTTAAAGTATCTTCGAATGTTGCTGTTACACTTCCTGAAAGTTGTAAAATTCCATTTCTATCGATAACGATTGGTTTAGTTGCTGTAAGCGAAGATGAGTGATCGGAACTACCTGATACAGTTATTGTGTTAGCAACTGTATAACTATTTGCATCCTCTAACTTCAGGCTATTTCCTGGAGCAACATTTATTGCATCGCTAATTGTTAATGAACTTGCCTGTCCTAATCCGATAACTGAAAGAAACACCAAGGATTTTAACAAAGTAGATTTTAATAAAATTTTGTTCATTTTTATTCCCAAATCTAAATAAGTAATTACATAGCAACAGTCAAGTTGTATTAATTACATGTAATTACAACTCCCCATGTTTATATGTATAAATCATAATAGTTAATTTTTAGTTACACATTATCTTTTTTAACGCTTCCAATTTTTTTATATATAATATCTTGCGCTTAAAAATATTTGGTCAAATGTTTTTTTGTTCAAATTTACTAAAAACGCTAAATTATAATAACGGCACGATATTGTATCACTGTGTTAGACTGTAATAAGTTGCTGATGCGATTTGTTATGAGAGAAATTGCTTTAGATACAGAAACGACCGGACTTTCATATGACGACGGAGATAGGATTACTGAAATAGGTTGTGTTGAAATAGTTAACAAAGCTATAACAGGTAACACATATCATGTGTACATTAATCCCGAACGAGAATTAAGTCCTGATTCTGAGCGAATTACTGGATTGACATATGAATATCTTAAACAATTCGGAAAATTTGCCGACATATATGTAGGTTTTTTGGATTTTGTAAAAAATGACCGTCTTATAATACATAATGCAAAATTCGATATAGGTTTTATTAACTATGAGCTTAATCTTGTAAATGCACCTCAGTTTAGTATGGATAATGTTGTTGACACGTTAGATATGTCGCGGAGGAAGTACCCCGGTTCTCCGGCCACCCTAGACGCTCTTTGTAAAAAATTTGCTGTCGATTCATCAGTAAGAAGTAAGCATGGCGCATTAATTGACGCAGATCTTTTAGCGCAAGTGTATATCATAATGTCTGTTGAACGAGTTCAAAAAAATATTTTTATCGAAAAAATTAATGATAGTGTTGTATCAAGCACTTATGTGAAACAATTGCATACGAAACTTGCAAAACGTGCATTATCTGCTATTTCAAAAGAGGAAAGTTGCAGACATCTCGAACTTATATCAAAACTTAAAACTCCAATTTGGAACGAATTCTGCTGAATGTAACTACAGTGTATTTTTAGAAAAATGACGATCATTTTCGCATAATATTTTCTCCAATTTGGAGTCGTCTTATTTTCTTTTATCTCATTAATTTCTTTCAAAGGTATCGTAGCTTCTTAAATTTTTTATATAGTCAACTAGTATAACGTTTTAAATAATCCGGTATTGAATATTCTCTATTGACTTGCTTATTTAACTAATAAAAACAAATCTGTTTACATATTGTGAAAGAAAACAATGAGGCTTTTTGAGAAACTATTTTTTTTCACTGGTCTCTTTGTCTGCAGACTTGTGTAATTTCTGTTGATTAACTTTTTCCGACATCTCAATAATTTTTTCTGTTTGTTTGTAAAAACATCCCCAACTGTACCATCTGGAAAAGGTTTCTAAAATCTTTTTTTTGGCAGGCAGTTTATCAAGTTCGGCTGGTTCTATATGTCTTTTCCACCCCAATTTTATGTGAACATCATCAATAACCGAAATAGTAATATTACCTTCTTTTATTGCACGTTCTATGATTTCTTTGTCTTCAGAAAATCTACAATTTTCCGTTGATACTGTAGATAAATCTGGTTTAAAGTCAGGATTTGATTTTATTTCATGTTCAATATTCACAAGCAAATCATGGCGTTCTTTGTCTTTATATATGGCGTGCATTACGTTTATTGGCATATATGATGTTGAAAAAATCATGCTAACTATGTCAAAAGTTATCGCTATACCGGACACAATTGTTTTGTATAAAATTCCCGTACCATACTTCTCAACCGAAAAAAAACTAGCACAATATAAAAATACAGCAACAACATTTACAGCAATTCCACACAAAAACGGAGATGATTCAGATCTTCCTGTTAAAAATTCGCTAGTTCCAGACAAATTACCCATAACGACAAGAAATAAGCCGACAAACCATATTGTGTTAAAAATAAGTGTGGCTGTCACAAGACCCGAAGCCGTCATGTTATCGGCTTTAGAACGATTAGCCCAAATGCAGGCAATTACGACAATGGACAAAAATACAGTTTCAATTGTTGCTGTCCACATATTGTTGAACACGACAAGCATGTTAAGATTTGTGTCATAAACGGCCTCGATTCCACGAACACACACACAACTGAAAGCGTATATGAATAACAATACGAGAAAATTATAAGTAGCCTTTAGTTTCATTAAACCGTGTATATATTGCATAACAATCCCCAAAATAATTATAAATGACTTTTTTGATTGTTTTCAAATTAATATACCAAAGTTAAATGTTGATTAAAGAATATAGTTCCGATAATGCTAACATTTACGTATAAGCAACACATTAAACTAATTACGAATTTGTCTGAAATAGTTATATTTGGAACGGACGCTATTCAGGGTATGCGTAACGCCGGAAAGCTTGCAAAACTAGTATTGGACTTCATAGAACCATATGTAAAAGAAGGTATATCAACCAATGAACTTAATACTCTATGTCATGACTTTATATTAAGTAATAATGCATCCCCTGCTCCATTGAATTACAACGGTTTTCCAAAATCTGTTTGTACATCGGTAAACGATGTGGTGTGTCATGGCATACCTGGAGCATATAAATTAAGGAGTGGAGACATAATAAATATAGACGTTACTGTTATCTTAGATGGTTGGTACGGAGATACAAGTCGTACTTTTTTAGTAGGTAATTGTACTCATCTTGCTCGTGACTTGGTAGAGATAACTAAAAAAGCAATGTATGTTGGAATAGATGCTGTTAAAATTGGTGGGCACATAGATGATATTGGACGCGCAATACAGAAGTATATTTCAAATACGCCTTACTCGATAGTACGTGACTATGGTGGGCACGGTATAGGTAATTTTTTTCATGGAGAACCGTTTGTTGCTCATTATGATACAGGCTCTTTTGGAGCAGAAATAAAACCAGGAATGTTTTTCACCATTGAGCCAATGATTAACGCAGGCAAGCATAAATGCAAAGTTCTTAAAGACGGATGGACGGCTGTAACTGTCGACAAAAGTTTGTCTGCTCAATTTGAACACACAATCGCTATTACGGAGGATGGTGTTGAAATTTTGACGGCGTGATAAAAATTAACCGATTAATTCTTTTTTAGATATTCGCTTTTTAGAATAAGGTGATAATGTATATTAATTAGATTTTCACGTGCCTGTAAATTTTATATGCTTAGTACTTTTATCAATATATTCATTAGCGAATTGTTATTGTTCTGATAAAACAAATAATACCGCGTCGGATAATAGTACTACCGATTTTGATGAACAAAATGTTAATAATAAAAAGGTAAAAACTATTGAAAATATTAAAACATCCAATATTGACGATGAGACAAACACGAATGCAAACCAAGTTGCAACAGACAATACAGAACAGGAAAGTGTAAATGTTTCAGATGTTACAGTATATACAGAAACTAATTATCAGGGAACTTCCAAAACGCTAAAACCGCGAGGATATTTAATATCAGACATCGGAAAATTTAAATCAATCAAAATTCCAAGTGATTATGAAATTTTACTGAGCGATAGAGAAGATTATGAATCGAATAACAATTTGTCGTATTCACAAGATGTTGACACAATTGATACAACAAAGTATAGATATATTTACGTTGCAAAACTTGATACATCGTCAGTATCAGGTATAGCTATTCACGATGAATATAATAAAGATACACATGAATACGTTGGAAGCGGTATTACTTCACTAAAATTACTTGATCCATCTGTTGAAAAAATAACAATAGATAATTGCCCGCAATTCACAGGCCTAGGTAATATTACTCAGTATAAAAACCTGCAGTTTATAAGATATAACGCTACATCTGGCACATCAGAAGATGTTTTTCAAAAAGATATTAATAGTATTTTTGAATTTTTGGACAAAACTGCATGGTTGAAAGATATAGAACTTGTTGGCGAACATAGAGAATTTTCTATTGCACGTAATGGCAAGTTTTTAGGTGTTAATATTAAGTCATTATCATCAATTCCAAATGACGCGACAGAAATATATTTAATAGATTGCAACGAAATAAAAGATATAAACGCTTTAAGCAAAAACACTTCATTAAGAAAATTATTTATGTATGGCACGACACTTGCATCAGCAACATCAACGGAGTGGAAAACTGTTTTATCAATTGTCGATAACTTGGGAATATCAGGAAGCCTTACGCATGTACAACTTCCTGTAACATACACTGGAGAAATCCCCAAAAGTCAGCGTCCTAATGTTAGAAAAATAGAGTACTATGGTGCGTTAGGTGCAACAAAAATCGCGTTCGAAAGCTTTGAATATTCACAAAAACTAAAAGAAGTATATTTCCCGAACGTAAAAACAATCGATACATGGGGTTTTCATAGGTGTACAAACCTAACTAAAGTTGACATGCCACAATGTGAAACAATTAGCCAAAAAGCGTTTTACTGTGATGAAAATTTACAGGAAGTACATTTTAAAAATGTAAAAAAAATAGGGGATAAATCATTCTATCAGTGTAAAAGGCTTGCACTTGTTGATGTTCCAAACGTTGTTGAAATAGGAATATCTGCTTTTGAAGCAGACGCCGCATTAAAACGGTTTGGTGATTTAGATAAAATTGAAAAAGATAATATATTTTTTGTTCCAAAACTTACAAAAATCGGAGATTACGCATTCAAAATGACTGATGCAAGCGGTCAGACGAAAATTGAAGAAGCAGAAATGCCTGAATGTCTTTCGATAGGTAAAGAAAGTTTTAGTCGTTGGCGTTCACTAAAAAAACTAATATTGCAAAACTGTAAGACAATAGGAGCTGAAGCGTTCTATGATCCTTATAACCTTAGAGAATTAAGTCTTCCCGTAGTTGAAATAATTGAAACACGAGCGTTTGTATATAACAAAGGAGAGAGTTTAAACGGGACTTTAGATTTGCCGAAGGTTAAGTCAATTGGTTCATGTGCTTTTGGTGGCAGTAATTATGCTCATCCAAATATATCAGTTGTTAATGCTCCAGAGTGTACTAGTTTGGCAAATGATGCTTTTCGAGGAAATACTAATTTAAAAACTATAACTTCAAACACTGCCAATAAAATTTTAGTGATGCAACAAGCAAAATTAAGGTTGTAAACATGCCAGTATGATCGTACAATTTTATTTTCAAGTTTAGTTATTTGCGTTATATTAAATTAGTTACGCGATTATAAATTTATAATCAAATATAAAAGTCAATAGGCGCAAGATATTATTTGTAAAAAAATTGGAAGCGTTAAAAAAGATAATGTGTAACTAAAAATTAACTATTATGATTTATATATATAAACATGGGGAGTTGTAATTACATGTAATTAATACAACTTGACTGTTGCTATGTAATTACTTATTTAGATAGGGATAGAAATGAACAAAATTTTATTAAAATCTACTTTGTTAAAATCCTTGGTGTTTCTTTCAGTTATCGGATTAGAACATTTTCCGTAGCGTATGACCTCTCTATTATAAACAATAAAAAGCTTCTCTTAAGTTCGTTCTAAATTCATTTTAGACTCATTGGTAAACGTTAATACCATTTTAGATAATCAGGCTACCGTTAATCTTAAATTTTGGTAGTGAAAGCCGTTAAATATATAAAATTGTCAATTAAATTTGTCAAATTGTGCAACCTAAAAAACGGTCTCTGCGTCTTTTTTTTAAATTTTTCAGATTTTTTATTTTGTCTAAAGTTTGAAGTATTGTTTTTTTTACATTTTCTATTGTTTTATCCTTATTTCTATGTGCGCCTCCGGCAGGTTCCTTAATTATCGTATCAATAATTCCAAAGTTTTTTAAGTCGGGAGCTGTTAAATGTAAAGTTTCAGTAGCGACAGAGGCTTTTTTATCGTCTTTCCATAATATTGAGGCACAGCCTTCGGGGGATATTACTGAGTAAATAGAATGTTCAAGCATCAAAACAAAATCTGATGTTGCTAAAGCGATCGCCCCGCCTGATCCACCCTCTCCTATTATTGTACTTATTATCGGAACGTTTATTTTTAAAGATTTTTCTATACAACGAGCGATTGCTTCTGCTTGACCTCGTTCTTCAGATTCTAAACCAGGATATGCTCCTGAAGTATCAATAAAAGCTATAACGGGTAAATTAAACCTGTCAGCTAAGTCTAATAATCGTACAACCTTACGGTACCCCTCCGGTCTTGGCATGCCAAAATTGTGCTTAATGCGACTTTCTGTGTCAAAACCTTTTTCTTGTCCAACAACCAAGCATTTAATTCCGTCTATCTTGGACAAACCGCAAACGATTGCGGAATCTTCCCCACAAATTCTGTCTCCACATAGCTCTACAAAATCGGTAAATATCCCGTTGAGATAGTCTGTAAATTTTGGTCTCTCAGGTAATCTTGCTACTTGTACTGTATCCCATGGTGACAATTTTGAATAAATTCGTTTTAACATTTTGTCGATTTTTTCACGAAGTTTCGCAACATCTGTTGATACACTTGTGTTCCCGATAGGGGCTGATTTCTGTAGTTCTTCAATTTGCTTTTCAAGCGATAAAACGGACTTCTCAAACTCTAATATTGTTGCCATGTAAATTCCGATTGTGGAGGTCGAGACCGGAGTCGAACCGATCTACAAGGATTTGCAGTCCTCTGCATAACCGCTCTGCCACTCGACCTAAT
>CADBOF010000033.1 GCA_902796345.1 uncultured Pseudomonadota bacterium
AACAGTCGTCGTAATTTTATTTTTAACAAGCTCTGAATAATTCACATTCTGTCGAGGATCATTCGGTTCTTGCTCAACCGGTGGTTCCGGAGTCTCATGCAACGGCTTAGAATCCTTTCTGACTGAAGTTATATTATTCAAATTGAATTTTTCAATGACTAAACTTTTTGAATTTTTCACACTTTTTCCTTCAGACTCGGGTCTATTATTTTCAAGAGGTTTAATTTTTCCAAAGTTCATGCGTTTAAAATCAGAAAACCTAGACGATTTTACCAACTCAAAACAACGTGGCAATCCATGATCAAACAAAAATTTGACTTCGCATTCAGAACGATCCTTTACAATCGACTTAGTAACACAAATATCCATCTCACTCTTTATATGACTACTAGCGACAGAATCAGCCGGATCAATACGATTCCCAACGCCTAACGGAGAAGAAAAAGACCGTTTACACTTTCCAAAATCAATTTTAGAAAACCTCTTAACTAGAGTTTCTCCTTGAAAAACAACATCAAAAACGAATCCATCTTTCGGAACAATATCGACGTCAACTTCATTGTATTTTATAGTAAACGGTTTTCGATCCATCAAGTTCTCGACGTAAGTAAGGTCAGACTGAACAACGTTCATCACGCCCTCGTACAGATCCGAAACATCCAAAGTCCCAGCATCACCAGCATTCACAGGAGGAACCGGGGGACAACAATTGTCCATACATACACCAGTTGCTACAGAAATCAACGCGCTGAAACACAACAAACTAAGTTTTAAACTTGTCATAAAGTTCACCTTAAAAAATTTAACGAATACAGTGTGGAGCGTATCAATATCGCTCAAGAATGCGTGTTTAGAAAAAACTCAAAAATTAGTCTAATTTAGTTTGTCTTAACTAGGCATCACAGCGGCGTAAGTGAAAAAGAGACCAAATACTTGGAGAGTCTAATATTAGATGTTTGATCTTATTATAACTTTCTGATACACTACGTACAGTAAGGTTTTATTCAAAAAAAATAACAACATGAAAAATTTCAAAAAATTTTTACTACGTGCGAACGTAGTAGCAACGGCGTTATCTTTCATGACCCCCGGAGCCTTTGGCGCAAAACAGAATATAGAACGCCCCTGTGCGTTCTTCAGTATTAGCGGAGTTGATTCCAATAAAGCGTTACTAAACAGCAAAATGCTCTACGATCTCGAAAATAAAGATCAAAATGGATCAATCAATTCAGGCAGTTCAGTCAGTTATGAAATACAAAAAAATAATAACATTTTCGACCTACTAAAAGAATTTGGAAAACTTGGTTTTCTTGTAAACTGCCCTTCGACGACGCCTGAAGAGTCTAAAGATCAGAATGAATTCATAAAGCTTGTATCAGAAAAAATCACCAAAAATACATCACTGGATAATTTCGAAATCAAAGGGAATCCAGATAAAGATCCGATTTTCAGAGCTTGTATGTACTGGATAGACCTATGCCGTAGCCAATACATCTTTCTTGACGGAAAAGAAAATACCAGGGATAAAGAAGTTAAAAATATCTGGCATAAAAAAGTTCATGAATGGGCAAAGGTTGGAGCAGACCCTGAGTACTACAAACAACAGTTAGACTGCGATGAGAAAGATTTACGATACCTAAGGTGTTATAACGGAATTAAGGGAGAAAAAAATTCCAATGATTTTACCAAAAGTTTTCGGTACTTAGGTAAAATGCTAGCACAATCTCTTAAAACTGTTGAGTTTTTGCGTAGAAAATTTGGAGAAAGTATCTTGTCTAAAGAAGACTGGTATGTAAACAAGCAGGTGATGAATATAATAGAAGAAAGTTTGGGAAACAAATTTGACGGACAGAAAGATGATAAAAAAGAAGAAGAACTTTTTATTCGAGACTTTTTTCTGAACATGATACTCTATGGAGAATACAAAGAACCGTTAATGTCAGAGGAGGATTACAAAACGTTAACCGGAGGTAGTATGGAGGTAGTCGATGATATAAATATTACTAAAAAAAATACTTATAAAAAAAGTATTTGCGATAAAGCGATGACGTTTATAAATGCTGCCGGTATTCCCCAACTTATAAGAGAAATCCGGACAAAATTCTTAATCAAAGACGACAAAAAAGATATAATGAATTCAAATAAAAGTCTGTCTCCACAAGATTTTATCTATAAAGAACTGATAAATGCAAAAAGCAGTGAAGGTGCGTATGGACTAGCAAACGACGCGCTTCTAAAAGCATTTAAAGAAGACTTCGAGGGAATAGAAAGCTTAAAGAAAGACAAACCAATAAACGATAAATTGAACCTTGGTTTAGATGCTAAAGAGGAAAATTACGAAGACAAAGCGGTAGAATTGTTCAAAACTCTCCAAAACGGGTTATATTTTGGACAAAAACCAACTAACGAGGGATTACAGGTAAATCGTTATAGAAAAGGTGACATGTTTCTGCAAGTTACAGACAAAGATTCCGGAGAGGATATTGACTTTCAAACCTTCGCATTCGCAGAAGGGGAGGAAATATTAAAAGACGATTTAATTTTAAGGATATACGCAGCAGATTATATAGATAAAGCTAATATAGAAATATATTATCACGATGGGGAAGAATTAAAAAAAATATGCGTGGTTAACTGTAAGAAACTCTTTCCGAAAAACGAACTTGACATAGTAAGATTTGTTGCAAAAACAGAATTTATCTTGAAATACCTCGAGAAAGGTGAATCTAACAAATCAAACGTGGCAAAATACATCGAAGCGAGCAAAGCAATACCAGAAAGAATCAAGACTGGATCTAAAGAACTTTTAGAAAAGTACGAAAAAATTATAAAGAAATACAAGCAAAATGATGTAAAAATTAATCAACTTATGGGCAAACACTGTGTCAAGAAAACCCATTATACATTAGACAAATTATTTGCATGGGTATTAGGCCAAAAAGAAAACATTAACCTTGAAGAGGCAAGTAAATGGTTCGAAGGTAAGGGTTTTTTTGTCGCGAAGAAAGACTTTAATGAAGAGAAGGGAAGCAAGCTTTTATATCTGGCAAATACTACAAAAAAAACAAACGAGGTCTCAAAAACGATAAATCTTGAAATTATAGGACAAGAAGAGAAAAAACAACCATTACATATAGAAAAGAATGAACTTAAATATGAGTTACCAAAAAAAGAAAAAAAAGACATAGACATTCAAGCAACCGAATTGAACGAAATTAATGATATCAACCCGGTTCCTGAGTTAAACAACAAGAACATAAGCGATGGAACGTTGAAAAAATTTTGCGAAGAAGTTCTTTTTACAAACAAATTTTCGTTCAAAAATGTAAAAGAATCAGACGATGAAACAGCGGAATTTGAAGGTTTTGTATACCTAACCGATGAATTCCTTAAAACCAAGGAAAAGTTAAAAGAAAATTATTCAAAATACAAAGGATTGCATAAATCCGAGGTCAAGTTTATTGAAACTTTATTAGAGAATGGTAAAACAACAAACACTCAGGATATTAATAAAATTTTAGGAAAATTCGGTTTAAAAATGTTTGTTATAGGAGGTAAACAACATCAAGTATTTTCCGATATAACAATTTTCGAAAAGATGGACTGTAAAGAAAACATGGAGGATATTGTAAAAAACAAGGACGTTAAGGCGATAGTCTTTGCTAAAAAAGACGTTAAGGAAGATGATATACAACTAGACGAATACACGACCAAATTAACTCTATCAAATGAAAAATTATACCCGGCTGACTTCGATATTAACGCAAGTTTAGAGACATATGGTGTGAAACTAAAAATGTATGCACTTGAAAATTGGCCTTTAGACAAATCTACTATGAAAATACAAGACGTTTTAACAAATTCTACAGATTCTACAATACAAGCACTGGCACTAACAAAAACAACAAACGAAGAGATAGACGAAAAAAGCATCGCCAAGGACTGTCAAATTAAAGCATTGGTTGTGGAGGATTACAGAACAGACCGCAAGCATTATAATGATTTAATAAAAAATCCTGAACAGCTGAAATTACCTGAAACTAAGATTTTGAACTACCTATCGTATATCATATTTGGTGACGAGAATGATATCAAAATCTCTGAATTTTTGAAAAAAAACAATCTTATGCTTCTTAAGGAAAAAGAAAAAGACACCTATACGATTGAGAATGGAGGAGATGTCACAGAAAAAACGTTTAGAGACATTCTTGATACAGATAAAAATATACATCGAATAGTCTTAATTAGTGAGAAAAATTACACAG
>CADBOF010000034.1 GCA_902796345.1 uncultured Pseudomonadota bacterium
ATACTAATAGCACATTAGCATATCATTTACGATGTATAAAATTTCGTACAATGCTAAAATCGTAATGTTGATTAGTTTCGGTATTGCAATATGACACAGAGTACATCAAAACAAGCCTGGTTTATATGGGGACTAGCAGCATTTTTCTATTTGTACGAACTAGTATTACGAGTATCTCCAAGCGTCATGACAGATGGGTTAAGCAATTCATTTAATGTATCAGCCAGTATGCTTGGCGTTCTTGTTTCTTTTTACTATTACTCGTATACAATACTTCAATTGCCATGTGGAATATTTTTAGACAGGATAGGAGTCAAGTGGATTTTATCGATTTCCGCTTTGCTATGCTCTGTCGGTTCAATTTTGTTTGCGTTAACAAATAATCTTGTAGTAGCCCAATTTGGTCGTTTCCTTGTTGGATGTGGTTCTGCTTGTGCCTTTATAAGTAGCTTACAAGTTGCGTCAACAATGTTTTCTGCAAAATACTTTGTTATTTTAACAGGGGCAACAAATCTACTAGGAACAGTAGGTGGACTTGTTGGAGGCTATCCCGTTGCTAAAGCTGTTAATTTAATTGGGTGGCAACAAACAACTTATGTTTTGGCGTACGTAGGTTTTGCCGTTGCAGGTCTCATAATGTTGGTATTTCCGAATACAGTACGGCAAAAGGTCGAACGTAAATCATCAGTTACTTCAGAAATTATAAGTCTCATAAGAAACAAACAAATAATAATTACTGCTATTGTTACAAGTTTAATGTATTTGCCTTGTTGTACTTTTGCTGAATTATGGGCTGTTCCATATTTTATGAAAAGATTTAACGTAACAAACGAGATCGCATCAATGGCATCATCTGCTGTTTTTTTAGGTATAGCTTTGGGAAGTATATTGATGGCTATAGTTGCCAATAAAATTAAAAGCTTTACCAAAACTCTGAAATACTCAGCTTTTGCTTGTGGTGTATTATTTTTAATAATGCTTTATGCTCCAATGGAATTGCATATTTCGTTATTAATTGTTTTTTTCATTGGTATATTGACCGGAGCACAACCAATAGGTTTTACTTGTGCGAAATATAATGCGACGTCTGAGCTTTCAGGAACAACTCTTGCGTTTACAAATTGCGTTGTTATGTTGTTCGGTTGCATATTTCAGCCGTTAATTGGGTATTTACTTGATTCTTTTAGATCCGGAAAAGTCGATGCTTCTGGGCAACGGTTATACTCTATTTCGTGCTACACAAATGCCATATTGGTAATACCAATATGTTTGTTTATATCATTTCTACTTATCTTTTTAATGAAAGAAACCTATAAAAATAGTGATGCTTAAATGTTTTAAAATACGCACATTTTTTATAATATGTGCGTTAATTTGTCATGCAAAAGCTGTCGATTTACTTGATACATACCAACTTCCATTATCTCAAAAACTTTTAAAGACTTTTCCTAAAATAACGTTGAAGTGTTTTATAATAGCGGTTCCTAAACTTAGGATAATTCTACATGGGCAAAACTTAACGCAACACATAAGATGCGGAGATTTTTCACAAATAATAAGTAGCATTGCGTCGCTTACTCAGGAATCATTAATGCCAGATGTTGATAAATTTTTGCAACAGTATGGTAGAAAAATTCCGAAATATACCGATATAGCAGTACATGATTGCGGTATATCAATTTTATTGCAAGAGCTATGTAATTTATTTGAGCATGAATATTTATATATTTTAAAAAAACATTGTAATAAGTATGCAACAAACAATATAAAAATGTTCTTTTTTTATTCAAAAAAAAACATAGGATGTATGTGCCGATGTACAAATATTAATAATGTAGTATTCGATATTGTTATTTATGGAAACAAAAAACAAAGTGATATTTTGAGGGATATAAATCTTATAGTTCAATGGCTTGACAGATTTACAATACAAGAAGTTGCATTTCCTCTGAAAAATTCAATATACATTCCAATATTTTACGGGAACCAGCCTTTTTTACAACTTTCACTTCAGCAAAGCTATGAACTTTTGGTCGAAAAAAACAAAACAGAACAAGTCGTAAGAACAATAAGATATTTAGCGAGAATTCCAGCACCAATTAATCCAACTGATAACATAGGATACGTATTTTATAAATATTCTATATTTCAAAATCCAGTGAGGTTTTCTATATACAGCAACGCATCTGTTTCAAAATCAAACGTATTTAAAAATTTAGCTGATTCAATTTGTTATATAGTGTATAACCGTCCATATAATTTAACCTGTCAGTAATGATTCTAAAATTTGATCTTCTTGGAGGTTATAACTCGTCAATAAAATTCATTGTTAAACCAGCTTACAAACTCTGTTATAGTCATCAGTTTTATATTTTTTTCAGCTTCTCTAAAATTCAACCAATTGTTTTCTATGCTCCTTTGTAACCATTTTCTCGCTCCAGGCTTATACCCTCCGCCGTCAACTATAAAAATAATTTCTTTTTCCGGATATTGATAGATCGCATTCATTAGCATATACGGATACTTTTCATCAACACTTCCTGCGACACTTTGGTATTTAACCTCAATGCGTGTTTTTCTTGTTCCCACAACAATAACAAACTCTGTTTTACCAGTTTCATCATAAATTGTTTTGTAAGTTGCATTTTTTATTACATATCTTAATGGCACCGCCGTTAAAGGTTTCTTTCTTAATTCTTTTTCGGTAAATATTTCAAAACTGTTGGCTTTAAAAATCGGTATCACCATTTGTTCAAAAATTTTCCCGTTTAAGTTGGCTCTTGCTCCTTGTGTGGTTTTCATAAATTACTTGAAGTTCGTAATAATAATTTCACAACCTGTACGTTTTGCACTATCGCAGTTTATCATTCTCTTTACATTGACGATATCAATACTGAAGTCTTTGTATAACTCCTTTATAAAATCACAATTACTGTTTGTCTCTATGCAATAGACACCCTCTTTTGAAAGTTTTTTAAAAAGCCGTGCAAGTCTTATATGATCAGCTTCTGAAAAGCCACCAGATTGGTATGTGTCAAAGCTATCGTAATAAGGCGGATCAAGGAATATAAAATCGCCTGATCTAGCATCACGACAAGCATCTTCGAAATCTCCACATTTTATGGTACATTTCTGCAACGCATGTGATGCTGCAAATATATTTTCAGCGTCAAACATTTTTAAAATCTTCCGGTGTGACGATGGTACATTAAATAAACCTTTTTTATTAACTCGGTATAAACCATTGTATCCTGCCTTATTTAAGAATATAAAAAGTGATGCACTTTTCACTGTTAGAATATTATTTAAAATACATTGATTGAATTCGTTGCGTTTAGTTAGATAATATTTCGTTTGCTCTATGTCGTTTTTTAGTGAATTGTGTTTATTCTGAATTTGCTCAAGTGTTGAAATTATTTTATATGGAGAGATTTTTATTTGTTGATAGGCGTTAATTAATTGACTATTGATATCGCTCAATACAGCTTGTTCTGGTGACAAACTGAAAAACAGAGCTCCACCACCAAAAAATGGTTCGTAAAATCTTTTAAAGGCTGTCGGCATACGTTTTACAATCTCAGGCAGGAGTTGCCTTTTTCCCCCAGCCCATTTGATTATCGGAGATGCCACAGTGACCAAACGAAAATTAAGATCGTCTCATTTTTTTTCTTGTGTTAGAATCTAAATATTTTTTACGTAATCTTATTGACTTGGGTGTAACTTCAACTTCTTCGTCACTTTGTATATAAGCGATGGCTTGCTCCAAAGACATTTCTCGCGGATTTGGTATTTTTATATTTTCGTCTTTTCCAGCCGCCCGACAGTTTGAAAGTTGCTTTTCTTTCGTCGGATTAACTTCTAAATCATTTTCACGACTGTGTTCACCTATTATCATGCCATTGTAAACAGGATCTCCGGGATGGACAAATAACGTACCTCTATCCTTTAGAAAGAATAATGCGTAAGGTACAGCTTTACCATCAGCTATTGATATTAATACACCGTGCTCACGTTCAGCTATTTTTCCTTTATATGGAGCGTATGAATGGAATGAACGGTTCATAATACCTGATCCTCTCGTATCTGTCAAAAATTCTCCGTAGTAACCGATCAATCCACGGGTTGGAATTATAAATTTTATTCTAGTTTTGCCAGCAGTACCAGATGGACTCATATCAGTCATTTCACCTTTACGCTGAATTAATTTGTCAACAACAATGCCGGTAAATTCGTCATCAACATCAATATAAACTTCCTCCATAGGTTCTAAATCATTTCCACTGTCATCCTTCCGCATCAAAACTTTTGGACGACCAATTGACAGTTCAAACCCTTCACGACGCATTGTTTCTATAAGAACACCAAGCTGAAGTTCCCCGCGTCCTGCAACTTCATAACTTTCATCTTCTGCTGTTTTTTTTACGTTTATAGAAACATTTCCTTCCGCTTCTCTAAACAAACGATCACCTATTACACGAGATGTTAATCCCTTCCCTTCTTTGCCTGCAAGAGGAGAATCGTTTACGCCAAACGTCATTGAAATTGTCGGCGGGTCTATAGGTATAGATTTTAACGGTTCTGTAATATCTGTAGCACATATTGTATCAGCAACAGTTGCTTGAGTAAGTCCTGCAATTGCAACAATATCTCCAGCGTGTGCTTCATCAACGGGAATACGTTTCAATCCTTCGAACGTCAATAATTTTGTAAGTCTTGATTGTTCAATGTCCTTATCAGATCCAGGCCTTAATGCGTGAACTGCATCATTTACTTTTGCTGTGCCACTTAATATTTTTCCAGTCAAAATACGACCTAAAAATTGATCGTATTCAAGCATTGTAACAAGCATCCTAAAAGCTCCTTCTTCTGTTTTCGCATTAGGAACATGTTCAAGGATTGTTTCAAGTAATGGAGTTAAATCTTTACGTTCTTCATTTTCTAAACTTTTCACTGCCCAACCAGAACGTCCAGAAGCGTACAAAATTGGGAAATCAAGTTGTGTATCGTTCGCCCCTAGTGCCAAAAATAAATTAAATACTTCATCAACCACTTCTGATACGCGGGCATCAGATTTATCGATCTTATTTATAACCACAATGGGATTTAATCCAAGCGCTAGGGCTTTGGATAACACAAATTTTGTTTGAGGCATAGGTCCTTCGGCTGCGTCGACTAGCACAAGAACACCGTCAACCATGCTAAGAATGCGTTCAACTTCTCCTCCAAAGTCAGCATGTCCAGGTGTATCAACTATATTTAATTTCGTGTTTCTCCATGTGAAACTTGTACATTTGGCAAGTATAGTGATGCCACGTTCGCGTTCTAATTCATTAGAATCCATTGCACACGTTTCAAGTTTTTGATTGTCACGAAATAACCCGCTTTGCTTAAACATCGCGTCGACAAGTGTTGTTTTCCCATGGTCAACGTGAGCGATTATTGCAAGATTTTTAATAGCCATCATAGTTTTACCTTTAAATTAAGTGTTGAATTAATTTTATTTTTCTAGTCCACGTTTTAATAGTAACCCATTACGACTTACATAGCAAATAAGTTAGCCCATGTTTTTGGGTATAAAGCATTGCATCAATGAATTACGAGTGGCATTTACAGCGTCAATTTTACCTGACTTTATAGCCATTTCGTTGTATACAATCTGAACTAGTTTTGAAATATTATTTTGTAAATCTGCACTTAATTTTCGTTGAAGCATTCTGTGTATCAAAACAAAATCGTTTTTGACCTCGGCTTCATTAATACCACTTGACAAACTAATTTTAGGATAAAATTTTGTTGAAGATTTTTTAATAGGCTCTGTTGGTTTTGTATAGTTATTATGACGTTTCCCAAAAATGTCAACTTGGGATACGTTTGAACACTTTTTCATCGTATAATTTCACTATAGCATTCTCCTGTATTATGCCCCATTATAAAAGAATTTTTATTAAGCGCATAGTTCCCATTTAAATATGTGTTTTTAACACACCCCTTTTTTAAAAGGATTTTGATATTAACTGTTATGTCTGAAGGCACATATAGGCGAATTAACTCTTTTAGCTTTGCTAGATTTGAAAATGGTTTATCTTTTTTGTCTGTTTTGGGTAAAAAACTTTGATATTGTGTATAACCAAGCTCTCCTACAATTACCGTTAATCCATCATCAGCTTTATAAAATTTACGATCTAAAATTGCAGAAAAATTTAATTTATTAAATTTGCCAAGCTCTGTACCTATGCGACTTTGATCAGATATAGGAACTTCCAGTATTCTGCCTCTTAACTCTTCAACTTCTATTGGTACATCAAAAAAATCTCTTAATAAAACTTTTAACCCAAAAGCCGATCTATTTGAATTCCAAAACAGATTATGTGCAGATATTACTGCTTGTAATGGAATATACGCTTTTATAGATCTATAAAAATCCTTTGCATCAGTATATCCCGACAATTGTTGCATAAGTTGCCCGGCAAGAGATTTTTCAACAGAAAAAGAAGCATTCGGCAAATCGTGTTTTTTTAAAAATTTATAATGTACCTGAGCTATTCGTTCATGAAATATATCAAAAAAATCAATTACGGCATGTTTTGAGTATATATTATGAAGTATATATTTTTCTGTGTAACTGTCAGGTAATGACCCGTCCATACCAAATGCACATTGTAAGTTTGTGTATATTTCTATGCTCTTATCCTTTATTCCTTCGATTTTGGCTATATCTGTGTATTTAGAACAAAAACTCAAATTGTTTTTTATAGTCACAATATCAGAATATGCCGTGGCTATATCAATAGCTTTAACATATGAAAACATATAAGGTTTCAAACTTAATTGTTCAATAATTGATGTATGCTTTGAATTTTTGTTTTGAAGCATTTTTATAGCTTATATATTATCAATATAAGGTTTAAATTCTTTAAATATATTAATGTACATTTTACGTTTAAAATGTACCGAAAGTCTTATGATGTTACTAACAGATAACCATTTCCATTTGTCGAACTCGCTGTTCGATGTTGTCTTGATATTAATATCACCATTATTTCCTAAAAATTGCAGTAAAAACCATTTTTGTTTTTGTCCAATAATCGGATGTTTTCCAGAACGATGCAAACTTTCAGGTATTTTATACGTCAGCCAATCCTCTGTTTCAGCAATGTACCTGATTTTATCTGTGCCTATTTCTTCTTTTAATTCTCTTAATACAGTATCGTATGGCTCCTCTCCCGGTTCAATTCCACCTTGAGGCATCTGCCATGAACTTCTTAGGTACCATGAAATCATTTTCGAGTTGATAGCCAGCTTGCGTCCTGCAAAAATAAGCTTCTGTTTATTGACAAGTACCATACCAACACCATAACGTACGTTTTTATAAATCACACTCATTTGAAAATTATTTAATAATACACAATATATATCTACGTATAAGTGTTTTAATAATCACATGGTTATTATAACACTTCGAATGTTGTTAAAGACAGAGAGTTACGAACTTTCGTTTTAGCAGTAACAGATTTCTGTAACGAGTTGAAGTAACGTTTAAGCTCTGTTGTGATAAAATTACAATGTAAATTGGTGTTTGTTGCAATTTAAAATGAATTGCATAGTAAGGGATTACCCAGCAAAGGTGTGAATGGATAAAAAATTTAAAATAAATGAGGAAATAAAAGTATCAGAAGTTCGTTTAATTGGATCTGACGGTCAACCTGTTGGAATTGTTCCAACACATCTGGCTTTAAATATGGCTGCATCTGAAAATTTAGATCTTGTTCTTATTACTGAAACGTCAACACCGCCAGTCTGTAAAATATTAAATTATAGTAAGTATAAATATTCTCTTCAAAAAAAGAAGGCGGACGCAAAAAAAAAGCAAAAAACGACAGAGTTAAAGGAAATACAGTTCAGACCTTTTATAGGAGAAAATGATCTCAATATAAAGTGTCGTGCAATCCAAAAGTTTATTGCCGATGGTAATAAGGTTAAAGTAGTTATGCGTTTTCGTGGAAGGGAAATGAACCGGCTTGAAACTGGTTTTGAAACTTTTAACAAAATTTTGTCGTTGTGTGATGAATTCGCAAAAGCTGAGCCAAAACCAAAATTGGAAGGCTCAATGATTATCACAATATTAAGCAAAAAATAGGGGGAAATATAATGTTTGGAATTTTATTAGCGATTCACGTGTTGGTTACTGTTCTACTTATTTTTGTAGTGCTTGTCCAAAAGTCGGAAGGTGGAAGCTCGTTATTTGCAAGCGGTTCAGGTAATGGAATGTTTACGGCGCGGGGTACTTCAGATATTTTGACAAAATCAACTTGGGTGCTGGCGACTATTTTCTTATGCAATTGTATTTTGATGGCTCACATTTCGTCAAAGGAAATAAAAGAAGCAAACTCAATTGTTGTTGACTCTGAGTTAAAAAAACTCTCCACAAAGAAGCAGTCAACAAAAGTTAACGAGTCAACAGAATATAAAAAACAAACAAAAAAACTTGTTACTGAACGAGATAATTCGGGAAAACTTAGCGTTTCCGAAACAAAAAATCCAAATACACAAAATACGAAAGTGGAGAAAAAGTAGTGGCAATAACAAAATGTGGCGAAGTAAACTTGCCATTCGGTGTTAATGAAATTAAACAGTTGCTTCCGCATAGGGCGCCATTTTTATTGATCGATAAAGTAACAGAGCTTGAACAATATAAAATGTGTATCGCGTATAAAGCGGTTTCTTACAACGAGTGGTTTTTTCAAGGGCATTTCCCTGATCACCCTGTAATGCCAGGTGTTCTTATTGTAGAAGCAATGGCTCAAACGGCAGGAATTTTAGCTATTGCAAGTAGTATAAACGAAAATGTAAACGTTCCCAGCAATGTGTTATTCGCATCAATTTCGAACGTCAGGTTTAAAAGGCAGGTTGTGCCAGGCGACATATTGCGATTTAATGTTACAGTAATTCAACGACGGACAAAAATATGGAAATTCAAAGCGGAAGCTCATGTTAATAAGGAACTGTCTGCCGAAGCTGATTTTACTGCAATGATTCCATAGTATATGAAATTTCTGCAAAAATGTTTGTTATATATTGTTCTGATTAGTTTAAATTTGGGACTATATTTAATAGCCCCTAATGTTGGTTACGTTCGCGTTGTTTTCTTAGATCATAAAATTAATTTAGACTTTTACATTATAGTTTGTATAGTATTTACAGTTATTTATTTGGTAAGTATTTTAATGCAACTAATAAAAACAATTAAAAATTTTTTCAAAAAATCAGAGAAAAAACACGAACGTGAATCAATTCAAAATCTTGCCCGTTTTATTGTCTCAAACGACTCACAGGCTGAGAAAAACATTGATGACAAATTTTGTTTATGCAAAACAGCTGTTTTAATAAATAATGGTGCTATTGTTTCATATAATACGGGAGTCAATGAAGTAGATATACTCAATGTAAAAAATAAAATACAATTCTCATTACAAACTAAACATTTAGATAAGGCGATTGAATTGGTAAATTATGCTATAAAAAATTTCCCACAACAATTGTCGGCAATCCAAGATGAGTTATTACAAATTTCCATAACCGCAATATTGGAAAATAAGACGTTTGAATTCAATCCAGCTCGCTCTAAATATAATCTCAATAGTGAATTTGTATCCGAATACAACATACAAAAAGGTTTAGCCATTGCAGAAATAACCACTGATACTTTGATAAAATTAAAAATTTTAGAAAACTTGTACAAGAAATATAATACCAATACAGAAATCGCTAAGCGGTTGTTACTAGCTATAGCAAACGACGGACACGATAAGAAAAAGGCATTAAAATTAATTGAAAAAATATTCGAAATAAGTCCAGATCGTAACTTAGTTTTTATTTTTACTAAGCTTTGCACAACAAATGACGCATTTGATATTGCCGACGATTTGTTAAAATGTGTTTCTGATAACAATGTTGAAAAACTTTGGTTCCTATTAGCTGTTGCAACCCAATTGAGACTATATTCTAAAATAATTGAGCTGATTAAATTGTTAATTGAAAATAAAGCGAATGAAGATGAATTGTATGTATTTTTTGTTAAAAACTACGATATTCTATCAGTAGATGATGAAATTGTAAAACTCATATGCAAATAAAATTTCAATTATTAAACAAAGATGCGACTATTCCGACATGTGCCTCTTTTGGTAGCGCAGGATACGATTTGTATGCGTGTTTAGGCAAAAATGAGATCTTAATAAATCCTAATGAAAGAATTTTAATTCAAACAGGAATTGCAATTGAAATTCCGCATGGATATTTCGGAATGGTTTGCTCACGATCCGGTCTCGCCAAAAAATTTGGCATAACCGTGTTAAATGCTCCTGGCATTATAGACAGCGATTATAGAGGAGAAATTGGCGTAATTCTTCATAACGGTGGCAATGTTCCTGCATTGATAAAAAATAATCAGCGAATTGCTCAAATAATAATTGTTCCATATCTTCAAACAGAATGGATTCAAACTGAATTTCTATCTGAAACGTCCCGCGGAACTGGAGGATTTGGTTCAACTGGAATATAAGTCGTTAAAAAATTTTTTCTCTCATGAATAGGTGAATGACTATTTTTTGTTATATAGCATTCTCTATTACATGAAATGATAAGTAACAATTTTGTTGTTGACACTTTGTGTTCAGTTAAAGACTTTACATATCCTATTGCATGATTGTTACAGATTTGAGTATCATGTGAACGAAGGGGTTCTCCTTCGGATACCAGTTTTAGGTTTTTAAGTTATCTTTTAAAACCTAACCCTTTTGTAATACATCTTTTAGATCTAAAAAATTTCTGTTTATTCAACTTTATTTATAGATTTATTTATAGAAAGGTAATTTTTATGAACTTTTTAAAAATTCTAAACTTAAAAGTTTTAAATTTATTAGCAATTATCGCCATATCAGTAGTCAATGCTAGTGAGAATAACACAAACATATCAGATGATCTTCACTTAAGTAACTATTCTTCAGGAGTTTCCTCTAGCATCAACGATGAACCTTTTAGTTACTCTTTATCAACTATAATTGTTGATAGTAGCAAGAGTAGCGTTATTCAAAGCAACATTAGTATTATTGCTAACACTTCAGATACTTTGCATTTAAGCAATTCTTCTATTGATATGACTATTAACATCGACCACGAAGATCATTTTAATTGTGATTTATCAGCTATTGAAGAAAATAACATTGAAGAAATATTAAATACAAGTTTCTACGACGATGTAAAAATATTTATTGAAGATATGCAAATCAGTAGTACTAATAACAGTGGGAACGCAACAACTTAAAATTAACCGGGTCATATAAAGTAGCTGAAGTTTGTTATTCCAGCTACAACGAAATATTAAAATCCGTCAACAAACCCAGCTTTTAGTATCTGCTCCCTATACCACTGTTTGAGAGGAATGAGGCGTTTACCAAGTCTTGATAGTCGTACACACGTACCTATAGTTGCTTGATCCTGGTAACATTCGAGATTAACGTCGAATTTTAGTACATCTTGAAAAATATCATGTGGATCTAAACCGACCATAACGCAGTATTTGGTTGGCTTGGCGCCTAAAAACTTATCACACATTTCTGTGTTAAGTTCATTCTTTGCAAGTACTTGTCGCATAAACGCTTGACAGTATTCTGAAAACCAGTCGTACATTTTGAGTCTTGACCAATCTTTTTCGTCTTCCGACATTGTTTTGAAAGGTCTTGTTATAAGTTTTTTCAAATCGACTAATTTTTCTCCTTTAGAATCGTAAAAAAATACGTCTTTGTTTGTAATATCGTCGTTTGACGATTTATTTTTGTTATTTTCGCTTTTCCCTTCATCATTGGCTACGTTAACTTTATTCAGTTGTTTATTATTCGATTTCAGTTGTTTATTATTCGATTGTTGTACAATTTTATCTATGTTAAGAATGCTGAAATCATTAATAATGTTATTTATTACATTATTATCTTCAGCGTTGTTTTTATTTTTAGCTACTTGGCTTTTGACATCTTCAGTAGTTTGTTTTATGTTTATATCGCCTATCGGTGTAGTTGGAATACTTTCCATAGCATAAGAACAGCTCACGGTCAGTGCCAAAATACTTAGTTGTTTAAACATTTTTAACCCTTTAAAATAAGAACCTTTCTTTTGGATACCTTAACAATCGTTAAAAAATAGTTAAATAGCGTTGTTTTAATTTTTCAAATTATCTCGTAAGCATATATATTGCATGATTGTTACAAATTTGAGTATCCTGTGAACGAGGGGGTTCTCCTTCGGATACCAGTTTTAGGTTTTTAAGTTATCTTTTAAAACCTAACCCCTTTTGTAATACAATTTTTAGATCTAAAAAATTTCTGTTTATTCAACTTTATTTATAGAAAGGTAATTTTTATGAACTTTTTAAAAG
>CADBOF010000035.1 GCA_902796345.1 uncultured Pseudomonadota bacterium
GTCATCTCTTTGTTTTTCTTTTATATTTCCTTATAGAATTTTATCAGATGACTCCACATCTATCAAGTTATTATTAATCCAATACGGCATTTGCTCGATTGTGCACGCTTAAAATAACAAAGTAATTTTTATAATAATTTATGTAATGTTTTTTATACAATCTTGAAAAGGCACACAATACCAGAGTTCTTTTGTCAATAACGATTGTTTTTTGTTTTTCTTTCAATCTTTAACTGCTATTTTCTGTATGTGGTATCATTACTACGTATGCATTTTAAGGTTATATTATGGCTCGGGTAACCGTTGAGGATTGTATTAACAAGGTTCCAAATAGGTTTAAATTAGTTCTTATGGCTGCAAAAAGAGCGAGAGATATAGAACGCGGAGCAAAACCATCAGTCGTTAGAGATAATGATAAATCTACTGTTTTAGCGTTGCGTGAAATCGCCGAAGATGCTGTAAGTCTAGAAAATCTAGAAGAATTGACAAGGCAGAGCATTATTAATAATGAAGCCGAGTTATCATACGAACAAGATCAAGAAGAAGAAAGATTAAAAAATATAAACGAAGAAGAAATTGGTGACGAAGACTTGAATGATGATGAATTCTTAGAAGAAGATGACGATGACTGGGACGTGTCCGATAATCCTTACAACAGGGCGTATTCTTCTAAAAACGCAGTTACTGAAGACAGTTCAGAGGATTTAGATTACGAACAACAGGGGCTTTCTGACGCAGACTTATCTGACGAAGACTTATCTGACGCAGAGTTATCTGATGCAGAAAATTTGTCCGAAACAATTGATGATATCGAATATGAAGAGGTTGAAGATTAAAAATGACAGTAAGAGTTCGGTTTGCACCTAGCCCTACAGGTGTTTTACATATAGGTTCGGTTCGTACTGCTTTATTTAACTGGCTCTTTGCTCGTCATAATAATGGTGAATTTTGTTTACGCATTGAGGATACAGATAAATTAAGGTCTACCGAAGAGAACACGCAATTAATTTTTAAAATCCTTGAATGGCTGAAAATAGATTGGGATGGAGATCCAGTAATTCAATCGTCAAGAATTGAGCGTCACAAGGAAGTAGCGCACGAATTAGTAAGGCAAGGAAAAGCTTATTATTGTTACTGTTCGCCTGAAGAATTGGCTATTAAAAAAGAAGAATGCCTTAAAAAAGGACAACCGTATAAATACGATGGCAAATGCCGTAATTTAAAAGAGCCACTACCTGAGATTAATCCGGTTATAAGGCTGAAAGCGAGTACTATCGGAGATACCTCTATTAATGATTTAGTTCAAGGTAAAGTTACAGTGCATAATTCTCAAATGGATGATTTGGTTTTATTAAGATCTGACGGAACTCCTACGTATATGTTATCAGTTGTTGTTGATGATCACGACATGGGAATAACTCATGTTATACGCGGTGATGATCACTTGACGAATACTTTTAGACAAATTCAAATATTTGAGGCATGTAGTTGGAAAGTTCCGGTTTTTGGACATATTCCGTTGATATATGGATCGGATGGAGCAAAATTATCAAAACGTCACGGTGCTGCAAGTGCAATTGACTACATGCGGTTAGGTTATCTTCCAGAAGCAATTTCAAATTATCTGTTGCGATTAGGATGGAGCCATGGTGATGAAGAAATCATTTCAAGAGAAGATGCTATAAAATGGTTTAATTTTGCAAATGTCGGTAAGTCCCCATCTCGGTTTGATATTGCGAAACTTCAGAATCTAAACGGTCATTATATACGGGAAAGATCTAATGAAAGTTTGCTCGAGTATATGTTGCCTTTTTTTAATTTTGAATTGACGGATCGGGACAAATCACGAATACTTAAAGGTATGGACGGTTTAAAGGCGCGTGCAAAAACTATTGTTGAATTAGTTAAATCCGCTATGGTTTATGTTCAAGCTCCAACTTCATATGATGAAAAATGTAAGAAATATCAAACGGAATTGCATAAATCTTTACTAAAAGATGTTGCAAATAAATTAGAAACAGGAGAGTTTTCGTGTGAGGAAGAAACTTTGTGTAATCAAGTTAGATTTTATGCAGATAGCAAAGGAGTAAAACTAGTTGAAATAGCCCAAGCTATGAGATCAGCCCTATGCGGTTGTTTAACTTCTCCAAGCGTTTTTGAAATAATTTCAATACTTGGCGTTGAAGAAACAATAAAACGATTTAAAAAATTTTGATTTTTCCGCATGATGGGAGGGCTTGCCCATCTTTTGTAGGGAAGTAGAGCTATGGAAATTTTTAAAAATTCTATAACTCCGCTCCAACAATCCGCAAATTAACAATAATATTTTACAAATAAAGATATTGCATAACTGTTCGGATACTGCTGTTTCAATCCTTGGGAGAGAACTAACTTTTTCATATACCAAAGCTATATTGTTTATTTTTCGCCGTTTGTAATAAATATTTATAACAAGCATCCATATTGTTTTAAAATTACTTTAAAAGAAGTGCACTTTTTGGTAAAATTTGTTATAATGAACTGAATAAAAAAATTCATTTTACACAAATGAAATTTAAAGAGAAAATTAAAAGGATTAGGTTAAGGATTAGGTTCAACTTTTTTGGACTTGAAGCTGAGAGTGAATTTTTCCCTAAAGAAACAAAGAAAACAATTAATAAATTGCCGGACACCGACAGGGAAAGAAGTTTTAATAAACAAACGGAAGAACAAGAAATTAAAAATAAAAGTATAACTAGCAGTGTTCAGTGTAATTCACCAAATGTGAGGTCAAAAGAAGAAGTAGACGCTGATGATTGTATATTCAAAAATTTACCAGATTGTTACAAATGTTTTGACATGCCATTTATAAATGAATGGATAAGAAACCAGTGGTATCATATTGACAAAGAAAAACTTGATAATATTAAATATTTGTTAGAAATTTATGAACATATATTCAAATATATGTCAGTATGCGACCAAGAAAAAGAAGTTTTATATATAAACAACCTTGAGGTATCTAAGACAGAAAAATTTTCTTATATAATAAAACAATCAGAACAATATAGTCAAACATATGGTTTTATTGAACGATTTGGCAAAGGTAATGCGTTTAATTACGCAAAATTTATGGATTGTTGTTATGGAGACTTATTACAAAAATTTAATAAGCAAAACACGGAAATTGAAGGATTAAAATTACAAAATTCCTGGTTGATTGGAGAAATTGACAATAAGAATAAAGAAATAGAGTATTTGAGGTCTTGCCTAGGTAATAGGTAATAAAATCAATTTCTAATTATTGTAATTTTAAATATTTCTGTATTGATAATTGTTTATTTTCATTTACACGACCATCTGCGATCCAGGTAACCAATCTAGATATTATGTTTTTAGCAACAAGCGCTACGTTCCACCCCGCGGTTGCATATCCAAAAGTTGTTTTATCTCCTTGAGGGTTATCAAGCGATACTAATAACATGTATTGTGGATTATCCATTGGAAAACCTCCAACAAAACTTGTAAGTCTGTCTCTGTTCGAGTGGTTTCCGTAGCCTTTTCGCCCCTTACGTTTATACGCTGTTCCAGTTTTACCAAACATATTTACATCATTTACCGATGCTTTGCGGGCTGTTCCGTATAATACAACTCCACGCATTAACTCTCGAACTATTTTTGAAGTTTCTTTGGAAACAACTCTAACTTGCGGAGTGTTTTTTTCTTTTATAACAAAATGCGGTTCAATTTTAATTCCGCCATTTGTTATTGACGTTATAGCAGTAAGAACCTGCAAAGGAGATAAAGCAATTCCATAACCATACGCTATTGTCATACCAGAAAGTTCCGTCCATTCTTTAGGAACTAAAGGTGAACCAACTTCAGGAACTTCTAGGTGCAGGTGGTCTAAAAGCCCTAGTTTTTTAAAATATTCTTTTTGAGTTTTTACACCAAATTTTTGTGCAATTTTTGCACAAGCTATGTTTGATGAAAAAACAATTGCTTCAGATAAGGTTAAAGGTCTGTTTTTCCCTTTGAAATCTGTTATTGAAAATCTTCCGACTTTTATGGGGGAGGATGCATCAAATATTGATCCCGGAGTTGATGACCCGCTATCGAGAGCTATAGCTGCGGTTATTACCTTCAAGATTGATCCTTGTTCAAATACTCCTAAAGTATTACGGTTAAACATATCGTCATTTGAATGTTTTTTTAAATTGTTCGGATCAAAATCGGGCAGTGAAACCATTGCTAGTATTTCTCCATTTGTTTTTATTAATATTGCATTTCCTCCTTTGGCATTAAATTTTTTTATTCCAGCTTCCAGCTCTTCACGAATTATTGATTGAATTTTAAGATCAAGAGTTAGTTTCAATTTTTTATTATTGAAATCAGATACTATTAGTTCTTTATTAAAATGTTTTTCTATGCCACAAACACCATTACAATCAATATCTGTACAACCTATTACATGTGAAAATAAATTACCATGTATATATATTCTTTTATAATCTTTTTGAAAATGAATGCCAGGTAACCCCATATCCATTATTTGCCGCTCAAGTGTAGGGTGAACATGTCGCATTAGCCATACAAAATGCTTATTGCTATCTTTTAATTTGTGACGAATTTTATCGGGTTTTGGCATACCAGGAATTTTTGAAAGTTTTTTTATCGTATCATTCAAATCCAACACGACGGAAGGATCTACAAAACATGATGATGTCGCAATACTAGTAGCAAGTAATTCACCATTCCGATCGACAATATTTGCCTTTTTTATTATTTGCTCTCGATTGTACACATGGTTATATGAACGGCAAGAAGAGATAACCATTACATTCATTAAACGCCATAAAATACCAATAAAAACGATACATACACATACAATTACAAATACTACCCTACGATGTAGCAACTTCATTAGAAGGTCGTTTTTAGGGTATTTTTTCCACAAAGCAAATTCGTTGAACAAATTCCAGTTTAATGTTTTTGTATTTATTTTTAATTTAGGTATTTTCACTGTATTAACGAATTCAAGAGGTTGTCAAAAGCTTGTCTTTTGGCATCGGTCTTGTTTTCATATTCTGTTTTTATAAATTCATTGTATCTTAGTATTTGTTTATACTCTATCGGTCGCATTTCTGGTAAATATTTTGAAGCAAGCTCCTCTAATCTTTTTGGGTTATTTAAATAACTCCATTCTGCATTGTATAGACGTAAATCATCTGTAATCTTGATAATTTCATTATTTATTTTGTTTAAACTTTTTCGTAAAAAAACAACTTGATATTTTATTCCGGATACACATACTCCGAAAACGACAATAACACAGAGAGAAATAATAGATAATTTACGCATTTTTCTGTTTATACGAATATCCTCGTAATTTTGCAGAACGAGAACGTGGATTACTTTTAATTTCACTATAAGATGGTTGTACAACCCCTGGGGGCAACAACGTGAAATTTGAATTATTTGTTGCCCAATATTTAACTACACGATCCTCCAACGCATGAAACGTAATTGTAATAATTATTGCATTGTCATTTAATATATTCGGCAAAGCATGCAAAGCTGTACTAATTTCTCTCAACTCATCATTTACGAATATTCTTATCGCTTGAAAAGTTTTTGTTGCCACATCAACGTTTGAATGAGATTTATGTATTTTTTCAAAACCAAACACGTCGACTATTATATTACGTAGATCTGTCGTAGTTTTTATTGTATTTATATGTCTTGAATTAACTATCGCTTTTGCGATTTTTCTAGCATTTGGCTCATCACCATACCTAAAAATAATCTCTGATAAATCTTTTTCGCTATAATCATTTACTACATCATATGCGGACAAACCATCGCAAGACATACGCATATCAAGTTTTGCCTCTTTTGAAAAAGAAAAGCCTCGTTCAGCGTTATCCAGTTGCATTGACGATACACCGAAATCAAATAATACTTTATCGTATCTTTCTGATAAATTATTTATAACATCTGAGAATTTTCCAGAAATAAAATTAAAATGATTTTTATAAGTATTTTTCAGTTCCTCAGCTTTTTGTTTTACTGTAGGATCTCTATCTATAGCTGTAATGTAACATTTTGAATTTTTTTTCAGTATTGCCTCACTGTGTCCGCCGTAACCAAAGGTAGCATCGATTATTTTATTTTTTGCTTTTGGATCCAATACTTGTAGAACTTCATTTAATAAAACCGGAATATGATGCATATGTCACATAATCTATACAACATATAATTTTAGCAGTATTTAAGTTGAAAGTTTATCCTTTCACTTGAAACGTTCGTCTTTATCATATAAAATATCAACATATTGCAGTGGAATTTCATTTAAATGGATGTCGCAATTATAGGTGGGGGCGTCGCAGGACTATATTGTGCTTACATGTGCTCAACTGTAGGACTTACATGCGATATTTTTGAAGCGTTACCATATGTAGGCGGTCAATGTATGGCATTTTATCCTGATAAACCGATATACGGAGTTCCAGGATTACATAAAATATTGGCCAAAGATTTTATTACGAAACTTTCTGAACAGTGTCTAACAGATAACGTTAATTTACATTTGAATAATTTAGTATCAATTACTAAAATTAACAGTTTATTTAAAATAACAACTATTGATAACCAAAAATTCGATGCAAATTTTATAATAATCGCTTCAGGAATAGGTGTTATGAAGCCATCAATACCTACAAGTATAAAAGGTGCCGTTGAACTTGCTAATAGTTCCGATTTTGTACAGTGTTATTGTCTCAATCCGGAATTGTATACAGATAAAAAAGTTGTAGTAGCAGGAGGAGGAAACTCTGCAATAGACTATGCAATGTGTATATCAAAAGTTGCAAAAAGTGTTACCTTGTTGCACAAAAGAGACAACTTTTCTTGTGATAAAAATAAACTTAATGAACTTAATAAAATTAATAATGGAAATATAAAGTTTAAAATGAACAGACAAATATTAGAGTTGCAACAAGGGCTAGTTATAACAAACGAAGAAGTAATTAACGCAGATAGAATAGTATTTTGTTATGGATTATTGGCTAATACAACGCACACACAAAATACAATTAGTTTTGACATTGAAAAAGAACGAAATTTGATAAAAGTTGACCAATCTTCAATGAAGACTTCGGAAAATCGTTGTTACGCTGTGGGAGATGTAGTATCATATTCGGGAAAAACTAGGGGAATTCTTTCATGCTGTTATGAAGCTCAAGTAGCTGTAAACGCAATAGCAAAGGAGTTTAAAAAGTAATATGAAGACAATTAGTAAAAATGAAAACGATTTAAGTTGTATAAAAATTCGCGGAGCACGGGAACATAACCTCAAAAATATAGATGTCGATATTCCAAAAAATAAATTGGTAGTTATAACAGGTCTTAGTGGATCAGGCAAATCAAGCCTTGCGTTTGACACAATTTATGCAGAAGGGCAGAGA
>CADBOF010000036.1 GCA_902796345.1 uncultured Pseudomonadota bacterium
GATATAAATAGTGCAAAACAGATTATAAATGATTTAAAATGTGTTATAAAAAATTGGCAAAATGTTGCAAAACAATTAGGTTTAAACAAATCCGAAATTGATAAAATGGAATCAGCTTTTAGGGTATAATCTTCAAACACAAAAAGACAAAAACAGTTCCTATTTCTGTTTAGAAGAGTGATAAATGTAAATGTAGACAGAAATAGGAATTTTAACATGAAAAAAGTATTTGTAAAAACAAAAAATGTGAAACAGATGGTCTCAATGCTAAACCGACTGCGAGACCGAGAAGAAGGAATCCCCGGAATGCGACTTATTTATGGCGAACCGGGATAGGAAAAACTTATTCGATAACTTGGTGGGCAGTACAAAATGATGCGATATTAATAAGAAGTGCTAACTTTATGTCCGCCCGTTGGCTACTTGAAGAAATTGTCGAGGAATTAGGAGAAATCCCTTATAACAAATTCTCTGATATTTTTAATCAGGTTGTTGCCCAATTAATCAAAACCCCAAAAACAATCATAGTTGATGAAACAGATTATTTAACCATTGATTCAAGAGCAGTTGAAACCTTAAGGGATATTCACGATAAAACTAATGTTCCGATTGTTTTGGTTGGAATGGAAACTGCAAATAAAAGGCTCCAACAGCATAAACACTTGTATGACCGTTTACTTGAAATAATCAAATTTGAACCGTTCTGCAAACAAGATATAGAGGCAATTATCGACCAACTATCGGAAGTCCGTTTTACCGACTGTGCCAAAAAATTCATCTATTCCAGCACAAACAGATTTCGGCAAATAGTTAAAACGATAAGCAAAGCCGAACAACTCGCAAAAGCAAACGGTATAAAAGAAATTGACGAAATAACTTTGAAAGAGGTATTAAAAAATGACGAAATCAGCACAGATGAAATTGAAATTAAAACGGCGACTATGAAATTAATAAAGAAATGATTTCAAACGGATTTGGAATTATAAGCGTTTCTGAAGAGTTAATTGAAGAGTTTTATAGTTTGCTTATAGATTATTATGAAAGTAACGATATGAAAAATATTAAAAATTTTATATACAATAAGTGCATAGACGGTATTAATTTCAAACAAAATGATTAAGATCGGAAATACTGCGCTTAAATCAAATGTGTTGCTTGCGCCTATGGCTGGTGTTACTGATTTGCCGTTTCGTAAAACAGTACGTAAGTTTGGACAGTTCCTTATGTACAGCGAAATGGTAGCGAGTCAGGCTGTAATAAGAAATGTCACTCGTACACGTACAATGATGGACGCCGATAATGATCCGTATACCGCCGTTCAGCTCGTGGGGGCAGATCCTGATGTTATGGCGGACGCAGCAAAATTGAGCTATGATTTGGGCGCCAAAATACTCGACATAAATATGGGATGTCCGGTAAAGAAAATAGTAAAAACAGATGCCGGCTCAGCTTTAATGAAGGATGAAAATTTGACACGTAAAATTATTAACGCTGTTGTTAATGCAACACCTTTACCAGTAACTTTGAAAATACGCCTTGGTTGGGATAATCAGCATCTTAATGCACCAAATATTGCTCACATTGCTGAAAGTGAAGGCATCAAAATGGTAACTGTTCACGCTCGTACGCGTTCACAGCTGTATAGCGGAAATGCTGATTGGTTGGCAGTGCGTACAGTTAGAAACGTTATAAAAATTCCTTTAATAATAAACGGAGATATTACAAATGCTGTTAAAGCAAGACACGCTATTAACGACAGCGGGGCTGATGGTGTAATGATTGGACGAGGTGCATTAGGAAAACCATGGTTGTTACGTGAAATTGATGATGATCTAAATAATCAGCAATATGAACCTCTATTAGATGATAAAAAATTAGAAATTGCAAAAGAGCATGTCACATCAGTATTGAGCTTTTATAATGAACGTATAGGGTTCACACTTGCTAAAAAAGTTGTCGCTTACTATTGCAAAGGCCGACCAAATGCATCAACGTTTCGGGCTCTTATGTCCGACGCATCAGTTACAGACGCAAAAAAATTATATGAAGTTTTAAATACTGTGTTTGGTTAACAATTAGAGCTCCAATTTTGGAGGTGTTGAACGCATTTGTACACTATGGTACACTGACTGTAGTTTTCATATGGGTGACTTTTTAAAAATGTTTGCTGTTATAAAAACCGGTGGGTTGCAGTATTGTGTCAAGCCTGGTGATGTTATAAAAATAAATAAAATCGATGTCGAACCTGAGAATTCTATTGAAGTTTCCGAGGTTTTAATGTTTTCCGATGATAAAAACACTAAGATCGGAACACCACAAGTGTCCGATGTTTCTGTTAAACTTCAAGTTTTGCGTCAAATGCGTAACGAAAAAGTGGTAATTTTTAAAAAACATCGTCGGCATAATTACCGTCGTAAAAAAGGTCATCGTCAGCCTATGACTTTGGTAAAAGTCACTGATATTGTTGTTAAAAAATAGGAGAAAAATATGTCTACTAAAAAAGGTGCAGGAAGTTCTCGTAACGGTCGCGACTCTGAAGGTCGCAGACTTGGTTTAAAAGTTGGTTCAGGTCAATATGTTCTTGCGGGTTCTATTTTAATAAGACAGCGTGGTACTAAATTTAAATGTGATGACAACGTTAGTCTTGGTCGAGATCATACTATTTACTCATTGATTGACGGTAATGTTTATTTTAGAACCGGACAAGACAACAGAACCTATGTTGGAGTTAATCCTATTGCCTAATTTCAGGTTGGAGTTTTCCAACCTCTTGCGGGTGTAGTTCAGTGGTAGAACGTAAGCTTCCCAAGCTTAAAATGTGGGTTCGATTCCCATCACCCGCTCCATATTTTCAAAATTGATCGTTTAAATAGACTTATCCAAAAGTCAGCAACCTATCTCTATAAAAATCGAGCTGTTTTTTTCTAGCATTAATTTCAGCTGGGAGACCGTTGGATATATCATTACACAATTTATCA
>CADBOF010000037.1 GCA_902796345.1 uncultured Pseudomonadota bacterium
AGATAAATCTAACATCAATATATATAACAAAGGATTGGCATATATAAAAGGTTTTATTATTCAAGAGATGCTTTATAACTCTGCAAACTGGAATATGTGTTGGAGCTTTACTCAAAGTTATTTCGACGCAGTTGGTAAGCTATATAAATTTTTGAGTGTAACCCATACGATTACGCCAAAAGACTTGTTAAAAAAGCAAATAAATGCAACGGCGGTGCAAGATTGTGAAATACGGGATAGTGTTTATCCTTTATTCAGATTTATGTGGACATATGAACACATCGTTTATCCGGAAGCCGAAGAGAAATATCAACAACGTATTAATCATGAGTATTTTGGAATAGATAGCGTTTTATCTGTAATTTCATCGGAGGTTCTTTACACAGCGTCTGGACAAAATGGAATAGAAACCATATTCAAGAGAACTTTTGAAATTGATCAAAAGAATACAAATCTCGTAAATTTTGTTAAAAATTTAAAAAAAAGACTTCACCTTTGGTCAGAAGAATATTTAAACAGAGATGCGTATACCTATCATTGTAGTGGCCTCGTTTCACTTAAGAATCAACTTTGGGAGTGCGAAGAATCATTGTTTAAACATGACAATGAAAATAGCGAACTAATAAAAGAGGGAAAAGAACCGCGTCCAGTTGCGAATTTTGTTATTTATGAAGACAATATAAAAACTCTAGTAAAACAGTGTATTATAAATTATAAGAAAAGGAATAACATATTAACCAACCAAGAAAAACATTTGTTATCTGAAGAGACAGCTAAACAAGTGGAGCATATAAAAGAAAACGATAAGAAGGAAAAAAATAACAGGCTTTTTGCCTGGAAAGAACCTAGTACATACGGGCTTAATGTTGTAGAAAAGATGCCAAGAATTAAGGAAGATGAACGAAAAGTTTTTGCTCTTGATTGTTTAATCAGAAGAAACGGGCATATTGACAGAATTTTATCTGTTTTTAAAAACGCAACAAGTAATAATACAAATGTTGAGGACGTACGTACAGATTTTCAAACTATTTTCGAAAACATGTATGAAGGCGACGCAAAACAATTATTAGAAGAACATCCAAAAAACATACTCCTTTTTATAAAAACACAGCTTAAGGATCAAGATCTTACTAACATCAAAATAAGCGAAGCAATTAGCGCAGGAAAAATTAACGAAAATATTCGAGATAAATTTATAAGGATTTATGCTGCATTAAAATTTTCGGAACAACAAAAAAACAATAAAATCAAATTTTTAAAGCTCCGTGAAGAATGTAAACAAGCCATAAAAAAATTAGAACAAAAAATTGGGGTTGTTGCGCTTGCGGATGACTTCTGTTTAGCGCAAAACAACGAAGACTTTATTTCATTGAAGAATATTATAAAAGCCTTTAACTCAGAAGGACTGAACGAGGTAAATAATATGTTGGACAGTGTTATCCCGTTTGACAGAAAACTATGTTTAGAAAGTGAATATATAATTAAAAATAAAGGTCTAAACTAGATTAGTTTTTGTAAGGCTATCTATAATTAGAACCAACAGTGCCGGAAATTCTCAATGTGCTATGCTGAGAGAGTTAAAGATTTATAAAAAAGAGAAAAATATGGATATGAGACTTAATCCAAAAATAGGGAATCCGGCGAGTTTAACACAAAAACCACCGTTGCCCGATAGGATTATTAACGTTCAAGATGCGTTTTTAAATTACGTGCGTCGAAATAAAGTTCAAGTAACAATGTTCTTAATGAATGGAGTTAAAATAATCGGATTTGTATCATGTTTTGATCAAAACACAATTCTTATTAAGAGAGAAAGCTATGTGCAGTTAGTATACAAGCATGCTATATCAACCATTTCACCTCATAGCGCTGTTAATTTGTTCGAATGGAACACAGCAACAAAACGTGAACTAGATTTAGACGACGATTTAGGCGCTTTAACCAAAATTGCTGAAGAAATGAAAGATCATGTTTAGATCAAAAATAATAATTGATTTAAACGCGATCTGCGACAACTACATTAGTATACAAAAATATGTTGGCGGAAAGACAGAAGTATCAGCCGTTTTAAAGGCTAATGCATACGGTTTGGGAGCGAAATTTATCGCTCCCAAACTATACGATGTTGGGTGTAGACACTTTTGGGTTGCCTATTTAAGTGAAGCGATGGTTCTTCGCGAAGTGTTGCCATATGATGTTGATATTTATGTATTGCAAGGTTTTGAATCGAATGATGTAAATTTACTTAAAAGGCATAAAATAACCCAAGTTATAAACTCAAAAGATGAATTTGATCTGATAAGTGGATATGATTTACCGATCGTTTTATTTGTTGAAACAGGATTAAATAGATTGGGGCTAAAAGAAAACGAAATTGAACAAATAATTGATAAAATAAAAAATGAAGATATTCGTTACATAATCTCTCATTTAGCATGTTCTGGTGATACGGATAACAAATACAATAGCATTCAAAAAGATAATTTTAATGATTTTTTATCGAAAATTCGACAATACAAACCGAATGTTAAAGCATCTCTGGCAGCGTCAGATGGAATATTTCTTGAATTTGGAGATTATTGCTACGACCTGGTTCGTCCTGGTATTGCATTATATGGCTTCAGCAATGGGAAAAAACAGTCTTTTTTAAAAAATGCAATTTCCTTCGAATCGAAAGTTTTGCAAAAATACACGATACCAAAAAATACACCTGTTGGGTATGGAAATGCGTATATAACTAATAAATCAAGTACAAAAATAGCGTTAGTATCAGCTGGGTATGCTGATGGTATACCATATCAGTTATCAAATTGCGGTTTTGTCGCGTTTGGTGAATACAGTGCCCCAATAATAGGGAAGGTTTCCATGGATTTAGTTACGTGCGACGTAACTAATATTCCGGATGAACTTACAAATCCAGGTTGTACAGCTATATTTTTCAATGATTATTTTTTGCTTTCGGATATCGGAAGTTTAATAAAAGAACCCGTTTCGCGAATTTTGTCGGGTTTCAAATTGAATTCAAATCGTATTGAAATATCATATATTGGTTGACAGTTAATTGCTTTGAATTTGTTAGGTATGATATCCTGAAGCAAGATTGAGTTATAAGGAAATAAAATGAGTGCGACATCCTTCGTCAAAGCATCTGACGTTTCTCGTAAATGGTATTTGATCGATGCTGAAGGTCTTGTTTTAGGACGTATGGCTGTTGTTATTGCGAATATTTTACGCGGTAAAAATAAGCCATTTTTTACTCCGCACGTAGATTGTGGAGATCATGTAGTGGTTATAAATGCTGACAAGGTAGCATTAACCGGAAAAAAACTTACTGATAAAAAATATTATTGGCATACTGGTTACCCCGGTGGAATTAAAAATAGGAACATGAAACAACTAATGGAAGAAAACCGTAACGATAGAATTGTCACAAATGCTGTCAAACGTATGATTAATAAAGGACCTTTGCAAAGACAAGTATTATCAAAATTGAAGGTGTATAAAGGTTCAGAACATCCTCACGTAGCTCAACAGCCTGAGGTTTTAGATATAGCATCTATTAATAAAAAGATCTGTAGGAGAAATTAATATGGAAATGTTAGAGAATGTTGCTATTAAAAGAGAGCAAGTTTTAGATAATAAAGGTCGTGCTTATGGTACAGGCAAACGTAAAAACGCGATTGCTCGTGTTTGGATAAAACCTGGTAGTGGTCGAGTTACTGTAAACGGGACGGAAGAAGAAAAATACTTTGTTAGAGAGGCGTCTCGTATGAGAATAAATCAGCCTTTTGTAGCTACAGCTCGAGTTGATCAGTACGACGTGTGGTGTACCGTTAAAGGCGGAGGGCTGAGCGGACAGGCGGGAGCTATCCGCCATGGGATAAGCAAAGCTCTTGACAATTATGAACCAGAGCTTCATCCAATACTTAGAAAGGGCGGTTTTCTAACTAGAGACGCGCGTGTGGTTGAACGTAAAAAATACGGACACTACAAAGCACGGCGTCGTTTCCAGTACGGGAAACGTTAATACTGTATTTGTAAATGGGGATTTGTAAAGACGCCCCCATTAAAGCGTTAGAATATTTTTTCGAAGCAACCCATTTTTAAAGCGGGTTGCTTTTTTATTGAAAAGGAGAAATATATGACACAAAGTTCATTTTTAAAAAATTATTCAAAATCAATTATATTTGTAATGGTTTTATTAATAGCTTTGGTTATCGAACCTTATTTAGGATTGCAAGTAAAACAATTTGTATACGGAATAAGTCTTTTGATAAAAAATCTTCTTATTTTCTGCTTACCGTTTGTTATATTCTGTCTCATAAACAATTCAATCGCGAAACTTGGCTCTCAAGCCTTAAAGTATATAGCCCTGATAATCCCCCTTATATGTTTGTCAAATTTCGTTAACACGTTTATTTCGTATGGGATATCAAAAGCAGTTATTGATTTAGGAGTTATTGGAAAATTAAGTGTAGCGAACGCTAATGATGGTTTACAACCAGCGTTTACCATAAATTTATCGCAATTACTATCGAACAATGTTGCATTATTGTGTGGCGTTATTTCTGGTCTAATTCTAGGTATTGGTAAAACACGACAAATGCCAAAAATTTGCGGAATTTTTGAAAAAATCACTCACTATTTCTTTAAAATTCTAGTACCAATTATGCCAGTATTTATTGCAGGAACTGCGATTAAACTACAACATGATGGAATTATGGGCGATGTATGCACGAAGTACATGCCCGTGCTACTTACTTTTGTATCAATTGCATATGGATATGTGTTTTTGCAGTTCTGTGTACTTGCAAGGTTTAATTTTTCTGTTGTTGGTAAATATATAACAAACCTTACGCCTGCATTTGTAACAGCTTTTGGTTCAATGTCAAGTGCAGCTTCTCTCCCTCTTGTAATAAAAGGCTCTGCACAAAATGTTAAAAAACCTGAAAATGCAAATATAATTTTGCCAGCTGTTATAAATATTCATCTAGTAGGTGATTGCTTTTTTATTCCGTTAATGGCTCTTACTGTTATGACATCGTTCGGAATGGACTTTCCAGGAATAGCTGTATATCTACCATTTGCATTGCATTTTATATTAGCTAAATTCTCAGTTGCAGCGGTGCCTGGCGGTGGTGTTTTAGTTATGTTCCCAATAATGCAATCGTACTTAAATATGTCTGCCGATATGTTAGCTATAGTTACCGCGTTGTATTTACTATTTGATCCTTTAATAACAACGTGCAACGTAGCCGGTAACAGTGCTATGGCAATCATTTTTGACAGAATAACTGGAGTTTTTAAAAAGCAAAAACCGTTACAGTGACGTACGAGGATTGACTGAGGCGGTTATTGGTGATGGAGGAATACCGGCATTAATTCGTTCGATAGCTGCCCACGCAATCATTGCTGCATTATCCGAACATAAATTCAAAGGCGGAGCGTAAAAATTTAGATTATTCTCTTCAGTCAGCTTTTCAAGCATGCCACGTAAAAGTTTATTAGCAGCAACTCCGCCTGCTAAAACGATACTTTTAATATTCGATTGGCACAGAGCAATAGCTTTTTTTGTCTGCTTTGTAATAAAGCTCATTACTGTATATTGAAACGATGCCGCTATATCAGCTTTTTTGTCAAAATACTGCCCTGATTGTATGAGATTTCGAGCGGAAGTTTTTAATCCTGAAAAGGATACATCACATCCTTTACGTTTCTTCATGGGAATAGGAAAATAAAAACGATGAGGATCTCCATCATGCGCTAGTTTTTCTATATTAACTCCTCCGGGATATTCTAATCCTAAGAGTTTTGCCACTTTATCCAAACATTCTCCAGCTGCGTCGTCTAACGTCTGACCCAATATTTTGTATTGTCCAATACCATTTATTTCTGCGAATATAAAATGCCCCCC
The DNA here is from genome assembly GCA_902796345.1 of uncultured Pseudomonadota bacterium. Classification (GTDB taxonomy): domain Bacteria; phylum Pseudomonadota; class Alphaproteobacteria; order RUG11792; family RUG11792; genus RUG14087. Next base: position 5,915 of record CADBOF010000037.1, read on the forward strand.
TGAAGCTAATACCAATAAAAACGGAAACGGAACATTGTAACACAACCTCACGGTAAGCATGTGTCCCTCCAAATGATTGATTGCGTAGAACGGTTTATTTAAAGCTATAGCCAATGTTTTTGCAGTAACAGAACCAACTAACAATCCGCCAACGAGACCTGGTTCGACAGTTTCCGATATTATGTCAATATTATCTAAAGTTATCTGCGCCAGTTTTAAAGCTTCTTTAATACACGTATCTATTGCAGACATGTGTTTACGTGCCGCATATTCAGGGACGACCCCGCCATATTGCTTGTGTAAAGAAATCTGTGAATTAACTACATTTGCTAGTATTTTCTTTGAATTATCTACTAGAGCAACGGAAGTTTCGTCACAACTGCTTTCTATTCCTAGAACTAGCATTTTACTTTTTTCGGTTTGACTTTTACAATCTCTAATGTATTTTATCAAACTAACTCTGTATGAAAAACCGGATCTTTTTTCATAAGAAAAAGACCCGGTTTTTTTGACACATTAAAAACACCTCATTTTGAAAAATCTTACACCGCCTGGAACTATCTCCAATCGATTTGTTGTTTTAAATCCCAGTTTTTATTGTCAGCTTATTTCATATCTTCGGAAAAAGCGTTGTTGGTGCCTTTATCTTAATTACCAGTTTCTGCTCCTCCGCCTTGGTTTTCTTCTCCTTGTTCTTGTCCTTGTTCGTCTCCTTGTCCGTTGTCGTTTTCGTTATTGTCTTCGTTATCGTCGTCACGTTCTGTGTGTTCTTCTCCGCCATCTTCATCATTATTTTGTTGGTATTCTTCCTCTTGATTAAATTTGTTTTCATGTTCGGCACCTTCTTCATAGCCTTGTCGGTATTCTCCTTGTCCTTGTCCGTCGTCGTATTCGTTATTATATCCAAATTCTTGTTGTTCCTCTTCGTTATTTTCATTCACATTTTCTTGTTCTTGTCCTTGTTCTTCGTTGTTTTCGTTATAGTTTTCGTTATTGTAGTCAAATTCTTGGCCTTCTTTGATTTCGTTAGTTTCCCCCTCGTTTTCACCTTGGTGTTCACCTTCCTCATAGCCTTGTTGGTATCCTTCTTGTCCTTGTTCGTATCCTTGTCCGTTGTCGTTTTCGTTATTGTCTTCAGGATTTTGAGACATGTTTAGTTTGATCATATTTTCTTTTTGATCTTCTTGCTGTTCAATAAATCCTTGTCTCCCAAATTGGTCTTCTGTTAGATCGAGCTGCACATGCGGTTCATTTTCGATCGTTTCTTCCTGGAAGTTTTTCTCAATCACTATATCTTGGTTGTTGTTATTTTTTACATCGTTTTCATCGTTTTCGTTATGTTTATTAGATGAATCGCGTTTTATTAATAACATGTTTTCGAAGTCTTCAAGTCGAAGCTTATTTACATCTAGGTTGGAGTTTTGTTCATCATCTTCGTCATCATCGTCAAAAGGATTTTTAAAAGTGTTGTTTCTTTCGATTTTCTTTTGATGTATATATTGTTTTGTCAATGATTTTATATCTGAGATATTCCCATCTTTTTCTGTTTGAGGAAGATCATCAACAACTTTTGATAAATTGTTGAGATCTGCGATAATCGCATCTTTTTCGTCTTCTGAAAGACTCTTCACATATTTTGTTAAATTCTTAAGATCTGCCTCCAAATCCTTGATACTTGGCGAATATAGTCCATCTTCTTGATGTTGGTTTTCGAATCGAGGTCCTTCAATTTCATCATAATTCGCTATGTCACTGGTTGGATTACCAAAGAAGAAAGTTGTACGTCCATTAAGGGTTTCTTTGTTGATGAAGTTTTCTGTACAGAATCCCTGTCCTACAAAAGACAGTCCAGCAAGCCCCAAGGTCAATATCTTTTTCATTTTTACTCCTTTTTTTAAATTTAAAATCGACATAAAGTCACCACCTACGACAATGATAACAATTTATTGTAAGAAATATCAATAGACGGAATTAAAATAATTTAAAGATGAGAACCGTTTTTTTACTCATATAATTTTTGATAAAATTTTACAAAAAGAGTTTGTTTGAAAATGCGTTTATGAAAAAAATTTTTATGTTATCGATTAGTTCAAAAATATTACCTGGTTCTCCAGAAATCGTTAATAAATATGCAAATACTGAATACGCCGTTGGTATTAACAAATCTATGATAACAAGGGCTGGATGGAAAGAAAGTGACTTTACTGGATTGATAAATATAGATATCAGTGACGCTGATATAGTTTTAACAACAGAGCCATTACCAATAGACGTAGTAAAACAACTCAAACAAAAATCTGTTGTTATAGGATCGTTAGATCCTTATTGGAATAAGGACATTACAAGAGTTTTGTCTGATAGATGTATAACATCTTTTGCATTAGATCTTATAGTCCGTTCAACCAAAGCTCAATACATGGATGTTGTATCATCTCAGGCAAACCTTGCAGGATACAGAGCTATTATAGAAGCTGTTTCAAAACTTAATCGTTCACTTCCTCTTATGATAACAACAGCGGGTACATTGCCATCGGCTAAAGTGTTGGTAATAGGGGCAGGGGTTGCAGGCTTACAAGCTATAGCAACAGCCAAAAGACTGGGAGCAAATGTATATGCATTTGACGTTCGTTCATCCGCGAAGGAACAAGTAGAGAGCCTAGGAGCAAAATTTATTGAGATTTCTAATCAACAACAATACGGAGTTTATGCAAATGAAGTAAATGAAACTTATAAAATCGCTCAAAAAGAGGCATTGCAAAAAATTCTACCGGATATTGATATTGTTGTTACCACAGCTCAAATACCTGGTAAACAATCTCCTATAATTCTTACAAAAGATTTACTATATTTAATGAAACATGACGCTGTCGTTGTTGATATCACAGCCAAACATGGCGGAAATTGTGAAGTTCTTCCTACAGATGACCCCATTATTCTCCGTTTTGATAATATATTGAATAATGTTCCAAAATCCGCATCAATGCTTTACGCAAAAAATGTATTTAATTTTATAAAATATGTCGAACCATTTTTAAATGATAACTTAGATGATACTGACGATGAAATTATAAAATCAACGTTGCTAACATATAATGGCAAAGTGATACATAAATTATTTACAGATATATACTAATAAATTATATTTACATTTTTTGTTTTAAAAAAACCGGCAATTATGCCGGTTTTGGTATCGAACGTTGGTTTATATGTTGTTGTCTTCTTTTTTTTAGCATCCTCCATTTTTATATTTTGGTAATGAAAAAAACACATCCTTACCGCGGTACATTACGATAAACCCGGCATCTGTTAGTGCATTTATTATCTTTTCTTGTGATTGTTCGTTTTTGTTAAAGCATTTGAAGTTCTTGCAAATACTATTTAATATAAAATTGTTAATGCCAAGTTTAAAGGTTTTTGTGTAAAACGTTGTTTCGTTAAAATATTGTTCACGTCCTGCCTCGTCCAAATATTTTGTTATATTATCAATCTGTTTCTTGCTTAAGGTAAATTGAGTGATGTCGTTTTTTGTGTCGTCTGCGGTGATTGAATCCGTTATATTTTTAGATTTATTTATTATTATATCAACTTGTGGATGGGTAAAATAATACTTGTTTTCACTTTTAAACACAATAAAACCAGCATTTTTTAAATACAATATAACTTGATTTAATTTTTCAGTATTTAATTCTCCTGTTTTGTATATCAAACCAAGCGAAGGATAAATACGTGATAAGACGTAACTAACAACTTCAAGACAATAGCACCTTGGATGAAAGGCGTAAGTTTGGTCGTCATATCGGCCTATTCCTCGTTTGTCTAGAGCTTGTATTAATAGCTGTATCTGCTCGCTATTTAATGGTTTAACATCGTCGTTTTTTGAAATTGTTTCATCATCAAAAAGCTGTTTTATTGTCAGTGCGACTTTGTCTTTTGCATACAATTTATAGTCTCTATTTTTTAAAGAAGAATTAAATTTTTCTATCATTTTTTGTGCGATCTTTGGAATTTCATCTGCTATTTCGTTCTTTACTTGACGTATCTTTGTTTTTGCAGACTCAAAATGATGTTCGTGCAGTGGTTCTGTAGGTAAAATGTTTGGTACTCGCCGGATCTTCATTTTTACAGCAAATGGCGATAAGTCATATTCATTGTTTATGTTTTTTTTATTAAGCTTTTCTGACGTTTGTGTAATCAGACCATTTTGAAACGTTTTACCCTCAATGTTTGATACATTTGTTTTAGTATCTTCCATCGCAAATAGTGAATCGCTCAAGTTTAATTGTGTTACACAAATACAAACGGAAAATATAAACTCTTTCTTTGTCATGCTTTTTTTTGTTTGAAAAGCTTCCCATTGAAATTTTATACCACAAAAATGAAAAATTGAGTGATTTTTAAGAAAAATTAAACCAAAATTTAAACATTGAATAGACTTACGAAAAACTTTCTTAAATAAAAAACCCGCCCATACACGGACGGGTAATGAGTTCTTTCACTAGTTAAATTTTTGTATTAATACATTCCCATACCAGGATTTGGCATATCATGATTATGTTCTTTCTGGTTGTCAGGATCTTCGGAAATTACACATTCTGTCGTAAGTAATAAACCAGTAACTGACGCTGAGTTTTTCAAACCAGCTTTAACAATTTTAGTAGGATCGATAACTCCGGCTTTCATCATATCGCCATACGTGTTGTCCGAAGCGTTATATCCGTAGTTAAAGTCTTTATTTTTCAGGATTTCATTAACAACAACTGCTCCATCGAGCCCAGCATTAGAAACTATTTGACGCGTCGGAACTTGGATTGCTTGACGAATTATGTCAATACCAGTTTTTTGATCTTCATTTTCTGGTTTTAAGCTATCAAGTTCGGCTATAGCTCTAAGTAAAGCAACACCTCCGCCAGGAAGTATTCCTTCTTCAATAGCGGCCTTTGTTGCATGGAGAGCGTCATCAACTCGGTCTTTTTTTTCTTTAACTTCGACTTCAGTAGCTCCACCAACGCGAATTACAGCAACGCCACCTGACAACTTCGCTAAACGTTCTTGAAGTTTTTCTTTATCATAATCAGACTTCGTATCTTCTATCTGAGCACGTATTTGCGAACAACGGTCTTTTATTTGTCCTTTATCCCCAGAGCCTTCAATTATAGTTGTATCATCTTTCGTTATACGAACTTTTTTTGCTGTTCCAAGCATTGCTAAAGTTACGTTTTCAAGTTTAATTCCAACATCTTCAGACACCAAAGTACCACCAGTTAACACGGCTATGTCTTCAAGCATTGCTTTACGTCTATCACCAAAACCAGGAGCTTTAACAGCTGCGACCTTAAGACCTCCGCGAAGTTTATTAACAACTAAAGTTGCCAATGCTTCACCTTCAATATCTTCAGCAATTATTAATAACGGTCTTCCTGACTGAACAACAGCTTCAAGCATTTTTACCATAGGCTGTAATCCAGATAATTTTTTATCGTAGAGAAAAATAAACGGATTATCGAGCTCAGCAATCATTTTTTCTGAATTAGTTACGAAATATGGAGATACGTATCCTCTATCAAATTGCATTCCTTCAACAACATCAAGATCGGTTTTAAATGATTTTGCTTCTTCAATCGTTATAACGCCTTCTTTTCCAACTTTATCGAAAGCCTCAGCAAGCATTTTGCCTATTTCAGTATCGCCATTAGCTGATATTGTTCCAACCTGGGCTATTTCGTCGCTCTTTGAAATGCTTTTTGAATGCTTATCTAAAAATTCTATTGTTGAGCGAACGGCCATGTTAATACCCTTTAACAAATCCATAGGATTTGCCCCTGCGGTTACAGACTTAATACCTTTCTTCACAATAGCTTGAGCCAAGACAGTTGATGTTGTAGTACCATCTCCTGCTAAATCTGAAGTCTTATTTGCGACTTCTTTTATCATCGCTGCCCCAAGATTTTCTAACTTGTCTTTAAGTTCTATTTCTTTAGCAACGGTAACACCGTCTTTTGTAATTTGAGGCGCTCCGTAGGCTTTTTCAATAAGAACATTACGACCTTTAGGTCCCAATGTTACTTTTACGGCGTCCGCTAATGTATTCACACCAGCAACTATCTTGCTACGCGCTTCTTCGTTAAATAATATTTTTTTTGCACTCATTATATACCTCCTTACTCAAAAATACCGATGATATCGGATTCTTTGACAACCAAATAGTCCTTACCTTCAATTTGTACTTCGTTGCCTGCCCATTTGCCGAATAAAACAGCATCGCCAGGCTTTACAGTCATAGGAATTGTTTCGCCTTTTTCATTACGGCTTCCATTTCCAACCGCAATTACTTTACCTTGCATAGGCTTTTCTTTAGCCGTATCTGGAATGATCAATCCGCCGGCTGTTTTTTCTTCTGCTTCAAGCCGTTCGACCAGTACTTTGTCGAAAAGCGGTTTAAATTTTAAACTCATATTTAACTAACTCCTGCTACGAGTGCTTTAAGCACTCACCCCTTCCGACTGCTAATATACAAAAATTTTTAACAATTAGTCAACAAAGTTAAAGCATATGACAATACGTTGCTAGCAAACTTAACAGACTTTATTTATTACTGAAATTTCCAACTTTTTAAGTGAATCTTTTATTTCGTCAGTAAACAAACTTTCGCCAAAGTTATAATTAAATATTTCAATATTTTTAAACTTTAATTTGCGTAACAGTGCGTCTTTGCCAACAAATAATTTTCTAATTCTATTTCTTACATTTTGTATATACATTTCTTTTTTTACACGATCTATATTTTTTATGTCTGAAATATTAGAAATTCCGGGTGTATCTTTGGTATTGTAATAATTTATTACAGCGGTCTCTATACTTGAACGACCTGCAATTGTTATACTGTCCCAATTTTTTTCAAATTTTACCAATGTATTGTTAAGATTTGATACATCAAAAACAGCACTATTGGTTGTATGTTTTCCTGGTATTATATCAATTTTATTAATGAATGCGGATTTAAAACCAATTACACCGACAAGCGAAAATCGTTTTGATACAGTAAAATTTGGTCTATGCCACTTTTTTAAATCGCTACATCCTGCATCTGTTTTCAGTTCTAATGCCATATTTTTAATAGTTAATGTATTTTCAAATAAAACGTTTACATTGCTTTCTACAGAAAGAAGCAAAGGTACTCTACTTTTATTTGAAGTATTGCCACATATTATTACTGGATTAACAGATGTAAACGTCGCAATTTTATTTGCCGTTCCAAATATTAAGATTGGGTGTGCCATATGATATAGCCTATTTTTACATGCTAAATTCTCTAATTTTACTGTACTTCCAGGACAAACAATTAATTCTTTTTGTAAAAGACAATCGCTTGCTTTTATACTTTGCATTCCTTGTGTGTTGTTATCGAATGCTAGTACAACTAATACATTAAAGACAAACAACGAAATTTTGTGCATACTATTTTAAAACTTACTCCGATCCCCATAAACCAGTTTTATTAAACTTCACATAAAATATCAAAGTCTCAACGAAAAACTAATATCAATAGTGCATTAAAAATAAGCCTATGTTCATTAAGATATATACAAATATATAAGATATAAAAAACTAATTTTATTGAATATTTTCAATAACAATTCCTAAGTCAATTATAGCTTCTTTAATATCGGGAGTTATTACATCGAAATAGTTATATATCTTCATATTTCTAAATCTTAACCCTTTTAATAAAGCGTTATCGCCAACAAATAGCTTTTTGAGTCTGTCTCGTATGTTTTTGATGTACAAATCTTTTTTACTTGTGTTCGCGTTTTTTATTTTCAAGATATCAGTTATTCCGTCTGCATCATCTGGGTTGTAATAACTTACTACTGCAGATTTTTCGTTAGCTTTTCCCGAAAAAGTAATATAATCATAATGTTCGCTAAAATGCATTTGTGTTTTTTCTAGATTTGACACATCAATAATTCCATCAATTTTTATTTCATTATCGTATTCTGCTTTAAAATTAATTTCTCCTTCAAACTTAAACTTCTTAGAAATAACAAACTTTGGTCGTAACCATTCTTCGTCGTTGTCGCAGGTTCTACGTGGTTTCATTTTTAAATTAACATCTCTAATGGTTAGCCCATTGAGAAATTGCACATTGGCATCATATTTGACAACTAAATCTATGTATTTATCGTGTGCCCTATCTCCGCACATCACGACCGACGTGTTCGTAATAAACGTTGCTTTATCAATCAAACGTACAATATCAAAACCTTTTGCCTCATAAACGTTAAATATTTCTTTTAGTAGTTCTTCATAATCATAAAGATATTTAAATAGTAGTTTTTCATCATCATAAAGATATTGAAACCCGCCGCTTGCAATGTATCCAAGCATGTTGTTTTCAATCAAACTTATATCATCAAAATTTTTGTTAGCTTTCTTTTGCATATCATAAACATAAGCCAGCCCGTCTTTTGCTACAAATCCAATTTGCGAGTTTGTATTAAACAAAAGCGTCACGTCAAAATTTTTGTTTTTAGATATTTGTTGCTCTAAGTACACATATCTATGTCCGCTGTTTGTAAAGAATTCAAACCTTGCTTCTCCGTTTTTATATGGAAAACTTATACTTTCTTGCCAAATTTGCGGTACAGAAACTATTGGGTAATTTGTATTAGCAGACATTCCATACGCACAAATGTTATTAAAAATCATCCCAGCAAAAAATAGTAGTCTTTTGCGCATGTTTTTATCAAAAAAATTTATAAAATCACAAAAAAATTCTAACAAATTTTGTTAGCCATTTTCAAAAATCATTGATTTTTATTTATATACAGAATACGGTGAGATTACACCGTATCTACTTTTTTCTACTAACAGATGAACAAAGAATAATTGCTCCAGTAACTATCCCAATAAATTTGGGATGCCTCAGTTTCACTTAATCCTAGTTGATTTTGCAATTTAGCTACACCATACTGATGTTGTTTAATTTTTTTTGTACAATCGAACAATAAACGAGATAAGTGACGCATTTGTCCTTTTAAAAAATCAACATCTGGTTTTGTCATATAACTCATATTTATATTGTATGCATAAACTTCTTCTAAAATTGATGACGGCTCCAAATCTGCCTCTACACAGTTATAAAATGCATCTGAGTTGCAAAAGTTCGACATCATTCGTTCTGTTATTTTGTGCAATTTTATTACTTTGCGTAAGAACTCATGACACAATTGAGAAAATTGATTGCGAATATCAATTTTATTCCAATTATATTTGTATTTATGCTCTTTAAGATATTGATCGTCATTGTGAAAACAATTTAGAAATTCTTTCGTATCATCATCTTCGGAATATATAACCGCAGTATTTAGCTCGTCTTCATCGAATAAATTATCCGTACTATTTTTAAGAAAGTCCATTTTTTCATTATTGTGCGTGTTAACTACGTTTTCAATAATTTTGTTCGGGTTATCATTACAATCACGTCGTTTTGCTTTATTAAACAAACCGAGATTGTTTTTATTGCCCTCATTTAAATTAAAGCCATCTTGAACGTTATTTTGGTTTCTCTTAAGTTTATTTTTATTCATCTTTTCTAGAGTGACACTTTTACTTGGTGTTTTGTTTTTAATTCTATTTAGGTCGCAATTACTTGGTTCGTATAAGAAAATATTACTGTTCGTGTTATGTTTGTCCGTTCTTGTTTTGTTCTTTGTTTTATTAGCGTCATTATCGCGACTATTTGCTTGTCGTAACATTTCATCTATATTTAGATTATCAAATTGTTCCTCAATATCGTTTAAGCTAATTTTGTTCTTTGTTGCATCTTTGTTGTCTTCTGATATTTGTTTAATCTCTTTGATACTTTGTTTTATACTGTTATCGTCTGTTTGCGTAATAGGTGAACTTTCCATAGCACATAGGTTACCAATAGCTAACAGTAAAAAGCTTATTTTTTTAAACATGTTTAAATCCTTGATAAAAGTTTCATACATTTTTGGATAACTTGGCTATCGTTAATTTTTGGTTAAAAATGAGTAACTTTCTTGCTAAATTGCGTTTTTATATAAGTCAAACATTCGTCTTTACTCGGAATAAAATCATTCAATATCCACCAACGTTCACAATCTTTTAAAAGTTTTCCGGGGTGTGGAATAGTATCACAAATATCTTTATATGTGATAGGAAACGCTAAAAATTCTTTTTTAATCACATGTGTGATTGGCTCGTTATGTTTAAGATGTTTTATTACAATAATGTCTTGTTGTATTTCTAATGAAGTTTTATATGCTACATATATCAAAGGTTCGTTTTCATATTTCAAATATTCTTTTATTATTAATTTATATCTCTTTGGCAATTTGAAAATATTGAATAGGGAATCTTTACTAAATAATATATAAAGTTTTAAGGCCGTTTTTGAGTTTGGATATATATTAACCATGCGTTCATATAAATCTATATTAGCTTTTATTACATTATCTTTTATCATAGATTTAATAATTTGTACGTTATTTTTATAATGTAAAATGTTTATCAACTCTGACTGAACACGTTCTATCGGTAATTTAGATACATTATGTGATAATGATTTTATAACGTCTGTATATTTATTTGATAAGTCGCCATATTTTGCACAGAACCTGTAATACCTAAAAATTCTTAAATAGTCTTCTTTTATTCTTTCGTAGGGTTCGCCAATAAAACGTATAGTATTATTTTCTAAATCTTTTTGCCCGTCAAAATAATCAAATAACTGTCCGAATTGATCCACGTATAAAGCGTTTATTGTAAAATCACGACGCATTGCGTCTTGCTCAAAATCCGATATTCTCGACACGCAACACTGTCTGCCATCGCATTTTGTATCTTTCCTTAATGAAGTTATTTCGAACTTTCTATTGTTTATTATTACAGTAACCGAAAAGTATTTTATATCTATTTTTATAATATTTACTTGAGCTTTTTCCAAAATAGTACGTAATTTATTGACTTCACAATCTACTGCTATATCAAAGTCATTAGTAGCTATTCCACACAATGCATCGCGAACGCAACCACCAACAAAACGAGCTTCTATATTATTTTTATTGAAAATTTCAAATAATTGTTTTGTTTCTGCAAATTTTAGAAAGTACATTTTACAACGAGGACAAAGCTTCTTCTTGTTTAGAAATTAAAAATGTCCGTGCATCCTTCGCGAAATTAAACAAAGTTTTGAAAGCGTTTTCGTCAAATGGCTTTTTTTCTCCACAAGCTTGAATCTCTATAATTTTTGTGTCAGCCATTATGAAATTAGCATCTATCTCTGCATTTGAATCTTCAAGATAATCTAAATCACACATAGCTTCGCCATTAACGACCCCACATGATACAGCAACTGCGTGATTTCGTATAGGATTTGTTGTTATTAGAGATTGTTTTAAGAGTTTTTTGCATGCTAGGAAAAGAGCCACGTAACCGCCTGTTATACTTGCTGTGCGTGTGCCACCGTCAGCTTGAATTACATCACAATCTATTTTTATTTGACGTTCACCAAGTGCACTTAAATCTACGACGGAGCGTAAAGATCTTCCGATAAGCCGTTGTATTTCCATTGTTCGCCCAGATTGTTTCCCTTTAGAGGCTTCACGATCAACTCGTTCGTGAGAAGCACACGGTAACATTCCGTATTCCGATGTAATCCATCCAGTACGCGTATGTTTCAAAAACAAAGGTACTTTTTCTTCAACAGTTGCGCAACATATTACATGAGTATTTCCATATTTTATGAAACATGAGCCATCACAATATGAATAATAGTTTGGAATTATTTCAACAGGTCTCATTTCGCAATTTTGGCGATTATAAGATCTTTTAAAAGGAATATGCATACATGTTATTTGTTTGTCGGCACGATACCAACATAATTTTAAACGAACCTTACCGTATTGTAACAAGCGATTGTTACCCATTTTTGTAAAAAAATTAACGATAGCCTGGTTATCTAAAAAATCGAAATATATTTTATACTTTTGACTTTTTGCCCATATAGTTCTTAATTTTTTCTCTGTTGCCCAAAATATGTGTTCTGTGCTACAATAATGTTGTAATGTTGTAATGTTGTAATGTTGTAATGTTGTAATGTTGTAATGTTGTATAGAGGGAAGAAATGACCAGCATTATTTTGTTAGGCGTTTTGGGCGCGTTAATTCCTTTCGGAGTTCTGGTTACTTCAATGTCGGATAGCGAAAGTCCTGTATCGTCAAAATCTAGTAACTCTACTGTTAGTTCGAGTATGACTCCGTCTAAATCATCAGATCTAGCCAAAAAAATTAAGGGGGATAAAATATTAAAAGACGATGAAAATATATTGAAAATTGTACTTGAACAAGATAAAGATAGTCACAGCAAAAAAAACAAACCTTTAGACAACAAACAGAAAGTTGAGAATGGGTCGTTTTTATCAGATAAAGAGAAATCTAAGGCAAAAGAAAGCTCTAGTAAAAGTTTAGGTTTTGTAAGTAACGAAGATGAAAACGAAAACGACAATGACTCGAAAAAACAAGATTGTTCGAGTTCGTCGGAAAACTCTATTCTTTTAGGCGGTCAAACTGTAGGGAACAAAAACTTTTCTGAGGAAAATAGCAAAAGCGATAACTCTGAAAAGCCATCTGTCAAGGAATCGAGTGCTTCTGAACAAAATGACGATCAAGGACAGATCAATGTTGATGAATTGATAGAAACTTCTTCTAAATTAATCAACTACTTAAATTACATGGGCGAATTAGTCCAAAAGTTTGACAGCGTCGACTCACCTGACGAGAACGAGTTAATTGAAAATGATCTTGACTCACAAATGGAACAATTCAAAAACGATTTAACTGACATTCTTCAAGACTTCGTCAAATATACTGGTGCTGCATATTACGACCGTTTTCGTCAAAGCATTCAGGCCAAGATTAATACTTTACTGGGCATTAATGATCATCAAGAGCTATATGACTATTTTTTACAAGGTCATAAAAATAAGTTCCCGGATTTTCTCAGCGCCGGAAACTCATTATTAGATAAAAAATGCGTTTTTAAAAAAAGATATGAAAGGCTGGGGGCAAAAGGAGACGAAGAAGTAACAATATATGCGTTTGAAGATGGAACATTTTACAGGAATATTCAAAACTTGAGTAAATCAAAAATGTTCGAACATTAAGCAAGGTCGATGATCTATTTTTAGAACTCCTTCAAAAATAAAATTGCTTTTGACACGCTGTTCGGCAAGTTTTTAATAGCAACAGTTCAAAACAAAAGAATTACAAATATTTCCTTTAAATTTTATCGAGACTTGCTTTTTGTAAAATAAAATCGGTTAGATTTTTTTGTCACAAAGACACTAAAAAAGAAATAAAAAACTTTTAAATTCTATTTTATACATTACTGTTCAAAAAATTTTTTTAACATGGCGGAGAGAGGGGGATTCGAACCCCCGATACAGCTATTCAACCGTATGACGGTTTAGCAAACCGTTGCCTTCAGCCTCTCGGCC
>CADBOF010000038.1 GCA_902796345.1 uncultured Pseudomonadota bacterium
CGATGGTTTTGTTGGACGATTGCATTTACCGGTTTCCTGTTAAAAATTTACACAGACGAGGTGTAAACTTGTTTAATAAATAATAAATCGAAATGCATATAGTTACAACGGCAATGGGAACTACTAAGTAACCAATAGTCAAAAAAATGGGATTAGATTCACCAAATATCTTTTGCATTGACGAAGACACTATACTTACGATCATTATAGGATGGATGAGATAAACAAAGAAGGAACTTTTGACAAAAAAAGGCGAAATTGGTAGTATTTCTTTCTTTACTATAAAAGCTGAAATGTTAAGCAAAGCGATGCTACCCAAAATTACATAAAATGGATAAATAACATTACCTTCCAATGTATTATGCCCGTTTAATAAGGAACACGTTAAGCATAAGAATATCGCCAATATATAAATATAATTTCGATAATGATAAGAAAAACGTGTCATATCTATATTATTTATTCTAAAATACGCTCCAGCTCCAAAAAATAAAAAGGCCATCGCAGAAAAGCCCGGTTTATTAATAAATATTCCAGATACATAACATATAAGTAATAAAAACAATCCGACAATTCTTATTTTGCAAAAAACAAAATAAAAAATAGGAGAGCACAAACAGACTACCATAAGATCGCGTAAAAACCATAACGGAACTAGGTAAGGACCAGATGCACAGACCGTTGCCCCACACCAATTTAATCTATCAAGATTCCACACATTACAATCCCAATACAAATGCCAATATTCATGTTGTATAAAGAAGCCTTGAATTCCAGACAAACCACTATGTTTATAAAGTCCAACTAACGACAATAGAATAAAGGCACTATTCCATATCAGAAATGGAATTAATAAAGTTTTACATCGTTTTTTTATCTTATCAAAATAAATATGATTATTCCACTTTTCCAAGCCTATAAAAAATAGATATCCTGATATTAAGAAAAAAACAGGTACACAAATGTGAGTTAATACTCTAGATATACAAACCCGAAAAAGATTATAGCAATCCATTCCAGAAAGGTTAGAAAAATCAATAGCATCAAAGTCAAACGGTTTGCCAAAACAGTGAATGAAAACAACTCCAATAATTAATGGAAAACGTAACCAATCAAATGTCTTAAATTGCACGTTTGAATTTAAGTTATCCATAAATAGACCTTATCCAACAGAATGGAAATCTAGATTATCAGGATCAAAGCGTAACCTGCTATTGATATTTATACTATCAATGGCATTCATTTCTTCATCAAGCAATTTAAAATCAAAAATATTGATATTAGATGCTTGTCGTTTGAAATTACTGGAACGCGGAATCGGCAGAACACCATTTTGAAAATCCCATCGAAGAATAATTTGAGCGAGATCCTTATTGTATTTTTTACAGAGTCCCTTTAAAATAAGATTTTTCTGTAAACGGTCATCGTTTCTAGCAAGTGGTGTATAAGCCTCAACTTGAATTCCATTTTTCTTACAAAAATCAATTAAAGGTTTCTGAGTAAACAAAGGGTGAACTTCAAATTGATCTAACGCAGGAACAATTTCGCATTCATCTAAAATTTTTTGCAGATGATGTTGATGACAATTGCACACACCAAGAGCCTTTATACGCCCCTCCTTGTATAGTTTTTCCATTTCTTTATAAGTGTCTATAAAATGGTCTGTTACAGGCCAATGAAACATATATAAATCAATATATGAAACACCCAAATTCTTCAGTGATTTAAATAAAGCATCCCGAACTTGGCCGTCATACTGTTGTTTATTAGTAACCCTTGAAGTGATAAAAACATCTTCACGTTTTAATCCAGCTTTTGAGATAGCTTTTGCAATTAAATTTTCATTACCATATGCGGCGGAATAATCAATCAAACGATAACCTAAACGAAGGCTATTTGCCAAACTAGCTACATACTTTCTTGATTTATACAAAAAATAGACTTTATTTACAACCTTATTTACGATTTTCCCCACAAATCCGAATTTTCCAACTAAAGGAACCGAAACATTCTTTCCACGTAATACTGATCCGGGACCAATTCCGATACAGGGGATTTTAACACCATTATTAAGTGTGTAATAAGGAATACTATTATTCATAATGACCTCACAATTTCCAAGCAATTTTGTCTTGAATGATTTTAGCAGGAGTTCCACCGAATAAGCAATGTGCCGGAACATTCTGCTGGACAATCGTATTTGCCGCAATCACAGAGCCTGCCCTAATTTTCACACCAGGGCAAACATGGACATTACTGCAAAGCCACACATGGTTTTCAATTAAAACAGGACGCAAAATTTTGTAACCATCCATAGCGATCAAATGAGCGTTTGTATCACGAATATCAACATCTCGACCAGCAGAAACATGCCCTTTCAGCTCTATCTTTTTACCGCAAATAAGTGTAAAGTTTATATTTGTCCCAAGTTCGTCAATAATAAGTTCAGCATTTTTGAACACTTCTACATCAGAACCATACATAATGCGAGCAGATTCATTTACAACCATTTTTGAATTTGCTTCGAGCAAAAGTCTTGTTTCCAATTTTGAACCAGTAACTTTTTTCAAGCCAAAATCAAAAGGGCCATGTAGTTCTAAAACAGCCCCTTTTTGGAATTCAATCACAGTATGTGCATGGGGGTAAAAAACACCATCTTTAAACCAATCTGTTTTTACATTTTTACTAAACAGATTATAATAGATAAACTTGAATAAATTGACTTTTTTTTGATAAGCCTTTTTAAAAGGTGACAGCAATAATTTTATTTTACGTTTAGTTCCATATTGTTCAATTTTGCCAAAAAAATTTGCATATTTAGGAACTACATTTTCAATAAGATTTTCATCTAAATCCCTAAAGAACTCATCTCTATTACAACTTGGAGCTTTTTGCTTGTGCAGCAAAGCAGGATTCCC
>CADBOF010000039.1 GCA_902796345.1 uncultured Pseudomonadota bacterium
ATTTACAAAAAGCTTTCGATGAAAAGATAAATGCAGACACGGATACATTCCAGAAGAATGTTATATCTTATGGAAAAGCGAATAAACTTACTGCTGAAGAGGGTAGCGCAGACCTTAAATATTCCGATGTTAAAAAAGTCTCTTTTGGGGGTAAGATCTCTATTGGGTATAAAAAGGCCTTTGGTGATTTTTCCGTTTTTGGAGGGCTCTTAGTTGAAAAAGCATTTACTGGAAAAACACTAGAAATAGGTTCGGGAGTATCCGAAGAAGTTAATAAGGACAGTTCGACTACTAGCGATGACAAGGATTCACAGTCGTCGACGTTAAACTATAATATTGACGTGAAGAAAAAAACAAATTTTGGGCTCACCGTAGGACTGTCTTATAGACTAACGAAATTGTTGGAAATTGGTGCTGGAGTAGACGTTGTTAATAGAAGGTACGAAATTAATACAAACGACATTGGGAAATTATTTATCGCAGAAAAAGATGTTGTTACGACTATTCTAGATAAACTTGGGGAGAACACATACGATTTTAACAAAGATGTGTTAAAAACTGGACTATTAAATAAGACCCGAAAAACGAGTACTTTTGGAGTAGAGCCGTTTCTCAGACTTTCATTTCACCTAAACAGTTGTGCTTCGCTTTTTGCAAAAGTAAGTTTTAGTACTAAGAGTATTCTAAAAAATAGCGAGGATAGTATCGGTAATCTAAAATTAACCGGATTTGCTGGAGAGTTGGGATTATCCCTTACGATTTGACAAAAACTACTAGCAAAGAAAATTTCACAAAAAAGCTCCGGAAATCGGAGCTTTTTTGTTATAAAAAGTCGAATATCGGGTGATATAATATAACTATGTTTAAAAATACGATTTAGTGTATGACGAAATCAGAACATTATTTAACAAAAGAGCAATTAGAATATTTTAGGGCAAAACTCCTTAATTGGAAAAAGGAATTATTAGAAGAAACAGTTGGTGCACAACATCAATTAAAAGAAGAGAAAGTTGTCGAAGCCGACGACTTAGACACAGCCAGTAATATGAGCAACCAATTATTTGAATTAAGGAGCAAAGATCGAGAGAGAAAGTTAATTCATAAAATAGACAAAGCTTTAGATCGAATAGACGATGGCACATATGGTTATTGCGAAGAAACGGGAGAACCGATTGGCGTAAAAAGGCTAGAAGCAAGACCAATAGCAACTTTATGTATATCAGCGCAAGAACGTCACGAAAAGTCTGAAACCGAATATAGGGAAGATGACTAGTAAGTGCGGATTTGTATCGATAATTGGCAACACAAATTCCGGGAAATCCACGCTTCTTAACTGCATTATTGGAGAAAAGATTTCGATAGTTTCTTCAAAGATACAAACAACTAGACAGGAAGTACGAGGAATAGTTGAGTATAATAATTCCCAGATAATATTTGTTGATACACCTGGATTTTGCTCGTCAAAAACTGCTCTAGAACGAGCTTTATTATCAAATTTCAGACGAGCATATAAAAACTCAGATGTCGTTTTAATGGTTATTGATTGTACAAAAAAGAATTGGGAAAGAGATATTGATTTTTTAGCTCATGAACGAAAATTAAAAAAGCCTTTTGCTATTGCTCTAAACAAAGTTGATTTATTAAAAAACAAACAAAATCTATTAAGTATTGCAGATAAATTAAATCAGTATGATTTTATTAACGAGATATTTATGATTTCATCACTTGTAGGCACAGGAATTGAACCGTTAAAACGATACCTTGCAGAAAATGTTCCAGAAAGTCCATGGTTGTATTTCGAAAATCATGAAAAAACCGATCAGGAAATTTCAGTAAGACTTGCTGAAATAACACGTGAAACTATGTTCGAACATTTAAATCAAGAGATTCCATATAGTATTTATGTAAAAACAGATAAGGTAACAGTTACTGACAAAAAAATTAAACTGATGCAATCAATAATAGTAATGAAAGATACGCAAAAAGCTATAGTCTTAGGGCATAAAGGGATCATGATAAAATCAATTCGTCTTGAAAGTATAAAAAAAATGCGAGAAATTTTTAATAAAAACATAGAATTAAAGTTATTTGTTATTGTCCGAGACAAATGGAGTGAAAAAAAAGAACATTTAATCAATGCAGGACTTATATAGGTGTATAGTCTTTTTATAGTTGCAGTAATAATTGCTTTGCTTTCAGTTTTTGCTAAAAATACATTTAATGTTGTTGTCCTATTTGCTGGATTTATAACAACAATCGCAAGCGTCGGAATATGTAACGGGTATGTTGTTCAAAGCGTAATTGCGTTTATCTGTTATATGTCTGTTAATGTTTTGTTGATTGGAATTTTTTATTGGAAGGAACGTTAGTTTTTTGTTTTTTGTCTTCATTTGTCTGCTTAGATAATGTGGATTGATAAGGAATATAATTAACCGTTCCGTCGTCGCATACGGTAGCATATTCGTGACCGTTTGGGCATTTTACACATTCTTCATTAGTTTTATTACTAGGCAAATAAGTTACTGAACCATCGTCACATTCTACAGCATATTCAGCATCTGTAGGACACTCTACGCACTCTTCAGGGTTGTTGTTATTATATTTTTTTTCAGGCAAATATCTTTTGGTTCCATCCTCACACTCTTCCATATAATCATATCCAGGCGGACATTCCGTACATTCAGGTTCTGCTTTACTATCAGTTTTTGGCAAATCTTTTGTTGGACAGCTACCAGCACATTTATCATCAAATTGTGGTTCTTTACTTGTCCCGTCGTATATGGTCATTTTGTATTCTTCAAATTTGACAAGTATTTTTTTATTTAATCCCAAACGTTCAGCGAATTTGCCGTTAATAGTATATTTAGCAAATATGTATGCCCCAAAAGCTTTTGTTCTAGAACGAGGTTCTACTTTTTCTTTTAATCGTGACTTTCCGGGAATAATATCATATGAAAATATTTCCAACTTATCCTTATATAGCCTTTGAAGTTCCGACAACTGTGTAAAATAAGTTTGAGCATCCATTCCGTGTAGTTTTACAACAAGATCTGAGGAATATGGTACAGCTATATGGCAAACGAAAGGATTACCTTTATTAGCTTTCGCATCTACTTCAAAATCAATTCTTTTTACAAAAACTTTTCGTTCAAGACTTGAGCATCCACAAATACATATAATAACACCTACACTTGGTAACAAAGTGGTTCGCGCTTGAAACATTAATTAAAGTCATAGTGCTTTTATATAATTTTAACCCTTTATAAAAATTAACGTTTTTAAGATAAATTTTACACACTGTGTGACAATCTTAAATGCATTGTTCTATAAAATATAGTTTTAATTAGCAGGTATTTAACTAGATTAAATTTGCTTTAAATATAACTGGGGATATTTGTAAAAAAACAAAATGTTATATAGTAATCTTTTTTTTCGCGATAATTGGTTTATCATTGTAATTTGTTAGTGTTCCTATTTTAAATAGACTATGTTGAATGTTTATACAAAAAAATGAAATATTTGAAAAATGGATTTTTGTGAGCAAACAGTAAAGCAATCTGCAAAAATTAACGGTATTAAATTTGGAAATTATAAAACTCAAAAAAACAACTGGTTTGTTAGTTTGATCGGGTCATGGAAGTAACTACAATAATCTAACCCGTGAGATCAACCATAATCCCCAACGTTTGATACGCGTAGGGGATTTTTTGGATAATATAACTATTTATAAATCTAGTTACAACTTTGTTAAAAAACATTCGACGAATCGGGAACAACCCTTGCTCCAGAATTATTAGATAAAACATTAACTCGTTGCCCGACTGATAATTCCGGAGTTTTTCCCTGGGTTATAGCAATCGATCCTCCTTCGTCAAGGTCTATAATGTATTCAAAGCCGTCGACGTTTCTGTTTTGAATTGCGCTTCCTGCTAAGCTACCTGCTAATGCTCCAACTGCCCCTCCTATTATTTGACCTTTCGTTCCAGAAGACACTGCATTACCGATTAACGCACCACTTAAGGCTCCTCCTGCGGCGCCGAGACCTGCCCCTGATCCAGTGCCTGCATGACGCTGAATTTTTACGAGACGTTTTGTTCGAATAATTCCGCGACTAACCTTATTTACTTGTTTCGCTTCTGCACGCTTGTAATTATTTCCGGAAAGCATGTCATCGCATCCGGACACGCAAACGCCAATAACGCCGCATCCTATACATAAAGATGTTTTAAAGTTCATAAAAGTTTTCCACAACTAAGCACAAACCTATTATAATTTTAATTCCGATCAAATGTCGCTGATACGACTATGCGATAGCGTTTTAAATAAGAACGCTCACCATCCGACCAATCCCGATCAATGGTATTTTCTGTTGCGTTAAATATGGAAAAACGCCCCGTTGCAATGTTACGTAAACCTTTTATTTTTATACCAGCCGCGTCTGCAATTTTTTTTGCTCGAATTTTCGCATCTTGAGTTGCTTCGTCAAGCAACTCAAGTCGTATTTTGGCAAAATCACTTGAGGAAAAAGTTACTGACGTCGTCGCACAAATATCTTGTTCGTATAAATCTGATAAATGAGAAGATAAATCTCGTGCGGCATCGACTTGTTTCGTTTTTACGACAATAGTTCTCTTTAGTTCATACCGATTTTCAGGCTTCTCAACAGAGGCGCTACTATATCTGTAATAACGATCTGCCAACCTATCAGTAATTTCGTCAGACGATTCTACCATTTCATTGTCGGTAAAACCATATTTATGCAAAAAGTCTTTTACTTTGTCCGCTGTTGATGCAAGCGCTGCTTTGAGGTCGCTCATTTTATTACTTTCAACAGTAAACGTTACTTTCAGCGTTGCTTCGTCCGATTTTATAACCCGATCTGCGAGGCCGTTTACACATACATGAGAGGTGCGTTGTTTCATTATATCTTTTACTGAAAATCCTAGACAACATACAGCAAAAATTCCTAAGACGCTAGATAACTTTAATACTTTATTTACTATATCCATAACTTTCAAAATACTACTACAACCTATAAAAATTATAACATATTCGACGTTTCTACGATTTTCGCGCTTTGCAAATAATCAACATTGTTCTGAACGAAGATAAACGGATCAACTTATATGATACATGTTAAAATAACAATGAGTAAAACTTGAACGTTATTTGAAGCCGTTGGAAACAATCTTTAAATAAAAATAAATAACAAGTAATGAATAAAAAACAAGTAAGACATGATAAAATGGGGACTGTAACTACTTTTGAAAACGTTGATGATTGGGATGTTGTAATATACAAAAAACGGGTTTTATGCATTGACTACGGTAATAAACGGACTGGAATTGCCATCTCAGATTTGGATTGTTCTATAGCAACGCCACTTAGAGTTATTGAAACAATAAATATTTATAGTGAGCTCCTAAATGTTGTTAAAGAGTACAGTATAGGCGTGATCGTTGTAGGTATGCCGTTAGCTCTTAATGGTGGAGACAATGGATTACAACACAAATTGGTTAATAATTTCTCTGATAAATTACAAAAATTTTTAAAAGATTTTAACATCAGAATTATTCAGTACGACGAACGACTTAGTAGTGTTGTTGCTAATAGAGTATTATCTGAAGCTGAATTTACGACAAGGCAACGTCGAAAAAATGTTGACAAAATAGCAGCTTGCTTCATTTTGCAGGGATTTTTGGACAGAGTTAGGTACAAAATTCATGGGAATTAGTTTTATCTCAGAGTTGTGGTTGGGTGTAAAATGTTGCTTCCAAAAACCGGTAACTTTAAATAAACGCACCATTCTAGAAAATGCACAAAAAAATTGTTCAAAATTATGTATTGATGCAAACAAATGTATAAAATGTAAAAGTTGTGTGTATATATGCCCAAATAAATGTATTCAAATAATCGATATAAAAAATCAAGATACGCAACATTTTACGTGGAATAAAACAAAATGTGCAAATTGTCGCTTATGTGAAAAATCTTGCCCAAAAGGTGCTATCTCTTGGACAAGAGATTAAGTAGACTTATTACGCTTTTCTATTTTTAATGTTCGACGCTTCTTGGCTAACCCATTTTGCTATTGAATAGAAATCATTTTTTATCACGAATACCTCAGGGTTTAGCAATGCGCATTTGATTAAGTGGAATGTTTCATCCAAACCGACATCATTTATTGCATAAAAGATTTCTCGAAAAGCAAAATCATGGCAATTAGTCAAATTATTAATTGAGATAATTTCAAATAGTTTTGCGATGATGCCTCTTACTTTTAGAACGTAATCATCTAAACATATTTTACCAAAGTCAACGTTTTCAAATATTTTTAAACCAAATATTTTTAAACATGGTACCAAAATATTAAAAACACCGATAGGTGTTAACGCCTGTATTGAATTTATGTTGATGTTTAATTTTTCTTTACGAGTGTATTTGAATAAATCGATACATTCCCGTATAGTAAATCTCTGTAATAGAATATTAGGACAATATTTTTCCTGGAGGTGTGTAAGGTGTATAAAGTTGGATAGGTATAGTAAATAATCATAGTCATAATAACGATCTCTGTCTGAAATTTTGAAATTGTCGCAATAAAAATTATAGAAGGATTCAGTGGAATTAGATATGTTGAATGGGTTGATATCGTCTATTTTTTCTTCAATTTTGCCAATAATTTTATGCATTTCTTCAAAGAAACTTTTGGCATTAGTGCTTTTTTTCTTCCAAGACCAAAATAATTTGTCAACAGTTCTGGGTGTATCAATATTTATTTTTGCACAGTCAATTTTTATTGATTTATAACAAAAACACCCTAAATTGAGAACGGTTGACATAACACTGCTAGGATAAGGAAAAGCCAAATCGTATTCATATCCTTCCGCTATTACAGAAAATTGGTATAAATAACATTGCCAATCGTGAAATAAATATTGTTTTAAATCTTCCTCTTTGCCATCAAATATCTCAAGTAACTTGGACTTAATTTTTTTTTCGAAAGATTCTTCATCTGACTCAAAAGCTGCCTTTCTGTAAATAATATCAAAATACTCTCGAGCCTTTTTATAAAGGGTTTGTGCGGTAAGACCGCGTTCTTTAGCCTTATGATGCAGCGTAGCAAACACCATTAACGTATTCATATACGCAAATACATTTTTGATGTTATTTAATTCCAATCTTTCTTTAACTGGCAAAGCTTTATTGATATTTACATCATCCAAAGCTGTAAGTATTTGAGAGTACATAGTATTAAATATATTATCAACATGTCCATCTTTTGCATCCCTAACTTGCATTGCAAGTACGAGTAATTCTTTTAACGCCTCGATAGATGAAGTCCATTCGTTACCAGAAGATATAGCTTTATAAGCCCAATAATTTTCGCCACGTTTTTTTGACGCTATTTGAATATATTTATTAATATTATAATTTACATTCTTGTATAGATGGTCGTTTTTATCAATATGGATGTTATTAGCTTGATCTACGTACTGCGTTGCACACAAATCATCGTTTTTGAGCAAAAAAATCGACAGAAAACATAGAGAGTAAAATAAACAATGTTTAACATTCATAATTTTTTTAAACTAACCCCACAATCATGATTGTAGACCAAAACAAACAAAAATGCACTATTATTAAAACACTAAATTAATATTTAATCGCTTTGATTAAGTTCTCTTTCAATTTTTTGATAAATTTTATCCAAATCAATTCTCAAAAAGTCTAAATTCTTTTCAAGTTTTAACGTTTTATCTCCAGCTAAGATGTAAGGACCGAAACGGCCTAAACAAAGCATTACATCTTTTTCACATTTTGGATGTTTCCCAAGATTTTTTGGTAAGTTTGACAAAGTTAAAGCATCGTCTATTGTTAGAGCTTCTATATTTGTAATAAACTTAGGGACAGCTAAACGCTTAGGTTTCTTTTTTATTGGGTCTTTTGTTTTTTCCCATTCGAGGTAATATCCATAAGGACCTTTTTTTAGAATTATATTATCGTTGTTATTGTTTGGATCTTGACCGAGTATTTTTTGAGAAGCATTTTCAAAATTTACTGCTGTAGCATCGTTTCCGTCTATTGATTTTGTGGCCTTACATTCTGGATAATTCGAACAACCTAGAAACGCACCAATACGACTTAACTTTAAATGCATTTTGCCTGTATTACATACTGGGCATATGCAGTTATCTTCAAAATTTTTAAAAATATAATCGTGCAAATTACCTTCTAGTGTATCTATAACTTTTGTTACGGTCAATTCATTAGCGGAATTTATAGTCGCGTAAAATTCTTTCCAAAAATTGTTTAAAACTGTTTCCCAATCGATTTTTCCGTTAGATATATCATCAAGCTCTTCTTCCAGGTCTGCAGTAAATCCGTATTCAACATACTTTGCAAAGAAGTTTTTTAAGAATGAAACAACAAGTACGCCGATACTTTCAGGAATAAATGATTTTTTTTGAATGACGGCATATTTACGCTCCTGAATTACATTAATAATGGTTGCATAAGTTGAAGGTCTGCCTATACCAAGCTCTTCAAGTTTTTTAACAAGACTTGCTTCATTAAATTTTGCGGGCGGTTGTGTAAAATGCTGATTTTTAATTGCCTCTTTAATTGTTAAAATAGTTTTTTCATCGATGTTTGGTAACTTTAGTTCTTGATCTTTGTCGTCATCTCCGTATATTCTTAAAAACCCATCAAATGCAATTGTTGAACCGCTTACTTTAAATTTATATTTTTTATCTGTTGACTGAACGTTTATTGTTACTTGATCCAAAATGGCACTTTCCATTTGTGATGATATCGTCCTTTTCCAAATTAATTCATATAACTTAAATTCATCTTCTGTTAAAGAGTTTTTTAAACTTTCTGGCGTTCGTGTACATAACGTAGGTCTTATTGCTTCATGCGCCTCCTGTGCGTTTTTGGTTTTGGTCTTGTAAATTCTCGGTTTCTTTGGCAAATATTTTGTGTTGAATGTTTCGCTAATATATTTACGTGACGCATCAAGTGCTTCATTGGACAAATTTGTGCTATCTGTTCTCATATACGTAATCAAACCTGTCATTGCTCCGTCAATTGATATACCTTCATACAATTTCTGAGCAATTTGCATTGTCTTTTTTGCTGGAAATCCAAGTTTTCGCGACGCATCTTGTTGCAATGTTGATGTAGTAAATGGAGCATAAGGTTTACGTTTAATTGATTTTCGTTCTATACATTCAACAATGTATGTTTTTGTTGCAATGTCAGACCTTATTGTCTCAGCTTCTTGTTCTGTTTTAATGTCGAGTTTTTCAAGTTTTTTGCCGTCAATATGAGTTAATGTACTTAAAAAATCGCCTTTGTCTGTATTAAATAAATTGTGCAAACTCCAATATTCTTCTGGTTTAAATGCCTCTATTTCAAGTTCGCGTTCAACGATAAGTCTTAATGCAACAGATTGAACTCTCCCTGCTGATTTTGCACCCGGCATTTTACGCCATAAAATAGGAGACAACGAAAAACCCACCAAATAATCCAACACACGACGAGCTAAATACGCATTGACAAGGTTTTGATCTAATTCTCTAGGATTAGCAAACGCTTCAGATACTGCACTTTTAGTAATTTCGTGAAACACAACTCTTTGTATCTGTTTGTTTTTTAACAATTTTTTCCCGTTAAGAATTTCCAATATATGCCAAGAAATAGCTTCGCCTTCCCTATCAGGGTCAGTAGCTAAATATAAATTATCGGAATTTTTCAGATTGGTTACTATCTCTTTTATTTGTTTTTTACCTCGTACGTTTTCTTCCCAAAGCATTTTAAAATGGTTGTTTGGATCGACAGAACCGCTTTTTGATACAAGATCACGTACATGTCCGTAACTTGCAATTACTTTATAGTCCTTACCCAAAAACGTTGATAAAGTTTTGGCTTTTGCAGGTGATTCGACAACAACTACACCCTTCATTTCGATATTTATTAATAATCAGCATGCTTACATAATACACTGATTTGTAATAATTAAAAATGTCTTAAAAAATTTGCGAAGCATAAAAATATTGTTTTATCTCGGCTTCGTACGCAATATAATTAGGATACAGTTTTTGTATGTCGTTGTCAAAAATATCAATGTAATATTTACTTGTCGCAAATACTGTTTCTTTAGTTAAGTAATTGGTTAGTTGAAAGTATATTTTTTTATCCTTTGTTACGAAACAATCTGTAAGCGACTTAAATCCTACCTCGTATAACTTTTTTAACGTATCCGCTACAATCGGCGTTTCTATATATAAGCGCTCTCCGCGTTCTTCAACTTTACAAATAGAACCCACAATTTCAAAAACCGTTTTAATTTTCACAATTTTCACCAAATTTTTAAGAGCTTCTTTATTATTTTTACCAGCAAGCCTTTTTTTTAAAAAAATGCTTGCGCGCGTTGTACAAAAATTTGGTTTATGCTATACTAAGGTTAAATACGGTTGAATACGGTTGAATACGGTTGAATACG
>CADBOF010000040.1 GCA_902796345.1 uncultured Pseudomonadota bacterium
AAATGTTTTAGCATTAATGATTTTTAATCTTCTCTGCGGTAATAAACCTATAGACTTTACTAATGGTATTGATGATATTATTTATGCCCTTCAGTGTTGTAACTTAGAAGCACATGCAACAAAATTTGGAAACGATTGTCTTACGTTTGAAAATCCAAATGTTCAAAAATTTTTGCAAAAGAAAAATCTTAATCGTAAAAATAAAGGTCTTGAATATATAAGTGGTTTTATTGTAAATGAAATGTTACGATTATTTATGACGGATATTCATTGTTCTTATGATATAAGACATTGCTACCTTGAAGCCTGCAGATCGTTTAAGGATTTATTTGTAACAAAATACTTAGAAGAACAAAGAGGTTTTATAGAAAGTTTGTTAAAACAAAGCTTGAAAAGTGAAAAACCACAATCAGATCCAGAAGAGACTGTGATGGATTTTTTGACCAATACCTTGCAAGAACACATCGCTTCGATATTTAATGTTGATACAAAGCTATTTAAATATTCGAGATGGACGTCATCTATTGTTCGTGTTGAAGAATGTACCCCGTCGAAATACTCAAGATTTTTAAAGGATTGTTCATGTAAGACCATATCAAACTTTGAAGAAAATTACGATAAAGACAAATATTCTAAAGAATATATCAAAACAGGCTTTAAGAGCTTAAAGTGGTTTTCCGGTGGTTTGTACAATATTGACAAGATCGTAAGGTGGTATAACACATTTCAGAAAAAAATTGATGGCAAGAAAAAAGTATTCAAAAAAATAATGCGGGAGATAAGAAATAAGAAAGATTTATCAGATCCTATTGAAATACCAGAGAACGATTTCAAAATATTGCAAGAGTATTCGATGTATACTCTTTCTAAATTATCCGAGCAAGATAATTTAAAAAAAGATATTAATGAAACTCAAGAGAAGACACGCGTGTCCATAACGAAACTGTCAGAACTTGTAGATAAAGAAGAAAATGAAAAAAGTGTTTCAGCTAACTTTAAAAATATGCTGTCAACTTTATATAGAGTGGTTGCACTAACTCGCACAGCACTTAAACCGTTGCAGTCCATTCCACCATTGTTAAAAACAGCAATGACGATTAGTTACTTGACTGAAGACAAAATATTTGATTTTTTCAAAATTCTATCGTGCTCAGACGAGTTCTACGATATCCCAGTTTTTATTGATTACATCAAAAATGAATGTCGAATACCTTTGGAAAACTACGGAAGACAAGATCGAGAAAATGTTTTAGGTGAATTATTCTTAGATGAACGTTTTGATACAGAACTTATTAAAAAAAACGAACAAAGAATAATAAAAGTTGAAACGTTTGGTTTCTGCAAAAACATTTTGCAAAGATGCTTTGATAGCAGTAGTGCATCGAGTATCATTCGAGCGATAAAGCATAGTTTAAGATTAGTCATTGACAAATACGAGGGGAACACTCAATTTGCAGATCCTGGTAACACAGGTATATCGGAAAGCGAATACAATCAAGCAAAAAGTCTTTATAAAAAAATTATAGACGACGAAAAAGAAATTACCAAAAAACTTGATAAGTATAAAACTGATGCTGACAAATATTTTACACCATATATTGATCTGGTGGACAATCTATACAGCAATTTTAAAAAATTAATTAAGAACGCTGATATTATAAAATATGGCGATGGATTGTTTTTTAAGGTATATACCGAAAAGCCAAATGTTGCGAAAAATGATGATGAATTTATTGAAATCAAAATGGATAAAACAGATCGGTTTTGTCATAATATAGTAACGCGTAGTAAATATATAAAAGAAAATTTTAAAGGCCCCATAGTAACGCTTACAACAAAAGGAAGAAAAGATAAAATTGATTTTTATTATAGCTTTTTACCCAGCAAATGATTCGTGTTAATCATGAACTTTATTTACAATCTTTAGTTTTTTATGACTAGAGATTGTAAATAAAATGATCTTCAATGTATTGCTTATTACGGTATCTTGTATTATGTTATAATAAACGTGAAAATCCTATAATTATTATTTTATGTTAGAAAATGTATTTTTAAATCTAATTCGTATTTATCAAAAACTAACCGTTAATAAAAAACCTTGTTGTCGATTTATTCCATCTTGTTCGGAATATGCTCGAAAAGCAATAATTAAACATGGCACAATGCGTGGCGGATGGCTTATACTAAAGAGGATTTTCAGGTGTAGACCTCTGGGTGGATTTGGATACGATCCCGTTCCGTAAAAAGGTGTGTTATGCAATTTCAAAACGATGACAATAACAGATTTTTAATGACGTTTTTTATTTTATTTACTGTTTTATTTGCAACGGACTATTTTTTAGGACGGTATAACAATAACAACGAGCAAACTGTTACGACAGAACAAAAAGACGATACTCAAAAAGTAGCTAAAGTAAGCAAGTCTTTGGATGTGTGCAACCCGAAACCTGCGGCTCTCTCACATCAAGCGAGTCATGTCGAATTTAGTAATTCAACTATTGAAATAAAGGTAAACCCAATTGGAGGTCTTATCGATGGAATAATTTTAAAAAAATACAAAGAGAAACCGTCTGATGCTATTAATAATAAACCAATAAATATATTATCAGACAGTTGTTCGACAAAACCTTACTATATATCGGTTACATATAAAGACGAAAATAATAAAGAATTAGTAAACAAAGATACAATTTGGAATATCTCGGAATCTAACAAGACATTTTTATCAAAACAAAATAACGGTCTAATAATAGAAAGAAATTTTTCGCTCGACAATATAAGTGAAGATAATAATTATTTAGTAACAATAACTGATAAAATAACAAACACAAGCAAGAATGATATACAATTTGCAAAAAGTGCTAGCATCTTTAGAAAAGATCCAAAAATTTATAACTATGCGGTTGTTCATGAAGGCATCGTTGTTAACAGTGAACACAAAGTTAATGAGATAAAATATGAAAAAATAAAAAACGGTGAAATTCTAAAAAATTGCCAATGGTTCGGTTTTACAGATAAATACTGGCTTTGTTCTATATTAAATAATAAAGAAAATACGGCGTTAGTTTTGAATGAGTATGGAAAAAACTATATTTTAAGCACTGAAGATGATTATTTAATAAAGCTTGGAAGTGGGGAAAGTAGGGAGATTTCATATACAATATTCGCCGGTCCTAAGGATATTAATTTATTGACGGAATACAGTAAGAAACTTAATTTGGATAAATTCGACAGGGCTATAGATTTCGGTTGGTTCTTCCTGTTGACAAAACCACTTACGCAATTAATGGGTTGGATGTCGTCTGTAATTCCAAATATGGGAATTGTAATATTGTTATTAACCCTCATATTCAGGTTCCTAACATATCCACTTCTTAAAAAGTCGTTTGTGTCAATAGCTAAAATGAAAAAAATACAACCACAGATTTCTGCCCTGCAAAGAATGTACTCGAACGATAAAATGCGTTTAAACCGTGAATTGGTTGCAATTTATCAGCGAGAGCACATTTCCCCATTGTCGGGATGTTTACCAATGTTATTACAGGCGCCAATATTCTTTTGCCTATATAAAGTATTTTTTATAAGCATTTCAATGCGTCATGCTCCTTTGTTTTTATGGACGCATGATTTATCAGAACCAGATACGTGTTATATAACTAATTTATTTGGATTAATTAATTGGGATCCTCCTAGTTTTCTCCAGATAGGTGTATGGCCACTGATAATGGGGGCTACGATGTTACTGCAACAAAAAATATCAAGTGCTATTAATGGAACAGCTTCCCAAGAAAAAACGATCGAACAAAAAAAACAGGAACAAATAATGTACATAATGCCGATAATATTTACATATATTTCAATATCTTTTCCGGTGTGCATAATTGTATATTGGAGCATAAGCAATATTATTGGAATAATCCAACAACAGTACGTGACAAAGCAAATTAATAAAAAATGACATTTGACGACAAATTTCAAACACAAAGGCTTGACCGTTTTATACGACGGAAATTTGGAAATGTTCCGCAATCTCTTATTGAAAAAGCTGTACGCAACAAAGACATTTTGGTAAACGATTGTAGGGCTAAATCTTCACAAAGAATAGCAAATAAAGATAACGTATATATACATCCAAATATTGAACGTTTGTTTACAAATTTAGATAACAAAAATAAAATTTTAAATAAAACTGCCGTATCAAAAAAGCATATAGATATTTTTAAAAACGGAATAATTTATGAAGATAACGGTTTAATAATAGTTAACAAACCTTCAGGCATGGCAGTACAACTTGGGTCTAAAACTAATATTGCCCTAGATGTGATAGCTAAAGCCTATAATCCGGAACTTAGACTTGTGCATCGTATAGATAAGGACACAAGCGGATTAACGATTTTTGCGAAAAGCCCAGAAGTGGCGCATTATATGTTGGATCAATTTAAAATAAAAAATATAAAAAAAACGTATGTAGCTCTACTATCAAAAAAAATACATTTTAAAAATATTACTATTCGTGAAAGGCTTCTAAAAAATAAAGATCGAGTTGTTATTGATCCCATTAATGGTAAAGACGCTGTTACGCAATTTTCATTTATTAAAAACGTGAGTGGTCTATCATTAGTTTACGCCAAACCGCTGACGGGTAGAACTCACCAAATTCGGGTTCATGCTTCGTCAATAAACGCCCCAATACTGGGTGATATCAAATATGGAGGCAATCCTAATAAGTATTTATATTTGCATGCTTACGAAGTTACTTTAAAGCAATATAACACCGGCAAAACAATCACTGTTACGTCTCCATTACCTGAGTATTTTAAAGTACGCGATGTCTTCTAAGTTCAGTATCAAAATATAAAAAATTTATGCGAACACATCGCGCAAAATCACAACAATATACGAACGTTTAATTCATGGAGTTATTTATTAAAACATCCACATGTACAATTTTCACAACCGCCACCGCACGACATTTGATTTTTGTTTGTTACTATGAAACCAGTACCAAAAGAGTTTTCAACAATATCAATATTTACACCTTTTATTAGAAGTTCTTCATCTGGATTGTAGAAAAACTTGATTCCTAAAATTTCAATAAACTTTTTATCAGTCGGTGCGTTATCAACATACCCTAAAGTGTACTCGAACCCAGAACATCCACCTGGAAGTACCGCAATGTTAATGCCAATACTTTTATGCTCACTTATTAACTCTTTTATCTTTGCCATAGCTTTATCGGAGACTGTAATCATGGATATTGTTTTATTTTGTTTTAATCTATAATCGTTGACTGCGGCTTCTATACATTCTTTTGCCAATACAGAACAATGTTTTTTAAGTTCAGTGAGTTCCAAAGAATTAGCAACCTCTTCGTTAGTCAAACTAAGTGCTTCCTCAATTGTTCTACCTTTTAATAACTCTGAAACTAGTTCCATTGATGCTATAGCTGATACACAACCGAAAACTTTATATTTAACATCAGTTATTTTATCGTCATCGTCAATAAAAAGTTGAACTTTCATTACATCACCACATAGAGGGGATCCTACAATTCCAGTACCAACATTTGGCAATGTTTCATCGAATCCACCAACATTTTTTAAATTGTTATAGTATTTTAGAGTATTTGCACTGTACCTATCAGCTTGCGGTGCTATATTATTTTTATTCATTTTTTAAAAATCCCCCTTTTAAATGTACTGTTAATGTCAATGCCTGCCTTAATCATATCCCATATAGGACTCATAGCTCGCAACTTCAATGTAGCATTAGTTAAATCCTCTGTGGCAATATTCATATCATCAGCAGTTGTTGGTCGTCCCATTGTTATACGTAGAGACGATTGGGCTATGTCAGGATCTATTCCCATTGCTCCTAACACATGTGAAATAGTGAGTTTATTTGATGTACATGCAGATCCTGAAGATATTGCAATACGTGGGCATTCCATCATCATAGCTTCGCCTTCACATCCTCGAAAGCTCATATTTATAATTCCAGGGTAATTTGAACTCTTAGAACCGTTAACATAAATTTCTTCTAAATTATTTTGCATTGTATCGATAAACGTTTTGCGTAATTCCTTCAATTTAACAAGTTCGCTATCAATGTATGTTTGAGCAATTTTTAACGCCTCAGCCATTCCCACACATAGAGCAACTGGAACTGTTCCGGCACGAATACCAAATTCAACGTCTGGGTTCGATCTTGGAATACGTAAATACTTTGCAACTGATGATTTGCAATATAAAATTCCTATCCCCTTTGGTGCATATATTTTGTGTCCCGATGCACTCATAAAATCAATATCGAGTTCCTTCGTATCAATGTGAAATCTTCCAAGTGCTTGAGTTCCATCAACGTGTAATAAACTGCCATATTTATGACATATTTCTGCTATTGTCTTTATATCCTGCATCGTTCCTGTTTCGTTATTAACCCAGCACACAGAAACAAGTCCAGACGATTTTTTTAGCTCTGCTTCCAAAAGTTCTATATCTAATATTCCTTCGTGGTCAACTTTAAGATAATTAATGTTTGTTCCATGAGCTTGTAAATTATTTGCAATACTTATTATTGAGGCATGTTGTGTTTTTGCTGTAAAAAAAACACCTTTTATTCGTTCAATCGTCCGTAATATTGCAATATTACTTGCTTCCGATGCTCCGCTTGTAAATATTATCTCTTTATGTTCCGCGTTTATGTCTTTAGCAATCTGTTCTCGTGCGTTATATAAACCTTCTTGAGCCTTTGAACCATAGATGTGAAAAGAATTTGAATTACCGTAAATTTCTAAAAAATACGGCTTCATTTTTTCAAAAACAATTGGATCACACGGCGTTGTTGCCGCATAATCCAAATAAATTGGGCACATTAACCCACCGTTAACAATATTTCATCGTCTGTATTATAACTCAAAAACGTTTAACGTTTTTCAGTAATACAACTATCAAAGTGGGTTTGTTATTTTATATACAAGAAGAACGGGTTTTAAAACACTAAAATCTGGAAAAAATTCTTGTAAATCATGTGCCATCCAAATAAAATCCGCATCAGTTCTGCCGGCCTCTAACAAACCGTATTTATATTCGCCTGTTACACAGGGTTTTATCATCCCGATAGATACATCAGCAGTATATGTACCAAATTTTTCAAATGCTCGACTATCTTTTAATACAATTGCAGAGTCTAATGTATATACTAGTTCTTTACCATTTATAGATCTTTTTTTGTATGGAAGAACTTTTTTATTACCCAACTCATCGTAGTCCACAGTATATGTATCATTAGGTAATATAAATAAATGATTTATCAATTTTTTTGTTTCAGCATCAACATTTGCTTGAAGCATGGCGTCCGGATCGTTTCTATTTACAATGGACTGAATATATTGGGATAAATTTGTCCCTTCTAAATTCTTCAATGGCTTTCTTTTATTATTAATATCGAAAATCCACAATGCAAACAAAAACTGCAACAAGCTGTTCTTATAATCCATAAAGGATTGAGATAAATACGTTCCGTCCCAAGTTTTTTGTGTATATTTTTCGAACAATTCGCGAAATCCAGTAAGTTCCGTTAAACCGTTAAATTTACTTTGAGTATATTTATCTATTCCTGTGAACGCTGCTTGTGCATTGTCATTTGGTGTTAAGGCTTTAAGTTCTTCTATAAAAAGATTTAGTTGACTATCTTCTGAAAGTACCTTTTGATATGACATTAAAATTCTAACAACACTAACAAAGATTTGTCACCATTGTTTATTTTTATATTATTGGTCAAAAATTCTAGAACGTTTTCTCTTTTTTACCGATGTTTGGAAAGTCTGTTGAACTAATCAAATTAGTAGGTTTTTTATTGCTGAATTTTTCGAGATCTTCGGCTTTTCTAACAGAATCTTCAAAAGCATTTACTATATCATTTTTCCATTTTCGCTTGAATATCACTAGGCGAAGATACTAATGGTATAACACACAAACCTCAAAGAGTAAGCGCTCCATCTAAAATACCAGCTAATAACATCCCCATATGTCGCCACCATCTCCTTCAATAACTAATGCTAGCTTAGCATGAATAACTTCGGCCGTCTATATGGTTGTTACAACTCCTTTACAACGTTCAGCAATCGTCGTGTACAGGCTCCTCGAAGGTTATATCCGCTTCCGTTTTTTGAAAATTCTACAAATCCTCCAGCTTCTTTAATAATTATTAGTCCAGAGGCTATGTCCCACCATTGAACATTATCTATTATTACTGCATCATATTTTCCTGCCGCTAAGTAAGATAAATCCAATGAAACAGATCCGGTTCTCCGAATTATACAATTTCCCGTATTCAATTTGCTGTATATTTTTTCGTTGTTGTTGTGGATTGCAATGACACTTTCGGCTAAAGATATTCGGCTTGTCACTCTCATTCTGTTTCTGCCGTCAACATACGAACCAGTGTTTACAGCGCTTTTGAATAAATCGTTCCTAACTGGATCTAAACACACAGCCGCAACGGGTTCATCGTTCTTTGTTAGGGCTATACTTATACAGAAATATGGAATACCTCGACGAAAGTTATTTGTACCGTCTATTGGATCAATAACCCATGTGTATTCACAATTCTTCTTTTCAGATTTTATAAAACCACTTTCTTCACTTAATATATTGTAATCAAGTCCAGATTTTTTTAGTTCGTGAATTATCTGTTCTTCAGCTCTAATATCGGCACTTGTTATAAAATTACAAACCCCTTTGCGTGATACTTGTAAACGCTCAAGTTCTCCAAAATCACGAACGATCGAATTTGCCGATTTCATAACGGCACGTTTCATTATAAAAAGCTCGGTTTTATAAGTTTTTTCAAATAAATCTTCACTCATAAAAGTTATTTAGCTCGCTCTACGTACGAACCGTCAGCTGTATTTATAACAACTTTAACGCCTGGCTTTATATGTTGAGGAACTAAAACTTTTACGCCATTCGACAAAGTTGCCGGTTTGTAAGAAGACGCCGCGGTTTGACCTTTTACGACAGGTTCCGATTCGACTATTTCTAATACAACAGTTTGAGGGAGTTTTACACTTATAGGATTTCCTTCGTATAAACAGACTGTTACAGACATCCCGTCGTCTAAAAATCTTGCACTTTCCCCAATAATATCTTCGGATAATTGAACTTGCTCAAAAGTCGATTGATTCATAAAAACTAAGTCGTTTCCATCTTTATACAAATATTGAAAATCAACATCTTCAAGATATACCTTTTCAACTGATTCTTCTGTTCTAAAACGTTCATTCAACTTCTGAGCATCTTTT
Organism: uncultured Pseudomonadota bacterium; assembly: GCA_902796345.1. Taxonomy (GTDB): domain Bacteria; phylum Pseudomonadota; class Alphaproteobacteria; order RUG11792; family RUG11792; genus RUG14087. Next base: position 9,305 of record CADBOF010000040.1, read on the forward strand.
AGAGCTTTCATTTCAATCTGGGCAAAAGCCCCACCTTTTCCCGGTTTCACATGCTGAACTTCTAATACAGTCCATAACTTCCCATTGTATTCCAAGACATCGCCAACACGAATATCTCCAGCACTTATTTTCATAGCTAACTCCTACAAAAATTTAACGAAAACTCTTGGTAGCGGGGGAGGGGATCGAACCCCCGACCTGCGGGTTATGATTCCGCCGCTCTAACCAGCTGAGCTACCCCGCCAAACCGACCTGCTTTTATAATACTACAACATCAAAAGAATTTTCTATACTCGCAAAAAATATATCAATCTTCTATTGCGTTGAATAAGCATGTTATTGATTTTATGAAAAAGTACTGTCTGGAATTTTTGATAAATCGTTTTCGTAATAATTTTTATCATCAAATACTACTTCTGCCCATCCTTTATCACTTGAAACTAGCCAAAATAGTAGTTTATCGACTTTATTGTTATTTTTCCTGAACGTTAAGTTAAACGTCTGTTTTTCGTAGACAATTTGTACTTTAACACGTTGTCGTGAATTTTCTAGAACTGTATAACTAAAGTCTTTGAAGCTTAATTTTCCAGCAAGTAAAGCGTATAGAGGTGTTGTTAAAATCGAATAAGTCTGAGATTTTCTTGTTTTACGATTTGTAAGTTTTAAAAACCGACCGTTCAACGACGCTGATAATAGAGCCCCTGTTTTGTAATCGATTTTTACTACAGTTTTTCCGTTTAGGCATTCCCTTTTTATATATATGTACCCTTTATTTACATCGTTGTTACGGGAAGTTGTTTCACTAAAAGATGCAGATAGACTTTTTAATCCATTTATGTAGTTTTCTATTCCTTTCAGTACTAAAAGATCGTTTTGTTGTGAATTATTTATTTTTTGCAACTGATTTCGATTATCTTGTCCAAAACAGGTGGCACACAAAAGTGCACACCATACCGCTATTGTTTTGTTTATTAGTTTTGCAAACGAAATACTCATTTTTATAGTATTTAACGTGAATAGAACTCAATAACTAAGTTTGGCTCCATTGTGACAGGATAGGGAACATCCGACAGCTTTGGAACCCGTAAATATTTTGCTTTAAGCCCGTTATTTTCAAGTTCAAAGTAATCAGGAACGTCCCGTTCAGAAGAGGCTAATCCTGAAAGAACATTTACGTTATCTTTCATATTAGCGTTGAGTTCTATAACATCTCCAGGTTTTACACGATACGAAGGAATATCAACTTTTTTCCCATTTACTTTAATATGCCCATGATTTACAAGTTGTCTTGCTCCAAATATGGTTAACGACAGTTTCATCCTGTAAACAATTGCATCAAGGCGACTTTCCAACAAACCAATGAGATTTTCAGATGTATCGCCATTTCTGCGTACAGCCTCTTTAAACGTATTACGAAACTGTTTCTCGGTTATTTTTCCGTAATAACCTTTCAACTTTTGCTTTGCATGTAATTGGATGCAATAATCAGACGGCTTTTTTCTATCTTTACCGTGCTGACCAGGAGCGTAATTTCTTTTATTAAATGGGCTTTTGGCTCTTCCCCAGAGGTTAACGCCCAGTCTTCGATCAATTTTGTATTTTGATCTATTCGTTCCAGCCATTTACTACCTTTTATTAAACTAACACGTATCATGATACCACGAACGGTGGTATAATAATAAAAAACAGTGGACGGTTAGTTTTTATGTTAATTGGCGGAGTTGCTTTTGGGATAGCTGTTTTAGGCGGTCTTTTATTTGCAATTAACTCTGACGATGGAAAAACAACATCCTCTGTCAAGACACCTTCATCAGAAGGTTTGAGTAATTTTACTGTTTCTCAGCCAATCAAAAAGTCTGTATTGCCCAACACCATTGGAAGTGACAAAAGGTCTGTATTGCCCAACACCGTTGAAAGTGACAAAATGAAGAAATTTTTAAACAAACTAAAACAAGACTTAAAAAACAATGGACGCCTCACTCAGAAATATGAACAGATATTGAATAACGCAATTACCAGTTGTGATACAACGAAAAAAGAAGTAACAAACATATCTAAACTGAACGTTATTGTGTCGGAGAAGTTGTCTCGCTTTTTACGCTATACTCTTCCATATTTTGAGGTTTTTTCTATTATTTCTTTTCAGAAAGATTTTGATGCAAAAACTGCTGAAACCAACACACAACAATTATTAGACTTTATGGTTGATCTTGAAAAGATCGCTTTGAACGAAAAAGAACCTATGCAAAAAATTGTTGATGTTTTACATATCAAACCTGACTTAAAGAAGGAATACCGCAATCAACTTTTCCTTTGCTGTTATATTCTCCTGGCTTATGAAGAACGTTTGCTAAAAATTGAAGATTTGCGTAAAGATGTTTCAGTAGATCCAGGAAACCATCAGGACAATGATAACGACTATAATGATGCGGTTGCTTTTAATCAGAATAGTTCTGTTGTGAAGTATATAAAATTCCTCTCAGCTTTGATCGATCAATTAAGTGATGTAAGTTTTACAATGTTCAACCTTGTTGATTTTATTGACAAGGATTTAGTAAAGGAATTTTATACCGATGAAATGATAAATGGCTATTTTGGCAATAAATCAGAGGAATATGAAAAACTGTACAACGATATAGGATTTAATGCAGATGCAGATTTCGATAAATTATCAAAGATAACGCTTTTTGGGGAAAACGCAATCAAAGTGAATGAGGCGAAAGAGGAGTTAGAAAAAATAGAAAAAGTAAAAACTTTTGCCAAAGAATCTTATAAAAAAATATTCCGCAGTAATTGATTTTTATTTTTTTATAGAAAAAAGGTTAAATAGATTAAACTGTTTACTAAATGTCAGTGTTATAATTCTGTTCTTTTCTTTCAAACAATTTATTATGTGAATTTTTAACTAATTTGTAAAACAAGTCGTATAGTTCCAATTTGTTGAAACAGTCGCAAAGGTTATTTGCATAACACGAAAAAGTGTTGTCAATATTTCTGTAATTCCAAATATAACAACCGACTGCGATCGTGTCTTCTTGTAAATGCGGAGAAAAACATAAACCAACAGACTTTTTATAGCATTTTTTTGCATATTGATTAAGCCATTTTGAACAATTTTCAAGAGGAAGTTGTCCTTTCAAAAAGTGAAGGTCTTCAAAAACTAGATCCGATTTTGATAAAAACAAGATTAAATCCTTTAAAGCATCTCTCAATAATACGAACGAAACGGCAGAACTTTTTACTTTGCTATTTTTGAAAAGCGGATGTCCGTTTTTTGTTAGTCCAAGTAAATTATCTTGTTTTTCCATAGTTAGGTGTAATATTTCACAATCCATACTAGATAAATAATTCCGCGCTATTATGTCGCAAAGCATTGCTATCTTTTGTATTGCGATTTGTTCTTCTCTGCTTTTCATCCAAAATCCATTTACGATACTGCCAGATCCAATTCCAAAAACTTCATCAAAGTGATTGGCAATTTCTTTTTTAAGACAAAATGTTTTACCGTTAGTTTCATATTCAATTTCGCAAAAACTTTTTATGTTTGTATCTTCTGCAATAGATGTAATTAATCCGGACGTAGTGCTGTTAAAACTATCGAATATTGAGGATGCTGTGCATACTGTATTTATGCTATAAAACTTAGTAACCAATAAAAATGCCAAAAATTTTTTCAAAATCATGATTAATTTCCTTTAAAAACATATTGATACTGTAACATGTCTAACAAATCCTAGCAACTTTAATTTATTAGTTAATTATTTCATATAACTATGTTAACTATCCTATCTGGAACAACCACTACCTTTTTTACGATGTTTTTATCAATACAGTCTCCCAATAACTCCAAAGCTTTATTTTCCAAATTGTGTTTACTCTCACCTTTATTGATAGTAAATGTCCTGCGTAGTTTACCGTTAACTTGAACAGCTATAGTAACTTCCTCAATAGATGCTAAGGTAGCATCGTAATTAGTCCATTTGCAATTTTGTATTAATTCGTTTGGGTGTAGTAACGCCCAGATTTCTTGACACAAAAATGGAGTTATAGGGCTGAACACTTTTATAAAAGTTTCAAACGCAAACAAAAGAGCATCTTTATCCGAAATTTTAAGGCTGTCTTCTATTTTGTTAAATAACTCACGCGATAGAGCGATCGCCTTATTGAGAGCTATATCGTTATAGCTTTCAATAATCTTCTTTAGATATATATGTGTTGTTTTGGTGAGTGATTTATCTGTTCCACCTTCAGTATTTTTTATAAGATTGAAAACTTTCCATACACGGTTTAAAAATCTCCAGGCTCCATCTAAAGCTTCAGTATTCCAATCAAAATCCCTTTCTGGTGGTGTATCTGAAAGAATAAATAATCTTAATGCGTCTACTCCATACACATTAATTATTTGCTTCGGATTTATTACGTTTTTCTTAGATTTGCTCATTTTTTCCGCAGGATATTCCGTTACAATTAAACCGTCCTTATCAATAAGTTTTCCGTCTTCTGTCCTTTCTACATCATCTGGGAATACCCAATCGCCTTTTTCGTTTTTATACAGTTTGTGTAATACCATACCTTGACACAATAAATTTTTAAACGGAATGTGTTGTGACGTATGTCCGGCATCTCTCAAAGCTAACATAAAGAATCTGGCGTAAAGTAAATGCAATACTGCATGCTCAACACCACCAACGCAGATATCTGCAGGTAAAGCTAAATCTGCAATCTCTTTATTTATGGGTTCGGAATTATGTGCATCTAAATATCGTAAATAATACCATGATGATTCAAAAAACGTGTCTAATGTATCCGTATCCCGCAATGCGTCATTTCCACATTTTGGACATTTCGTATACTTCCATGTTGGATGCTTCTCGAGTGGGTTACCTTTTAGATCTTTAAAATTAATGTCAGTTGGTAACAATATAGGTAACTCTGCTGGTACTAATCCGCATTTTTTACAATGGACTATCGGAATAGGACACCCCCAATAACGCTGACGTGAAATTAGCCAATCCCTCAATCTATAAGACGTTTTTCGAATTCCAAGGTTATGTTCTTCGAGATAATTTATTATCTTTTCTTTCGCATCAGCTATGTTGAGACCGTTCAAAAATTCGGAGTTTATGTGTATTCCATCTTCCATGTACGGTAAGTCAGCATCACTCTTAATTACTCGTATTATCGGTAAATCATATTTTTTTGCAAAATCATAATCTCTTTCGTCATGTGCGGGACAGGCAAATACCGCGCCTGTTCCGTATTCTATTACTACGAAATTAGCTATAAATACAGGCAATTTCTTACCCACTATGAGTGGGTGATCAACAGTTAATCCAGTATAAAATCCCTTTTTTTCGGCGCGTTCCAGTTCCTTTTCAGTTGTTCCATTTTTCTTACATTCTGTTATAAATTCTGCAATATTTTCATTATTCGTAGCCAAACGTTGTGATATTGGATGATCAGGAGACACAGCAATAAATGACGCTCCAAATAACGTATCAGGTCTTGTTGTGTACACATCTATTGTTTCCGTTGAATTTGTTAGATTGAAGTAAACTATTGCTCCAGATGACTTACCTATCCAGTTTTCTTGCATTTTAAGAACTTTATCAGGCCAATGTCCTTCGAGCTCTTTTAACCCACTCAGTAACTCTTCGGCATATTGGGTTATTTTAATAGACCATTGTTCAAGTAGTTTTTTTTCAACTGTAGCCCCCGATCTCCAACCTTTGCCATCGATTACCTGCTCGTTGGCTAATACAGTGCAATCTACAGGATCCCAATTAACATATGATTGTTTCCTGTAAGCTAATCCCATTTTAAAAAAATCTAAAAATAGTTTTTGTTCTTGAGTGTAATATTCTTCAGAGTGTGCGCTTATCATACGTTTCCAATCATACATGTATCCCATACATTTCAGTTGTTTGGTCATTTCTGATATGTTTGTTTCAGTCCAAGATTTTGGATCAACGCCAGATTTTATGGCCGCATTTTCTGCAGGCATTCCAAAACTATCCCATCCCATGGGGTGGATCACAGCATAGCCTTGCATACGCTTTATTCTAGCTATTACATCACCTATTGTGTAATTTCGTATATGCCCCATGTGAAGGTTGCCGGATGGATAAGGCAACATTGACAATACATAATATTTTTTAGACGAATTTTTTAATAATTCATCATTGCTTAAAGAATAATTCTCAAATATCGAAAGCCACTTTTCTTCAGCCAATTTAAAATTATATATGTTGTCAGCCATATAAGTTACTTATAAAAATATCCTCGTTTATTTTAAGACATTTCAAACTGTCACCACAACAATACGAACGTGATACACTAAATGAGGTAGATCATCTGTAGATGAGAACCTTGCCTGAATAACCTTAGCTTCGGATTTTCAGGCTGATCAATTAGGATCAACCATAAGGAGAAAAAATGTTTTATGAAGTTGTATATATAGTTAGACAAGAAGCGTCCACTTCTCATGTCGAAGCTGTAACAAACGAAATATCTGAGCTTATAAAAAGTCATGGTGGCGAAATCGCAAAAACCGAATTTTGTGGTTTACGCACACTCGCTTATCCGATTAAAAAAAGTCGTAAAGGATATTACGTTCTTTTAAACATATCATTACCAGCTGAAAACATAGGTGAGCTTGAGCGTCTATTTAGACTACACGAAGACGTTATAAGATCAATGATTATAAAAGTTGATGAATTAGATAATAAACCGTCACCCTTAATGCGTCGTGAAGTTAGTAAAACTACAAGAGGAGAATAATTATGTCTTTTGATCGCGTTGATGATATTCGTCCTGAAATTTCGGATATAAACAATGGTGTCCGTGAACGAAAAACAGAACCTGTTATTGATTACAAAGATGTAAGGTTTTTGCAAAAATATATTTCTGAAAAGGGAAAGATAATACCAAGTCGTGTTAGCTCAATGCCTTTAAAGCGTCAGCGCGCTTTGGCTAAAGCTATTAAACGAGCACGTATATTAGCATTGTTACCGTTCGTGGCGAAGTAATGATTGTTGGAGTAGGCATCGATATTTTAGACATACGTCGCATTGATGACCTACTCAATAAATTTTCTCCAAGATTTGAACAAAAATATTTCACCATTGCAGAACGTGAATTTTGTAACAAAAGGGTGAATTATGCATCGTCATTTGCAAAGATTTTTTCAATAAAAGAAGCAGTTATAAAAGCAATAAAAGATAAGAGAAATTTAACATGGCACGGTATCGAAGTTTTTCACGATAAGTTTGGTGCTCCAAACATAAACGTTACGAGAGGAAAATACTTATCCGAAGAATATAATTTTCACGTATCAACAAGTGATGAATATCCATATGTTGTAAGCTATGCAGTACTTGAGAAAATATCTGAAAAAACTTAGTAGAAAAAAATAGGTTAAAAAATGCTTACAAGTTAATTTAAATAAAAGCGCTTAAAAGAATATTTTAATTTTTAAAAAGCTAAAGTTATTGTAGTATCGTTTTTTTCAAAAAAATATATGATAGAATACGAGATATAACCTATAAATAACTACGCATCATAATTCGTGGTTCGCAAAGTTAGCTATGTCAAAAAATGTTATAGTGATATCCGGTTATTCTGGCGTAGGAAAATCGACGCTAATCAAACACATATTAAACACGTTTAGAATCGTAAAGCTAAGTGTGTCTTGTACAACAAGACAACCTCGTCCAGGTGAAAAAAATGGGCGAGAGTATTATTTTTTGACACGTAAAGAATTTGAACAACAAATAAATGCTGATGCATTTCTCGAATATACAGAATGTTTTGGAAATTACTACGGAACTCTAAAAAAAGAAGTGAAATGTATCCTTAATAACGGATTTACTTGTGTTTTAGATATTGAGTTTGCAGGAGCGTACAATGTCCTTGAAAAACATATACTCGGCGATGATATTAAGTACACTGGAATTTTAATTGAACCCCCGTCAATCGACGTGCTAAAAGACCGCTTAATTGGTCGTGGTGAAACTATGGAAAATATCGATACACGACTTAGTATGTCGTATTTACCGCAACATCTGAAAAATTATAAAGAAATGTATGCTTATGTAATCGTAAATCACAAATTGTCAACGAGTAAACAACAAATAATTGACGTCGTTAAGGCTGTTATAGAACAATAGGCACATCACAACGTCAATTTAATGTATGTTATTGTAAAAACAACTACTATATTGAGAACAATAATACTTGTTGTTTGCTAATGAATTGTTTAAGCAACAGACAAGCATTATCTTTTATGTTGCCTGTCTGTAAAATTTTGCTAATAATTAGAAAAACTATTGCTGAGATACGTTAGGATTAGGATAGAAGTAAGCATAAACATCTCCCTGTGTCAATTGCAAACCTCTCAGTTCGTGACACATACGTGCAAAATTTCTATTAGTGTTGCTACCGAACGTATCTATGTTTATAGCATCAAGCAATTGTATTGCACGTCCATTTATTATTTTGCGAACGTGTCCATTAGGGTTATTTTTGCAAATAAACATTACGTCGTTGACCAAACCTGTTAACACAATTTTACGGTTGAACCCTGAAAAAATAAAATGACAACCATTTTCATCACGTGTAGAAGTTAAATTAAAGAAATCGCGTCCATTTTCAATCATATTATTTATATTATCAGGTAATAGCCTATTTAAAGTTTCTAATACTGTAGCCATTGAAATATCTTCCGTCCGACTAATCTTTTTTAATCTGCATGGAAGAATACTGAGTTCATGATCGTAACTCTTGTTAATTGGTCCGAACAGAACGGCATTTGCACAGTCTGCTAATAAAAAGCTACAAAGCGTTACAGCAACTCTTTTTAAAGTATTCATATTTTTACCTCATTCTTGATCTCTCCGAAAAGAGCTTTTCTATTTTAGCAAATATTTCTCACGTGCACAATGCAAAATATATAACATTATCTATTTATTCAAGATGAATGCATCTTACATAATGCCAACTAAATAACATTTTTCTAAATTTTTGAGAAAAATCATTACTGTAAAAATATGAAGAATATACTATTATTTTTCGGATAAGTGTATTTTATTTACAATAAAGAATATTTGTTGCAAAATTTCGCAATGCGTAAAACGCTTTCAATAATAACTTATAGTTAAATAACTTACATTTATAAAGACTGTTATCCGACATTGCTTTTTGAAGATTACTTTCTAGATATTTGTGCAACTGGATTGCGTAAGACTTTACTTGATCTAGCAGATACACATTAGAATTATTGTTTATACATATTATTTCGACGCTGTTAATGATAAAACTAAGACGTTGTCCTCGAGTTTGACTATTTTTTCTCCCAGTTTTCTTTTTAACTGACAACCCAAATAAATCTTCATTATTATTTAATTCTTCATTTAGGTCTATTGGGTGAAGCCGGCAAAGAACATCAATTGTTGGCATTAAAAAACTCTCTTTATTCAAATTCGCACAAGAAGCAACCGGAATGGTCGCTTTTGCAATACATATAATAAATACAATATGAACTAGATTTTTTAGTAATTTCCATTTTCTAGAATATTTTCCTAGACTAAACTTTGTGTTTCTATCCATTTTTATTTTAAACGCCATTTTTTTAAAAACCATGTCTTCACCTATATAAGAATAAAAGTATCAAAAACTTTTTTGTAACAAAAAAATATTGCACTTAACATATCTTGGCGCAACTTTGTTTTGTATACAACAAAATTATTAATTTGAAGCATCGTTATTATTAATATCTTTAAACACATCTCGGTCTAATTCAAAACTATCATTGTTACGTTCGTCATCTGACAGAATGGTGTATTCATCGTCAATTTCGGTTGGAGCAAATATGTCCTTGATGCCAGCAAGTAATTTTTCATAATTATAGTTTTTATCTTCCTGAAATAACCCATCCTTTATTTTTGTTAGTAATTTTTCTGTTTTGAATGCAACAATGTCATATAAACCAGCTCCATATTGTTGAGCTATCGTCAAAACATTTTTTAGCTCAGAGTTAATTACTTCTCTTCTGCTCTTTTGGTTGTTTCCAGTCTCATCAATAACGTTAAGGTCAAATAAATCTTTTCCATTATTAAAATTTTTATTCAGATTATCAGGATTTAAATCATTCAAGTTCATTTGAATTTTACAGTAAAACATTTTCGTAACAGATGCAACAAACGCAGGATTGGAAAGTTGTTCTTCAGTAAAAAGCGGTCGGACTTCTTCTGACTGTTGCGTTGCCGTAGCATTTTCTAAGTTACTTACGATAGGCAATACCATTGCTAAAAATTTTAATTTACTAAAAAAATTTCTACTCATAAATTTCTCTATTTTTGATAAAAAGCGTCATAAGATGCGTAGCACACCAACAGTATATAAAATTGTTGCATGTATATTGGGACAGGCGCAACATAATTTTGCAGGTTGTTTTTAAATTAAAAGCAACCTTTTGGCAATGATATAATAATTGAGGATATATTGATATTCATAAAAGCAAATATGTTTTTAATTTTGACCAAATTGGCAATATGTCAATTAACATTATTCGTTGGCATTTTAAGTTGTATATTTGTATTCCTTTTTGATATGTTTCGTAAGGCTTTTTTATACAATGTATATATTAATTCGCTTATTGTAATTAGTTTTTTTATAGGAATAGTTATTTCTTTTATCAAAATATTTTCTTACGAAACTGAATACAAGAAATTAATAAAGTACGATAGTCTTCCAAAAAAAACATTACGTTGCCTAAAACTATTATCACCAGTACATATGTACATGAAACAAACAAACACGGTTCTATCACAAGCAAAACTTCAAATAATCCTTTCAGACGTCGAAAATAAAGTTAACCAATCCGAAGCTGTGCCGAAGTATATAGCAGGAACTTTGATATTTTTGGGACTTTTTGGGACTTTTTGGGGGTTGTCACAAACGATAGGTAATGTTTCTCAGATAATAGACAATTTGGGTCTAGAAAATGATGCAACATCTTCATTTCTTAAATTGAAAAACAGTTTAAAAATTCCACTTCAAGGAATGGGTATAGCTTTCGGATGCTCTTTATTTGGACTTTGTGGCTCTCTCATCATGGGCTTTTTAAATATTATTCAACGTAGGATTGGAGACGTTTTTTTAGATAAAGTCGAAGAGTGGCTATCAAAACATTCGGTCAACCTCGATACTTTGGAACAGAATTCAGAATACCATGGACAATTGTTTTCAATGGGGCTCCTTGAAAAAACGATTGAAACTATTTACGCTTTCCAACATCAGCTAAATGATATTGACAGCAATAAAATGATGTTATACAATATGCAAAAGGAAATAGGAGAAAAGATAGCTCAATTAAGTTCCGCCTTAACCAAACACCAGGACATAATTCGAGCTTTAGGCGAAAATCAATTAGATATGCAAAAAGCCGTCATAAAAATATCTTCTCAAATTTCAGAAAACTTAGGGACAAATATTGTCTCCAAGCTTTCCGTTATTGATACAAGCATAAATCAAATGATACAAAACTCTGTTGAAAACAGAAATTACTTAGCGAACACGTTGGGGGCTGATATAAAAATGGTAACAAAAACATTATCATCATTTAGAAATTAAAGGTAGTAAATAATGAATAGTTTTAATGATAAGTTGCATTCAATACTTGAGCGTTTTTATTTTGTCAAAAATAGGTTAGATAATTCAACACATTATGATCCGTTGAAAAGTGTATCTCTTTTAAAAGAATTTGCAGAATTATCAATTGTTGCAGAAGAAATAAATAAACTTTTTGCAAAACAAAAAGAGCTTAAAGAGCTACAAGAACTCATAAGCACCGAAACAGATCCCGAACTAGAAAAAATCGCAGAAGAAGAATATTTAAATTTAAAAAACGAAATACCAGACATTGAACATAAAATAAAAATTCTCCTATTACCAAAAGATATAGATGATGACAAAGGGGCTATTTTAGAAATAAGGGCTGGAACTGGAGGTGATGAAGCAGGCTTATTCGGAGCCGATTTATTTAAAATGTACGAAATGTATTCAGCTTTGCATGGATGGAAATTTGAAATTTTAGAATTAAATGGATCAGGTCTTGGAGCAATAAAAGAAGCGATTGCAAGTATTAGCGGGAAAGGCGTTTTTGCCCGACTAAAATATGAATCAGGAGTTCACAGAGTACAACGAGTTCCTGAAACAGAAGCGTCAGGGCGTATTCATACATCAGCGGCAACGGTTGCTGTATTGCCTGAGGTTGAAGATTTTGACATACAAATAGATGAAAAAGACTTGCAGATAGATACGTATAGAGCTTCAGGAGCGGGGGGACAACACGTTAATAAAACTGACAGTGCGGTTAGAATTACTCATATTCCAACAGGAACCGTCGTAGCAGTACAAGACGAACGTTCTCAGCATAGAAATCGAGACAAAGCAATGAAAATATTACTATCAAAAATATACAAACATGAGCGTATAAAACGCGAAAACGATCGATCTAAAACCCGCAAAAATCAAGTAGGTTCAGGAGACCGGTCAGAACGTATTCGTACATACAATTATCCGCAGGGACGCGTTTCTGACCATAGAATAAATTTTTCATTATATAAAATAGATAAAGTAATGGATGGGTCAGCATTAGATGAAATAATAGATAAACTTATTGAATTTGATCAAGCTGAACGCTTGAAAGGTAGTAATGATTAGATACGGACGAAATCGACACAAAAAAAAACCTTTAATTAAAATATTGACGTTGATCGTATGTGCATTGCTTTGTATCGTTGTACTAATATGTTTTAAGCACGGTTTATGTAAATGTTTCAATAATTTTACTAAAAGAATTATTAATATAACCGACGCTTATATCCACACCGTAACAATAATAGGAGCATCTCCGAATGTTGAAAAATTAATAAAAGCAAATTTAGGCGTTAAAGCAGGTGACAGCATTTTTAGCGTATCAACAATGAACATGCTGAATAATTTATCGAAAATTGGCTGGATAAAAGAAGCGACAATCCATAAAATACTACCAAACGCCATCAAGATTGAAATAAAAATGCGTATCCCAATTGCAGTATATCATAGTAATAAAAAGTACACTTTAATCGATAAAGAAGGAATATTGATTACTGGCACACAAACAAATCCAGGATTGCCTTTAGTGTCTGGAATTGACGCGAATGTATATACGAACGATATGTTAATGCTTTTAAAAAAATATCCAAAAATAAAGGCTCAATCACTGATATATGTTCAAAAACGTCGTTGGAATCTCGTTTTGAAAAATAGAGTTACAGTTAAATTACCAAATGAAAACGTCGAAAAAGCGTTAGAAATTCTTTCTAGTATTATCGAACAGAAAAATATAACTGATGCTATAACTGCGATAGATCTGAGAGTTCCGGAAAATGTTATTATAAATGGGCTAAAAGCAAAGCCTAAATAAAATATCAGGTTGGTAGGTTGCAGTCGCGTCGTTATTGACCGGATGGGATGTCATATCTTAAAATCTAAATATACATGGGTAATTTGATATTAACAAGATATGGCAGAAGGGAAAGTTTCTACAGCTATTTTGAAAAAAAGACGGAGAATGAAAAATATACGTAATTCAGAACGTAAACGTGTTGTTAATGCCATGCGTCGTAGTCGCATGCGTACATTCGTGTCTAAAGTGATGAAGGCAATTGCGGATTCAAAACCTAAAGATGAAATTATTAAATCATTTTCTGAAATGCAAAAAGAGTTAATGCGTGGCGTTGCAAAGCGAATAATTCATAAAAATACAGCATCTCGCAAGATTTCTAGAGTGTGTCATAAAGTAAAAGTTGCTATCGGAGAAGTTGTTCAAAAATAGTTTTTACCGCTCGGTGAACTCCGAGCGGATATTTTACGTTTTTCATCCAATATCAAAAAACACATTGAAGAATTCAAGCAATTTCTCTTTTACTACCTTCTTTTTTTCAGCTCTACTACAATTTCTATTATTACTAAAACGAGAACACGGAGGAAGAATTTCGTCAAAATCACATCCGATTGTCTTAAGATAACCGGCATCAAAAGACTTTTTAATGATCTTTCGAGTTTTTTCAGGATCTAAATGCTCAGTTTTGATTATATTTTCAAGGGCTTTTTCTTTTCTATCCGCAACGAAATCCCGCCAACCAATAAATATATCGTCAATATCATCTATCTTGTTTATAAAATCTTCAATTAACTGTTTTTTGCTTCGTAAACTTGGGGAAGCATTTATATCAGATAATGTTGACTCAAGTAATTTTTGTTTGTCGCCACGATACTTTTTCTTATAATTCAAAATTATATGCAAAATATAATCAACATCTACCTCTATTTGTTTTACGAGTTCTATTTCAAAAACAATATCATCGTTAATATTTGCTAGCTCACCTTTTTTATATTGCCTTTTCCATTCGTCATATAAATTATTGTAATGCCCAAGGTAATCTTGCCTATCCCGATCACTTAAAATTTCGTGCCCTTTAAATTCATCAAAAGATGATAATATATTCCTAACGCGAAGAAATTGTCCAAATAGTTTTATAAAATCCCTTTGCTTCTTTTCTCCAATAATCTCCTGTGCAGATAACGGAAAATCGGTTGTTAGTTTTTTTACAATTTTTTCAAAACCTATTTGTTCTACACCATTTTCATCTGTGTAACCATAATAGTAGTCTTTATAGCTTTTCATCAAAATAATGCCACTCGCTTTGCTATCTCCAAATAAAGCGACCGCTTCATCGACTTGTTTTCTCAGATTTCTGAAACAAACTATATTTCCACAACATTTAACTTCATTCAGAATCCGATTAGTTCGGCTAAAAGCCTGAATAAGACCGTGCATTTTTAAATCTTTATCTACCCAAAGAGTATTAAGTGTAGGAGCGTCGAAACCTGTCAAAAACATATTAACTACTATAAGTATATCAATCTCTTTATTTTTCATACGAAGAGATACATCTCTATAATAATTTTGAAACTGATTGTCGTCAGTTGAATAGTTTGTTCTAAATTCTTTGTTATAATCTTTTATTGCCTCATCCAGGAAATCACGATCATCTGATTCGCTTAAATCTGTCTTTTTTTCTGAATTCTCTTCATCGAGTTGACAATTGTTATCATCTACTTCGTCACTATTGGGAGCATAGCTATAAATAATCGCTATCTTCAGTGGCCTAGGGTTATTTTTTTGTTGCTTTTTGAATTCATTATAGTAACGTCTTGCAATCTCAACGGAAGATACAG
>CADBOF010000041.1 GCA_902796345.1 uncultured Pseudomonadota bacterium
ACTCTATTTCAGTACTCTATTTCAGTACTCTATTTCAGTACTCTATTTCATAATAGCATGTTTGAAATCTTAATTCAATAGCATTTGTCCATTCTTGTATTCTTATATGTTACTTGACTTTCCTGTAAAACTTTTGCTATACTGATAATAGACTGATGAAGTAACAGTATTACTTTAAATTCTGGAAGATATGCTTGTAGACTTGTCAGATTTGGATGATTTTGACAAAAACAAAAAAAATATAAAAACTCTTATACGTTTTTCAAAGATTTTGGATGAATCAAAAGAGGCAAATATTATTAAGCGAATGCAAAAATACTTTAATCGAGCATCCGAAACCGTTAAACCTACAAACCTACGGAGTGACACCCTGTTCAACTTTTTGGATAGAATCGCTTTTTTGGATAGAATCGCTCATCAAAGCAAACCGTATTATGATGCGATAAAATATTCCGAAGAACTCGAAAAAACTAAAAAAGAACAAGAAGCAATTAATGATTTCATGTTTGATATAAAAAAATTTATCGTCCCAATGTATGAAAAATTGAAGGAAACAAAAACTATATTTTTCGAACAACTTAACACGCACGATTATATTTAATGTGCCTAAAGATCGTGCATATCGTTTGTATATTTATTACCCGCAAATCGAACCTGATTCCTCTGTCGCATTCTTTCATTGTAATGATACAAGTTACAAAGATATATTTATACCATCCATAGATGTACTTAGTTATAGAAAACTTTTTGATGGCTATATTAAAAAGAATTATCCAGAAAAAATATCTGTTTGTTATACCCCGCCCTATCAAGATTGCGTCAAAAGACCTACGAAAAGGATAGACCTTTGCTACAAAGAAATTTCAATAGAAAACAATTAATCGTTACTTTTATTCATACCATTTCTTTGCATAAATAGTCTGTAATAAAACATCTGACCTAAATATATTTATATTTTACATAAAACCAGATGTTTATTACCTTACAGTAGAGGTTTGTTGATTAATTATCCTTAAAAAAGTAGTAAAAATTTAAGAAATTTTATCTTAAGGATAAATTATTACAGATATAGAACCATTGACAATTTGAACATATATTTGAAAAAGTTTTGTAATCCAAATACTTTTTAATAAATTGTTTTATATCATTCCAGCTATATACTTTGTTTAAATCCAAACGTAATACTATAAAATAATCACTATCGCGTTGAGAGACTTTTAAACATTTTTTCAACTCTTGATTAGGGCACTTGGCGCAGATATTATCTTCATCGAAGGTTATTTTTATTAATTTTTCGTCCGCATGATTTTTTAAATAACTAATTATGCTTGCCATATTATCAGTAAATTCAGAATTATAGCCTTTACCGATAAAATTTTGCATACATATAAGATGATGCGGGCGAAGATATATAATCATTTTTTTGACTTTAACATTTCGTTATATTTACGTTTTTTTATATCCATATCACATTTAGGGCAATATTTATGTTCACCTTCTAAATACCCGTGTTTTGGGCATATGGAAAATGTCGGAGTAACTGTTACATAAGGAATTTTATATTTTGTTAAAACGGTACGTATAAGTTTTTTACACGTAGTTGCATCTGAAATTCGTTCGCCCATATAAAGATGTAAAACAGTGCCACCTGTGTATTTGCGTTGTAACTCTTCCTGGTGATCCAACGCCTCAAATAAGTCGTCTGTATATCCGACAGGTAACTGAGATGAATTTGTGTAATATGTAGCACCTTTTGGCCCTGCCTGGATTATATCAGGATAAAGCCTTGCATCCGCTTTTGCAAATCGGTACATACACCCCTCAGCCGGAGTTGCTTCAAGGTTATACATATTACCCGTTTGAACTTGAAAATCTACAAGTCGTGCACGTATAAAGTCAAGAAATTTTAAAGCAAATGCTTTTCCCTCTTTTGTTGTTATATCTTGTTCATCACGAGAAAAATTTCGGATCATTTCGTTTATTCCATTAACACCTATTGTTGCAAAATGATTTCTAAATGTTCCTAAGTAACGGCTAGTGTACGGATATAAGCCACGATCTAGTAAATCTTTTATTACTTTTCGTTTTGTTTCAAGACTTTCCTTTGCAAGCTCCATTAAATCATTAAGATGTTTATACAACCCCTGTTCATCACCCTTATGTAAGTAACCTAATCTTGCGCAGTTTATTGTTACAACACCTATTGAACCGGTTTGTTCCGCAGAACCAAATAGACTATTCCCACGTTTTAACAATTCTCTTAAATCAAGTTGTAACCTACAACACATTGAACGGATCATATTTGGACTTAGATCTGAGTTGACGAAATTTTGAAAATACGGGACACCATATTTTGCGGTCATCTCGAAGAGCAAATCAACGTTAGGACTGTCCCAATTAAAATCCTTCGTTATATTGTACGTAGGAATGGGAAAAGTAAAAACACGTCCTTTTGCATCTCCTGCACTCATTGTTTCGATAAAAGCACGATTTATCATGTCCATTTCATTTTGTAATTCACCATATGTAAAAGGTTGCTCTTCACCTGCTATTATCGGATGTATATTTTTTAAATCGTCAGGACATGTCCAATCAAAAGTTAAGTTAGTAAAAGGCGTCTGAGTTCCCCAACGACTTGGAACATTCATATTAAATATGAACGATTGCATATACTGTTTAACTGTTGCATAACTTAAGTTTTCAAGTCGTATAAACGGAGCCATATACGTATCAAATGAACTAAACGCCTGAGCTCCTGCCCATTCATTTTGAAGTGTTCCTAAAAAGTTCGTCACTTGAGAAAATGCCGTAAACAGATGTTTAGGAGGATTTGCTTCAGCTTTTCCTCCTACTCCGTTAAATCCTTCTTGTAACAATGTTCGTAATGACCAACCAGCACAGTATGCACTCAACATATCCAAATCATGTATATGAAAAAAACCATTAACATGAGCGTTAGCTATTTCCTGTGTGTACACACTATTAAGCCAATAATTTGCAACTATCTTGCCGGAAAGGTTAAGTATAAGTCCACCAAGAGAATAGTCAAGATTGGCATTTGCTTTAACTCTCCAATCGAGTTTATCTATATATTCATCAACGGCATTTATTGCACTTATGTTTGAATGTTTATTAGCCCTTTTTTCTGTCTGTTGTTTTCTATATACCATATAAGATTTTGCCGTTATTACATGTTCCTTTTCTAACAATGTCTGTTCGACTATATCCTGTATTTCCTCTATACGTGGTGTTGAATTTTCATATCTCTTATTCAAAATAGCGACGATATTTTCAGTTAAAAACCGTGATTCATTGAGTCCAAATTCTTCTGTCCTTAAAGCAGCTTTGTGTATCGCGTTTACTATTTTTTCTTTATCAAATTTTTCAAATACACCGTTGCGTTTTATTACATACCGAACTTTATTACTTAGGAATACGCCTGAATTTGTGTTACTACTCTGCATGAGTTATCCTTTCATCAATTAAACTAATAATGTTTTTGATTCCGTAAAGCGATATGAACGATCCCATTTTGGGACCACTTTCTGATCCAAATAACACTCCGTAGAGAGTTTTGAACCATTCTTTAATGTCGGAATAATATTGTTTTCCGACCTCAAAAACAATATTTTGTATAACATCTGCCTCTGTGTCTTCTGGCATTTTTGATAATTCGGTTTTCAGTGTGCTTAAAGCGATTGCTTGTTCTTTAGTTGGTTTTTGCGGTATTCGAGTATTTGCAACAAAATCTTTATAGTAAGCAATTGCATGATCCGCCAATTTTTTCATAAATTCTTTTGTGCTGGTAGAAGCCTCTTTCAAATATTTATTTATAAATTGCATCAAAATATTAATGTCTGATGTATTACACGCCTGAACAAGGTTGAGAAGCAACGAGAATTTTAATACGCCGTCATACTGTGGAGGATTTCCGTCATGTATTTGAAATACAGGATTATCAACTGACGGGTTAATTTTGTATTTTTGTAGAGCGTCTATATATTCGTCCATAGTCTCTGGTATTACATCAAAATATAAGCGTTTAGCTCGTTTCGGCGATTGGAACATATAATAAGCCAGGCTTTCTTTTGGTGCATATTTTAGCCATTCATCTATAGATAAACCATTTCCTTTTGACTTTGATATTTTTTTTGACTCTTCATCTAAAAACAATTCGTACGTAAGATTTTCGGGCGGTGTGCCACCTATAGTACGGCAGATTTTTGATGAAAGCTTGTAACTATCTATAAGATCTTTACCATTCATTTCGTAATCTACGCCAAGAGCTACCCATCTCATACCCCAATCAGCTTTCCACTGCAATTTACAGTTACCATTTAATATTGATACTTCTTCTTTTTTATCAGTATCTGGATTTCTATAAACTACAGAATATGTATTTAAATTTATTTCATCTATATGTACTTGTAATACTTTATTTGTTTCAGGGCTTATCGGGAGGATAGGGCTATAACTCTGTTGTCTTTCTTCGCGTAATGACGGCAACATTATCGACATGATTTTATCAAAATTTTCTAATACCTTTTTTAGACATTCATTAAACGTGCCTGATTTATATAATTGAGTTGAACTTTTAAATTCATATTTAAATCCAAATGAGTTAAGGAAACGTATAAGCATCGCATTATTATGTTCAGCAAAACTACTATATTGTTCGAACGGATCTGGAACTGATGTAAGAGGATAATCAATATAATTTGCTAGCATTTCTCGGTTAGGGACATTAGTTGGAACCTTTCTAAATCCATCCATATCATCAGAGAATACATATAACTTTGCTGGAATATCTGACAATCTTTTAAATGCATTCATTACCATTGTTGTCCTGAAAACTTCACCAAAGGTTCCTATATGAGGAAGACCTGAAGGACCGTATCCAGTCTCAAAAACTATTTCTTTTTTGTCCGTTTTTTTTATTCTGTTAATAATTTTTTTTGCTTCTTCAAATGCCCACGATTTGGCTTCTGTAACATCAACAGGTTTAGACTTTGAGTTCATAATTTAATGAAATGAAATCTCAACTGACTTATGGTATCACGCACAAACTAAATCATAAAGGATTGTTTTTTGACCTGTTTTATGCTCTAAAATTAGCCAATCACTCGAATGGCTAAATACGAACAAATTACAGTTGGCACAGTAGCAACAATGTCATCGATCATTATTCCAAACCCGCATAATTTTCGTCGGCTCTTGCAATATTTTTCAATTTTGTTAATAGGATATGGTTTCCATATATCAAACAATCTGAAAAGTGCAAAAGTTACTACGTACGTACAAGCTGTGTATGAAGTTATCAACAAAATAAAAGCATTGCATAAAAATATTGCACATGCTTCATCGATCACTATGTAATGAGGATCTAGATCTTCAAAGTTAAGATATTCTGATACGTATTTTTGACAAGTCCATATTCCAACTACGAATAAAATCAATGCAATGGTAAAAAACAAATAATAAGATTTTGGGAGAACATATAAAAATATTGTTGCAACAGCAGAACCAATCGTTCCTGGCATTCTTTTTGATATAAAACCAGAACCGAAAAAAGTAACTATTACTGAAACTGTTTTTTTTACAAATGTTTCCATTGTGTGCCTGTTGGAGTGTCTTCAAGTGTTATACCTTTGGCTAAAAGTTTTGTGCGTATTTCATCCGCAGTTATATAATCTTTGTTTTTCTTTGCTAACGTACGTTTAGCAATTTCTTCTTCTATAAGCTTTTTATTTACGACATTGCCTTTAAACCAGTCTTCTGGGCTTAAAGTCATCACTCCTAACAAAGAACGAGCGGTATTTACAAATGTCGGAATTAAAAATTTCTGTCCACGATTAATATCGCTTACGATGTCTGACATGTAGGCAATTAACATTGGTGTATTCAGGTCATTGGTCAGAGCATCTAACGCTTTTTTATCAATATCATTTCCGCAACGATAATTGTTTTTTATTGCTGTATACCATCTATTGAGTATGTTTTTCGCTTTAACTAAAAGTTCTTTTGAAAAATTAATAGGACTTCTATAATGTGTCATCAATAATGCTAGGCGTATTACCTCCCCTGGAAATTCATCTAATAAATCATTAATTGTGAAGAAATTACCAAGAGATTTTGACATCTTAGTTCCATTTACTGTTACGTGCCCGTTATGTATCCAATACTTAGCAGGCATTTTATCGTTAACTACATATGACTGAGCAATTTCATTTTCATGATGAGGGAATATAAGATCGCAACCTCCGCCGTGAATATCGAATTGTTTGCCCAAGTATTTGTAAGACATTGCAGAGCATTCGATATGCCATCCTGGGCGTCCTTTCCCCCACGGACTATCCCAGCCTATTGGAAAATTGTCATCAGCAGGTTTCCACAAAACAAAATCTGCAGAATTACGTTTGTTGTCGGAAACTTCAATTCTTGCCCCGCTTATTCGTTCATTTACGTTTGATAATTGACCGTATTTTTCAAATTTTACTGTGTCAAAGTATATGTGACCATTTATTTCATATGCATATCCATTGGCAATTATTTTTTTTATAAATTCTATTATTTCAATAATATGATCAGTCGCGTGAGGTTCGACATCAACGGGGAGCACATTAAGCGCCAACGTGTCGGAGTGATACATCTCTGTTGCTTCATTTGTAATAGTTTTTATATCAACATTTTTTTCTTGTGATGCTTTGTAAATTTTATCATCTATGTCTGTTATGTTTCGGACATACGTCACATTTTTATATTTATATTTCAATAGTCTATATAAAACATCAAAAATAACTGTCGGTCGTGCGTTTCCTATGTGAGGTCTATCGTATACAGTAGGTCCGCAAACATACATTCGTACATTATTGCTATCAATAGGAGTGAATTCTTCTAAACGGTGCGTTAGTGAATTATATAATTTAATAATCATTATCTTTAGGTAATAGATATTTATAATACATATTTTAGCATCTTAACATCATTGATTTATCGGAACATCTGCAATATTTTTATAACTTTTACCATTTTGAATGATCAATGGTAAATCAAGATTTTTATTAGGACAAAAAGGTTCTAAAATTTTTACTACACTTCTGTACCAATCCATAACAGCCTTTTCATAGTAAGCATCCATGTCAGGGATTGCAGCAACTATTTTTTCGTTAGAAAAACCAAATGCGGAAGCAATAGCTTGATACTTTATCATTTCTGGATCTGTTGTAGAGCCTTTGTACAAAGCTTGTTGTTGCTCTGTTGGTTTTATTGTTTTTATTGTTGCTAATGTTCGTCTAACGTAATTTAGATAAATCATATAATATCCATTCATGTCTTTTGCTTCACTTTGAATTATTTTCATAACAAACAAGTCTTTTGCTGATACAGGTAGTAATCTTATACGTATAAAACAATTTTGCGAATGTTTGTCTAAAAAATCTTGTAAGTCATTAACTAAAAATGTTCCGCAGTGCAAACATGACGGAGCAACGTATATGTCAATTCGTTCAACGTCGTTGTTATGGACGTTATTTCCTAGAGTTAAATCTAATATTGCATGCACTACTACTTTTTTGTTGAGCTGTCGTTTTTTTTGTGTATTAATATTTGTTGCACCTTCCGCTTCATTTTCGTTGTTTTGATTCGTTTCAACTGCTTGTTCTTCTTCTGATGTTTTAGTTGAGGCTTGTGGCGATTGTTCATTATGATCGTTACGCAAATCAGTATTTAGTACAACTACTTCTCCATAAGCTGTACCCAATGTACACGCCAGTGACAAAATGCTTAAATTTTTCATAAAAACGTTTATAATTAGTCTTTACAAGATTTTAACCCAAAAATTTTAATCGGGCGTTAAAAATATCTGTCACAAAAACTTATTATTGTATAATGCAAATGAAGATCATTGTATGCAAATCTAACACTGTGGGAACTATATTTTATAGCAATAATGCCAAGTTAAATTTAGAAAAAGCATACGAGTACGCGATACAGTACATGGAAAATAGCAGTGTTCAGCACATAATGGCAAACACTCATCCTGACTTTATGTTTATTGAAAAATTAGATGAAGAAACGCAAATATCAATTGATATTGCTCGGCGAATAAATGAATTTGCTTATAAAAAACCTGTTATAGCCACAAAAAAAGCAATAATTATCCATAATATTGAAGATTTATCACTTGCAGCATCAAATTCACTTCTGAAGACACTAGAAGAACCGCCAACTGATGTTGAGTTTATATTAACAACAAAATGCTTATCGTCTGTGCTGCCAACAATAAAATCAAGATGTTCAAAAGTTAAAGTTTTTAAACAGTATAAAACTTATAACAATGTGAAAGAATTCGTTAAAAACAATATTGTTGATATACCTGATATTATCTGTGATATTTTTATCAAATACTTTGAAAACGATAGAACATTAAATAGTTCATTTGCAAAAGACAATACTGAACATGTTTTTGATTTTATTGATGTTGCAATGCTGTTTCTTTCATACAAACAAAATTTCGAGAATGCTCGTAAAATTCTATGCTTACAAGAACTAAAGAATATTGCAAGAAACACATATCCTGACAAACAAAATTTGCTATTATCAGTCATGTATATAGCGACGCATAAAATTAATTTATGTATATAAACAAAATAAAAGTATTAGTTGTTGGAGCAACTGGACTTGTTGGGCGAGAAATATTAAAAATACTTTCTGAAATAAATGTTCCTATCGAAAATGTATTTGGAGCAGCATCTGCATATTCAGATTATTGTCGTATTTGCTATGGAGCAAATGGTGAAGTGGTTATTCAAGATTTGGAAAAAGTTAATTTTAAAAACTACGATGTAGCGCTTTTTTCTGCTGGATCTGATGTTTCTGAAAAATATGTACCAAAAGCACTCAATGCCGGATGCTACGTAATTGATAATACTTCGTTCTTCCGTATGCATGCTGACGTACCACTCATTGTTCCTGAAATAAACATGGAAGCCGTAGGTACATCAAAACTCATAGCTAACCCCAATTGTTCAACAATTCAGGCTGTATTGCCACTAAAACCTTTACATGATTTGTACAGTTTAAAAGATGTTGTTTTTTCAACTTATCAATCCGCGAGCGGTGCGGGCAAAGACGGTATTCAAGAACTTGAAGATCAATTTAAAGCTTTGAATGAAAAAAAATACATCAAAAATAATATTTTCAAACATCAGTTAGCTTATAACGTAATCCCTGCTATAGGGAATATAGATATTTCGAATTATACAGCAGAAGAATTAAAAATGATTAATGAAACAAAAAAAATCCTAGATCTTCCAAATATTTCTGTAACTGCAACGTGTGTGAGAGTGCCGGTGATGGTAGGACACGCCGTATCGGTTACAGCATACTTTGAACGTAAAGTGAATATGTTTGAAACGCTAACGGCTTTATCAAGGTATCCAGGTATAAGTTTTTCAGACAATTGTTTTACTCCAATTGATGTTGCTGGAAAAAATGACGTTTTTGTTACTAGGTTACGCCAAGTACCAGAACTTAATAATGGTGTAACTTTCTGGGTCGTCGCCGATAATCTTCGCAAAGGTGCAGCTCTTAATGCTGTGCAAATACTGCAAAAACTCTGCGAATAAGTGAGTACAATATATATTCACTACCCTTTTTGTCTTTCAAAGTGTTACTATTGCGATTTCAATAGTATTGCGTGTAAAAGAACAAACTCAATACTATATTTACCTTTATATGCAAACGTATTAAATTTATTCAATAGAGAATTTTACAAAGGCGAAAAAATTACAAGCATATATTTTGGTGGAGGCACTCCATCGTTGTTATCCGTTGAATTTATAGAAGAAATATTAACACACATACATAATACATTTAATATTACATCTGATGCAGAAATAACACTTGAAGTAAACCCAAAAACAATAGACAAAAATAAAGCTAAAAGATACAAAGAAGCAGGAATAAATCGTTTATCGATAGGAATTCAGTCATTTATAGATGCAGATTTAAAAATTTTGGGTCGTATTCATAACTCATACGATGCATTAACTTGTGTATACGAAATGTGTCATACATTCAATAACGTTTCTATTGATTTAATATATAACCGACCTGGTCAAAAGGTCGAAGATTGGGTACAAGAACTTAAAAAAGCATTGCAACTTCCAATTCAGCATGTATCGTTGTACGAACTGATTATTGAGGATAACACGTACATGAAACATTTGATTGATAAAGGATTTTTGCCAAAACCGTCCGTATCAGATAAATTCTTAAGAAAAACTTTTGAAATCGCTGAAGCTAATAACTTCGAAATGTATGAGGTTTCAAACTTTGCAAAAACATGTACTGGCTATAAACCTTTATATAGTCGACACAATTTGTCATATTGGAATTATGAAGACTACTACGGTGTCGGAGCTGGGGCTCACTCTAGGGTACACAGCAAAAACGGTAGAAAATGTGCTATATCTCAGTGTTGTAATATAGTCAAATGGTGCAATTGGGCAAAAAATCCTGTATTTAAAATTGAAGAATTGTTTGATGAAGAAGTATATACAGAAAAATTATTAATGGGACTTAGAACAAAACTTGGCATAAATATAAATGATTATGACAAAGAGATACTCAAGACGCATAATTTTTATTTTAAGATTAAGCAACTAATAGACAATGAATACGCCTACCTTAATAAAGGGCGTATGATTCTTACAGTGGAGGGGATGCTTCGGTTGAATATTATAGTAAGTTATCTTACATCATAAAGGTAGCAGATGCTAACCTATCATTGATGTACATTTTCTTAAAAGACAACTAAAATATGAAAAAAATCTTGATAGGAAACGATGATGGAATATCAGCACCTGGGATCGCGTTGCTAGAAAATATCGCATCTGAATTTTCTAACGATATCACTGTTATCGCTCCTGCGATAAACAGAAGTGCTACATCGCATAGTGTTACGCTTATGTCTCCATTGCGTGTAAATAAAACTAAGCCAAAACATTACATGGTTGAAGGTACTCCAGTTGATTGTATGTTATTCGGATTAAGGCATTTATTTGCAACAGAGAGTTTACCTGATTTAGTGTTATCAGGAATTAATAACGATACTAACATTGCGGAAGATGTTATATATTCCGGAACTGTTGCCGTTGCAAGAGAAGCATCTTTATTCGGAATTCCAGCAATAGCATTCAGTCAACAGAGATACCCAGATAGAACAATTTCCTGGGCGGTTGCGGAACGGTATACTAGAATAATACTAAATAAAATTATTAATTCATATATCTTTAAACGTGGAGAATATCTATGTGTTAATTTTCCAGCTGTGGAAGTTAATGAAGTTAAAGGAATTAAAGTTGTTCCGCACGGCATACGAACAATTGAAGATAGAATGATTAAAGATATTGATCCCCGCGGTTTTCCATATTATTGGCTTGATGTTGGAATGTATTCCTATGATAGAGCATCTAATGAATATACGGATAACTGTGCTATCGAGGATGGATACATAACAATTGTTCCATTAACTGTTAACATGACCAATAACAAATCTCTGACTGATTTGAAGGAGCTATGTGATGAACGGTACAAATAAGTATTTAGTCTCAATAATCTGTTGTATATTGTTAACCGCGTGCAGTCGAGAGCACCGCGAATACGAAGAAACTCCAGTTGAGTTGCGACATCATAATATAGTGTCAGAGAACGATTTGTACATTGTACAAAACGGTGATACAATCGGTTCTATAGCTACTGCTTATGGGGTGACAAGAGGAGAATTGATTAGAAAGAATAATTTGCTTCCTCCTTATTCTTTACATATAGGTCAACGTATTGTTGTACCATGTAAGCCTAGCGGTACAAATTTCACACAAAGTCAAAGCGTTAGTCAAACATCTGTTGTTCAAAATTCTAATGTTGCAATAGTTCAAAAAGGTGGACTTGAAACAGAATATGGTATTTCATCAAATGAAACTGTTTTGGACAAAAGTTTACAAAATGAACCGGTAGAGCAATCATCAAATGATTGTCTAGAACAATCAGAAGAACGTACTGCTATAGAGTTGGGTAACACACAAGAATTAGTCGAAGTTGACGAAACTCCAATTTCAACAACTACATACGTATGGCCAGTAGCAAATGGTCGTTCACGTATTACGAAAGCATTCGACAGACAATCTGGGAATATCCTAATTTCGACGCCTGGGCGCACTCCGGTGAAAGCTATAGCTGACGGTGTTGTTAAAATGGCTGGAAAATCCAATAACGAACAACTTGTACGATTTGGCAATATGATAGTCATTCAGCATAAAGAGTTAGAAAAAGTTTCAATATATGCAAACTTGATTGACCTTAAAGTAAAAGCAGGACAAAGAGTATCAGCTGGCGATCATGTAGCGTTGGTTTCTCAGTCAGGTATTAGAGGAATGACAACAAATCCAGCTTTGTATTTCGAACTTGATAAAACAACAAACGGTAAAAAGCGTAAGCCAATTAATCCATGTGATGTATTACCGTAGATACATTGACAACAGGTTGTTGTTGTGTTGTACAAAGTAAATGTGCTTACGTGCATTATCGCGATATACTGTTGAAGAAACGATAAAACGTAATTTTAATTAATATGATATCTTTTTATATAAAAACATATGGCTGTATGATGAATGTATACGACAGCAACAAAATGGCAGACCTGCTAGTAAGTAAAGGGTATACACAGGTTTTGAATCCATATGATGCTGATGTATTGATATTTTATACATGTAACGTACGAGAAAAGGCTGTCCATAAATTACTATCAGATATTGGTAGGCTTAAATTTGTAAATGCTAAAGTTATAGCTGTTGGTGGATGTATTGCACAATCAGAAGGAAAACGTTTATTTGAAAGAGCGCCGTCAATTAATATATCTTTTGGTCCTCAGACTTATCATAAGTTACCGGAATATATTGATAAGGTGTTAAAGGGCGAACGTGAACGTATTATTGATAGTACATTTTACAAAATGGATAAATTTTTAAGTTGTCCTAAAAAAAGAAATGTTAGCATTAGTGAGCATATAGCGATTCAAGAAGGATGTGATAACTTTTGTACGTACTGTATAGTGCCTTATACAAGAGGACGTGAGTACTCGAGACCAGTAAAGGACATATTAGAAGAAGCAAAATGGTTACTTGACAATGGTGCTCAAGAATTAGTGTTATGGGGACAAAATGTTAATTCATATCATGGAGAAGCTCCATATATTACTATCGGGCATCACAAAGCAACATGGCGTATTGAACAATTGCTACAAGCCGTAGCACAATTACCAGGAATTCGTAGGTTGCGTTATTCAACATCGCATCCGAAAGACTTTAATGAAGCTCTCATGTATGTGCATAATGAAATTCCATTACTAGTACCTTTTACGCATATACCAGTACAATCAGGTAGCGATCGAATTCTTAAACAAATGAATAGAGGATATACATCTGCAGAATATTTATATAAATTAAATAAATTTCGTGAAATATGCCCAGCAATACAGTTTTCATCAGATTTTATAGTAGGGTTTCCTGGCGAAACAGAAGAAGATTTTAAGGATACACTTAGATTAGTTGAGCAAGTAAAGTACACAATATCGTACTCATTTAAATATAGCCCTCGTTCAGGAACTCCGGCAGCAAAAATGCTTGACCAAGTACCTGAAAAAATAAAAGAACAACGATTAAAAATACTACAAGATACACTTTTACAGGATCAAATAACTTTTAACAAAGCGTTAGTTGATAAAACACAGGAAGTACTTTTTTACAAAAAAGGGAAACGGGTAAAACAATACATAGGGAAAAATGTATATATGCAGTCTGTAGTTGTTGAAAGCGAGAAAGATTTAATAGGAAAATTCAAAGATGTTTTGATAAAATCGGCAGAGGAAAATTGTGTTATCGGGCAAGTTGTATGAACGAAAATATTCTAAACATTTGCGTAAATTTCAATGTTTGGGAAACAGAAAAAAATTTTGATGATTGGCAGAATATGTTGCCCAAAATTCTTGATGAAACAGTTAAAACTATGAATTTAAAAAATTGTGAAGTAAATTTACTTCTAACAAACAATGACGAAATACATCAACTCAATTACGATTTTAGAAATGTGGATGCTCCTACAAATGTGCTTTCGTTTCCTCAATATGAAACATTTGAAGAATTAATTCCGGATCCAAACAACATTTGTATTGGAGACATTGCTATTGCATACGAAACAGTAAAGTTGGAAGCGAAGACGTTCAATAAACCGTTCTTTGATAGGTGTACACATCTATTCGTACATGGACTTTTACATCTGCTAGGATTAAATCATGTGGAGACGGACGAACGAGCTGAAATGGAGCGATTAGAAACGAACATTTTAGCTCAATTTGATATAGAAGATCCGTATATCAGGGGTTAAGCACACTATATGTGTAGTCGACAACGTAGCGAACAAAATAAAAAACGTAATTTTTTAATTGACAATGTTTTTAAGTTTTTCAAAAAGAAAGATAGAAAACTTCTATCAAGGGACACAATAGAGGAACTAATAGAAAGTGATGAATCTGATTTAAATCAATCTATAGCACGGAATGAACGAGAAATGATTGGAAACGTTCTTGAACTCAGGAATACGCAAGTTCAAGAGGTAATGATACCACGCACATCTATTATTTCGATTCCAATAACAGCACCAATTGAGGAAGTTTTGGAAAAATTTGTTGATAATCAAATTTCTGCAATTCTTGTATATCGTGGAACTCTGGATAATGTTGTCGGTATGCTTCGACTAAAAGATGTTGCGAACTGGATCAATATGAACAAACCGTTTAATGCAAGTAATTTCGTCAAAGAAGTTTTATTTGTTCCGCCAACAATGCGTACGCTTGATTTGCTATTTAAAATGAAAGAAAGCGGCATTAAGGTTGCTACTGTAATAGACGAATACGGGGGAGTAGATGGGATTGTATCATTTATAGATTTGATTGAAGAAATAATTGGAGATATTAAAGATGCATCAGATATAAAACATAATAAAAAAAAGGTTATAAGAAACGCTGATGGAACAGTATCTGTTGACGGGCAATCAACATTCGATGAAATAAAAAAATATGGAAATATTGAAATTAAACCTATTGATGACGACATTGATACGATAGGAGGAATGTTATCATCAATTCTTGGTCGTGTGCCGACTAAAGGAGAGCTTATAACGTTATCAGAGCAAAACCTCGAATTTGAAGTGTTAGATGCAGATCCACGCAAAGTAAAGATATTAAAAATAAAACAAATAAAACAGAATATGTCAGAAAATTCTGTTCTGAAATCAATGGCAATGTAACATGTTATGTTTTATTACTTTTAGTATGATGTTTTATATTTATATTATTAATGTATTATAGTTACTTGTAAAAATGAGCAATAAATTAAAACCAAACAAAATATTAATAAGAGGAGCAAAAGTACATAACCTTAAAAATATTGATATAGAAATACCTTTAAACAAGATAGTCGGGATAGCGGGGGTTTCTGGCTCAGGAAAGTCCTCGCTTGCGTTGGGCGTTTTGTACGCCGAAGGATCAAGAAGGTATCTAGAAGCACTTTCGACTTACACAAGACGAAGAATGAGTCAATCACCAAAAGCCGATGTTGACGAGGTTTTATATATTCCCGCTTCTCTTGCTCTTCATCAGAGACCTTCAGTTCCTGGAATACGTTCGACATTTGGAACTAGCACTGAATTGCTTAACAATTTAAGACTTATGTTTTCAAGGCTTGCAAGTCATCGCTGTCCTAACGGTCATTACTCAGAACCTACTTTAGCAGTAGCTTCTGGTAAAGAAATAATTTGTGAAGTGTGTAGTGAGTGTTTTTTTGCTCCCGGAGCAGAGCAACTAGCTTTCAATAGTCAAGGAGCATGTAAAAAATGTGATGGCACTGGCACTGTTAGAACCGTTGATATATCAACGCTTGTACCAGATGAAAACTTAAGTATAGATGAAGGAGCTGTTGCACCGTGGAAAACTTTAATGTGGTCTCTAATGATTGATGTGTGTCGAGAAATGGGGGTAAGAACCAATATACCATTCAAAAATTTAACCAATGAGGAAAAAGAAATAGTATATAGAGGAAAGCCCGAAAAGAAACATATTTTATACAAGTCAAAAACAACTAATTTAGCAGGAGAGCTAGATTTTACATATTACAGCGCAATACGTACAGTTGAAAATGCTCTATCAAAAGTACAAGACGAAAAAGGAATGAAGAGAGTTGAAAAATTTTTAAAAGAGGAGTTGTGTCCTGATTGCTTCGGGACACGTCTTTCAGAAATTGCACGAATGCCGAAATTAAGAAATATGTCACTTGATGAAGTTTGTAATATGACATTATCTGAAGTTGTCGATTGGGTAAACGGTATTCCTAAATCCTTGCCTGAAAAAATGCGTCCGATGGCAGAAGCAATTTGTGAAAGTTTTAATGTACCTGCGAAAAAATTAATTGATCTAGGTTTAGATTATATTTCGCTAGATAGAGCAAGCTCTACATTATCGACTGGTGAACGTCAAAGAATGCAGTTAGCTAGAGTTGTTAGAAACCGTACTACTGGCGTCCTATATATTCTCGATGAACCGTCAATAGGACTACACCCGTCCAATATTGCTGGGTTAATAACAGTAATGAACGACCTTGTTTCCGATGGCAATTCGGTTGTTCTTGTTGATCATGATGCTCAAATACTTTCAAAAGCTGATTGGATTGTTGAATTGGGCGAAGGATCTGGAATTAATGGTGGTAACGTAATAAATACAGGAACTATTGCTGAAACAATAAAAAATCCTTTGTCAAAGATAGGAAGGTTTCTATCTGGCGATTATAATCCAAGGGTACGACCAACAGCTACAGACTGTATATTTAAACGCGGTACGATTGATATGAAAATTGACAAAATTCATACTGTCAAGCCTTTAAGTTTAAAAATTCCAAAATGTCGATTTACTGTTGTAACAGGAGTTTCAGGGTCCGGTAAAACAACGCTTATTTTAGAAAGTCTTGTTCCTGCAATTGAATGCAACATTTCAGGCAAGAGGTTACCGCAACATATCATTAATATTAATGCCGACGGAATAAGACAAATAAAACTTATTGACGCAACACCAATCGGTGCAAATGTTCGATCAACTGTTGCAACTTATGTAAATGTACACGACGAATTAAGAAAAGTTTTTGCTAAAACTTCCGCACAATATAAAGCTGGTGATTTTTCATATAACACTGGTTCGCTAAGATGTACTACATGTGACGGAACTGGAATAATAAATCTTGATGTACAGTTTTTACCTGATGTTGAAATTACATGTCCTGAATGTCGTGGATCGCGATACTCAAAAACAGTTGAACAAATAAAGTATAAAGATCGTTCTTTATCTGATGTTATGAAATTGGAAATTAATAATGTAATAGATATGTTTCAAGATATTCCTGTAATTAAACAACGCTTAGAGAAATTGTGTAGTTTAGGTATAGGCTACTTAACTCTTGGAGAAGCAACAACAACACTGTCAGGCGGAGAAGCTCAAAGATTAAAATTGTCTTTTGAAATTGGCAGAAAACAAGAAAATACTATTTTTGTTTTTGATGAGCCAACTATCGGTTTACATCCTCTTGACGTTCGTTCTTTACTAAAAGTATTTCAAAAATTAATTGAAAAAGACGCAACTGTTGTTGTAATAGAGCACGATTTAGATGTTGTTGCAAACGCTGATTACGTTGTGGATATGGGATTAAATGGAGGAGAAAAAGGCGGAGAAATTATTTTTACTGGAACTCCTGAAGAACTTACAAAATCCACTGTATCAAAAACTGGAAAGTATTTAAAAAAAGTTATAAACAGTTGCGGGAGCTGTTAATACCCGCAATGTAAATTAGCCAATACTCCACGTAAAATAAATATATTTACATTTACCGGCAAGATCTTTTTTAACAATATTAATTTCCGGATTTTTTCCTGCATTTTTCAAGATCACATAATCTTTTCGTTGAAAATCTTGTAATAGAACTAAGTTTGGCGTTCCGTTTATTTTTACAACAACTCCATCAGTTACATTTTCAGCGGGTATAATCTCGGGCTTAAATATTCCTTCTTTAAGTGGATTTGACCAATAGTCAAAAACTGTGTACGAATTTTCTGTCTTCTCTAATACTAATCCCAATGGCTTAGATTTCATTCTGACCTGTTGCCCATCCAAGTTCGATAAAGCTTTTCTTATTTCGCTGTTCGCGACATCTTCCTGAATGGATTTTTCGCTTGCGATTAATTGATTTGATAACGCAAACGAAGACAATATTATCAATATTGCTCTAAATTTCATTGAATAATCCTTAAAATTCCCTTAACATTTGTGATTATATACGACAACTCTCACGGCAAGCAAAATGATAATTTTTGCAAAAGGTGCTCAAAAAAAGGTAAGCTCTAAATCTGTGGCAGTGCATATTTGATACATCAAAAAAATGGATATTTTAAAAAATAAAATTGAAAAAATGTTAGAAGAAAAAGATATTGATATTTCAGTTATTCAAAATGTTCTCAAGCATGTAAGAGACGGTGCTATACGCGTAGCGGAAAAACAAAATGGCAAATGGATCGTGAACACATGGATTAAGCAAGCAATACTACTTGCGTTTAAATATTTTAAATCACAACCTCAGGAATATGACGCTTTTGATAAATTTGGACTATTACCGTATGATGGAAAATACAGAAAAATTCCAGGAGCGATAATAAGAGACTATGCCCACATATCTGAAGGTGCGGTGATAATGCCGAGTTGCATAAATATTGGATCATATATAGGAGCCAAAACAATGATTGATATTAACGCTGTTATAGGCTCATGTGCTCAAATAGGAGCAAATTGTCATATATCGGCTCAAGCGTGCATTGGAGGAGTTCTTGAGCCGGCAGTTGCTGTGCCTGTAATAATAGAAGACAATTGTTTTATAGGAGCCAAAAGTGCGATATTAGACGGAGTTATTGTTTGCGAAAATTCAGTAATTGCGGCAGGCACGATTATTACTTCGTCAACAAGAATTATTGATCGTACAACTGGCAAAAAAAGTTATGGAAAAATACAGCCTGGATCTGTTGTTGTTCCTGGAAGTTATCAAAGCAATGGATGTAATATTAACTGTGCTGTAGTAATAAAACGCGTCACATCCGAGGTTATGTCAAAAACGAAAATTAATGAGCTACTCAGAGATTGATTTACATCGGATTACTTGCTGTTTTTCTCCTAAAGTGAGATTTTGTCTAAAAAAACGCGTATTTTTCTGCACGAAGAAAGAAGGTTTGCGGTTTTTTTTGATAAGTGATACAGTCAATATTGACATGATTAAAAAATAGAAAGAAAAAATGACAATAGAACATAACATTCCAATGACATTGAGGGGATATAACAAGTTGCAGGCTGAATTGCGTAATTTGAAAAATAATGAACGACCGGCTGTTATAGAAGCTATAGCATCTGCTCGAGAGTTGGGAGATTTGTCGGAAAATGCAGAATATCATGCAGCAAAGGAAAAACAGGCAGTAATCGAATCTAGAATTCGTATTTTAGAGGATAGATTGGGACGGGCAACAGTTATTGATGCAAGCACAATAACAGCCGATAATGTGAAGTTTGGAGCAACAGTTAAAATTATGGATGAAGATACGGGAGATGTATCCAAATTTCAAATAGTTGGAAGTGATGAAGCTGATATTAAATCAGGTTTAATGCCTATAACAGCTCCAATTGCTAAGGCTCTTATTGGAAAAAAAATTAATGATACAATTGATGTTCGGGTGCCTGCTGGTACGAAAAGTTATACGATTGTATCAATATGTTATGAGTAACCTGTATGTTAAAATTTAAATAGGTTTACTTGTATACAAAATAGTTTATTAAAAGGTATTTATTAATGAACAAAGTCGAAGAAAAAATTGAATGGGCTGGGAATACTCTTGTATTAGAAACTGGGCATATTGCAAAACAAGCTGATGGAGCTGTTCTTGTTCGATATGGGAATACTACGATTTTATGCACGTGCGTTTACTCAAAAGAACAATCGGAAGAAACAGGATTTTTCCCGCTGACAATAAATTATCAGGAACGCTTTTACGCTGCTGGTAGACTTCCTGGTGGATTTGTAAAAAGAGAAGGAAAACCTTCAGAACATGAAACACTCGTTTCAAGACTTATAGATAGACCGATACGTCCACTATTCAAAGAAGGTTTTTACAACGAAGTCCAAGTTATATGTACATTATTGAGCTATGACAAAAATTGTCCGCCAGACATTGTTGCAATTATTGGGGCAGCTGCATGTATATCAATATCTGGTGTTCCTTTCGAATGTCCAATAGCCGGGTGCAAAGTTGGGTACACAAAAGATAGAGGATATATTTTAAATCCAACAGACAGTACTTTAATGGACTTAACTGTAGCTGGTAGTAAAGACGGTATTTTGATGGTTGAGTCTCAAATTAGTGAGCTATCTGAAGACATAGTCCTTGACGGTATCATGTTTGGTTTTAATGCAATCCAGCCAGTGATTGATATGATATATAGATTAAAAGAAAAAGTAGGCAGACCTGAGTTGTCTGTAACACCACTGAAAGATAAATATCCAGAACTTGTAAATGAAGTCCGCGAATTTTCATATGACGGTATTGTTAATGCCCTTTCGATACAACAGAAACAAAAACGTCTGTCAGCAATTGTAGAACTGCGAAAAAACGTTATTGAGAAAATTGGTGAAGATCAAAAAACTAATGTTGAAATTCTTTTTGAGAAGTTGTTATCTCAGATAATGAGACAAAAAATAATTGAAACACAAACAAGAATTGACGGACGTTTATCAACACAAATTAGACCTATAACTTGTGAAATTGACGTAATTCCAAACGTTCACGGAAGTGCCTTATTTACAAGAGGAGAAACCCAAGCTTTAGTAATTACAACATTGGGCTCATTGTCAGATGTCCAAATTATTGACGATGTCTCTGGAGAAAGCAAAGAAAAGTTCCTATTACACTATAATTTTTTACCATTCTCAGTGGGTGAAATTGGAAGGTTGTCCGCTCCTGGCAGGCGTGAAATAGGACACGGAAAACTTGCCTGGAGAGCTTTATCGGCAGTTATGCCATCAGAGTGTAAGTTTCCGTATACCGTACGTATAGTTTCGGAAATTACTGAATCGAACGGCTCTTCATCTATGGCAACAGTATGTGGAGGATCATTATCATTAATGGCTTCAGGTGTGCCAATAAAATCTCCGGTTGCGGGAATTGCTATGGGGCTTATAAAAACAGGTGATAAATATGTCATTTTGTCGGACATTATGGGCGATGAAGACCATTTAGGAGATATGGATTTTAAAGTTGCTGGAACTGCAAAAGGCATCACAGCACTTCAAATGGATATTAAAATTGCAAGCATTACTAAAGAAATTTTAAAAGACGCATTATCTCAATCACACGAGGGGCGCTTACACATTCTCAAGTTGATTACAGACACAATACCGACGCCGAGACTAGAATTAAATGAGAATGCTCCGAAAGTCTCAGTTATTACAATAAACAAGGATAAGATACGAGATCTAATAGGTGTTGGAGGAAAGACAATTAAAGATCTCTGCGATAGGTATGATGCAAAAATTGATATAGCTGACGATGGAAAAGTCACGGTATGTACGTCAACAAAAATATTTCTAGAAAAAGCCATAAATGAAATTGAACTTATCTGCAACGTTCCAAAAATCGGTCAAACGTTTCTAGGCACTATTACGCGTATAGCAGACTTTGGAGCTATTGTTTCTATAGGAACTCGTGACGGAATGCTTCACATAAGCAAATTAAATATTAAAAAAGGACAATCCGTTTCTAATATCTTATCTGTTGGACAAAAAGTATCGGTTGAAGTCGTTGATGTTGACCAAAAAGGACGGATAAAATTTAAATTGACAGAATAAATACATATCTTGTTCTGTCTCAATAAATTTTTAATAATTTCATTTTATAAAATGATTGGTAGCTTAAAAGCGTATCAAAAATCGGTATTGTTTGATTTTTGGTCTGGTGTTTGACAGCTACAATTTTGTTTTTATAAAGGAAGCAATTATTTGCTTCTTTCGTGTTTTAGAAAGGAATGTATGAAAAAACTTCTACTCACTGGCATATTTGCAATATTTGGAACAATCATCTACGGAACCACAAACGTTACCCAAGCATCAGCCATCCCCATAATAGACGGAGGGGGTGTGGTTCCTTTAACGGATCCTACGGATATAGGAACATTGACTGTAGATGCAGGTGCGGCATCTACATGGGAACAAAACCCAGCTGGATATAGGATTAAAGGAACGGTGACGATAAATTTTGAGCCACCGAGTCCGATGATGTCAGGGAATACCGGACTTACAGCCAAACAGAGCGTAACAATACTTTCAGGTGGAAAATTAATTGTGAACGGTGGTGATGCATCCTTCGAAGAAGAATTAATTGCAAGCGATCAATCTGAAATAACAACATCCACCATAGATCTAGGAGGTAGAATACGTCCTGCAGTAATAAATGTTGACAAAAGATTAAAATTAATAGGAGTGCCTGTTTTAAATGGACAGCCAATAATAAAAGTACGAGGACAAGTTTCTGACAACATTCCAAGACGGATAATGAACGGAGAACCTCCGACGGTAACAACAGATGGTATTTTTGATGCTTCAGAAGTTAACGGAGTTTTGCAAGAAATGACCATTAATGGTGGATATTTGTTAGATAAAACAGTATCAGAGCCCGAAACGAATAGAACAAACACTGCAGAAAAGAACACAGGAAATACATTTTTGGGGTACTATAGCACCGAAGATACAGGTGACATGGATTATTTTGCCAATGCAGATTTTCCTCTTCGCCTGTATGACATAGGAGATGAGACAACAAGAACAAATTATGCTAACGCAATCAAAGAGCGATTGTCACGTTTAATTTCCAGTAAAAAGCCTAACAATTCTACAAATAATAATGCGAATTATTTAAAAAATGTAACATTAAATAATGTAAAAATACAAGATCATATAATAGAAAAAGCTGACACTGCTGTTACTTATAATTCAACGAGCAAATCAGTCTCATATGATGGAGCTATAAAAACTATAATAACGAATGCAGATGGAGTTTATACACGTTATCAAGCAGAAAAAAAAGGCCTGATAGTAGTTGACGCCCCAAATACAGAAGTTAATTTCGATTTCTACTCGAACTTTAACACAGAAGAGAAAAACGATAATAAAAATTCGTTTATTAAGTGGCCGGAAAACATTCAGATCGCTTTATCATCGTATGATGGTTCTAACACAGAATTTGAATTCAAAACAAAGCTTGCGTACAACAAAGACTTATCTGTAACTAATGGTTCTGTAAGCTTTTCAAAATTAATTTTTTCAGGAGATAATACCGGATTCGTAAGCAACAAGGTAAAGTTAAACGACAAACTAAATGAAGTAAACTTTGCTGCATCCAATAGTTATGTTGCTGTAGATTTTACATCATGCAATCCAGAGAATAAATCGTTTTTATTAAAATTTTTAGACGAGAGCGGAACAAACGATATTAAAAGACCTCCAATTTCTCTTGGAGACCAAAAGATAACTTTTGATACTGGAGCAGGAAATAATATAACGTTTAATGAACAAGTTGAAATTCCTACCATAGATTCAGGCTCTGGCATAATTGATGCTTACCAACCAAAACTTACAAGATATGAATTTGATAGTTTCATTATGGGGGACGCGTCAACTGTTACAGTAAACAGAGGGGCAGAATTAGTTATATAAGAATATTTGTTTTTTATTATAAAACCTGTTGACAAAGTTATTTGTTACACAGGTTTTATTGTAATTTGTAGCGATTATAAAGATTTTTTTAAACTTTCGATACTTTTCAAAAAATTAAAATCCTCCCTAATTCTATTTTTTATTGACTTTACAGCGTAAATAACTGTCGAATGGTTTCTATTTCCGAAAAGTTTACCTATTTCCGAATAGGAATAATTTGTAAGCTCCTTAGTTAGATACATAGCAACTTGCCTTGCAACCGCAACTGTCTTAATCCGGGTTTGAGATAGCATTTCTGACAAACTGATGGAAAAAGAACCACACACCTGGCTTTGTATAGACTGAAGTGAAACAGTGTGTTCTTTAGCAATAGGCAAATCATCTAGTACATCTTTAATCATTTCCAAAGATATGTTTTTTCCAATAAGTGTTGAGTGTGCAACAAGTCTATTCAAAGCACCTTCAAGCTCCCTGACACTTGACGTTATATTGCAAGCCAATTTGTCAACAACACATTCAGGAATTTGTATTTTTAATTGTTTTGATTTCTGTTGAAGTATCTTAACTCGTAACTCATACGTTGACGGATGTACATCAACAACGAGTCCGCCACTGAGTCGGGATTTTAATGTATTACTTAACCCTGTTAACTCTCCTGGGGCCTTGTTTGCGGATAGAATGATTTGGTGATCATCACTAGCGAATTTGTTGAATACGTGTAAAAACTCTTCTTGAGTGCTTTCCTTTCCACAAATGAACTGAATGTCATCCATTATAAGAACATCAACATCTTTAAAAAAATCTTTAAAATTTATTCCGTTTTTCAGACGCAAAGATTTTAAAAATAAATACATAAATCTTTCGGCTGACACGTAAAGAACTTTTTTATTTGATTGATTTTTCCTTTTATACCAGGCGATTGCTTGAATTAGGTGAGTTTTTCCCATGCCGACGCCACCGTATAAAAATAGTGGGTTAAAATTTACAGTGCTATTTCTAGCTACATCTTTTGTTGCGACGTACGCAAATTCATTTGATTGATCTACAACAAAATTTTCAAAAGTGAACTTTTTATCTAATGAAACGTTTTTACTAATAATTTTAGTTATAGGTTCTGAACTTGCTGTATTTGATAGCTTTGTTTGCCAAGATTTATTAAATAGAGAACCTGGAACTGATAAATAATCGAACTTATTGGATTCTGTTGCAGAACGATCGACCTTGTTGGAGTTTAATGTGCAATGTTCATGTTGTTTAAATTCATCTTCAATAACAACAATATCAACTGATGTTATTCTAGGTGCATATACTTGAACACTTTTCAGTATTTCGTCAGAGTATTTCGCTAATATTGTATCTTTTACAAAATTTGAATTAACATATAAATTTAAAGTATTGTTGTCAAAATTTATTAAGTGTAGCTTTGAAATCCATGTTTTAAATGAAGCGGTGCCCACCGTATTTTGAATATGTAAGAGTGTTTTGCTCCAAATGTCAGAACATTCCGTAGTAAGGGTACTATTACCGGAATGAGGCATTCCGGATACGCTATGTTCAAAACCATTCATGTACTTGTATGTTCAGAGCTACACGACTTAGGCAGTGTAGCACCTAGAATTTATTTACTCAACATTGTTAATAACCTATTCGTCATGCCATTGTTATGCGGTACAATATCGTACCAATGTGGTACATCTTCCAGAAAAATGTATTAATTTCAATCTTGTTTCCATCGCTTATTTGAAAATGTTAATCACTTTTAATTAATCACAACACACTGTACAATAAAAGTATCTAAGGATATATGAATAAAAGATAATGCCCCGTACAATGAACGGTTTAAATGAAATGAATGCTACTGCTGATAGCACTTCGACTTTTGTATCAGATGCAATAAACGACACCTCTTTGGGACCAAAAATAATGGTAATAGGAGTTGGTGGCGCAGGTGGAAACGCTGTCAATAATATGATCCGTTCAAATCTTGAAGGGGTTACTTTTTTTGTCGCAAATACAGACGCTCAAGCCTTAAAACAATCGTTAGTTGACGAAGTTCAACGTTTGCAACTTGGTTTATCTGTAACTCAAGGACTAGGAGCGGGCTCAAAACCTGGCGTCGGCAAAGCTGCCGCAGAAGAATCCTCAGAGGATATACTTAAAATAATACAAGGGTCAAATATGGTTTTTATTGCCGCAGGCATGGGGGGAGGTACCGGAACAGGAGCAGCTCCGGTTATTGCCCGAATTGCGAAAGAAAGCGGAATTTTAACGATAGGTGTCGTTACAAAACCATTTTCATTTGAGGGACCAAATCGTACACGTATTGCAGACGAAGGCATTAAAGAACTTCAACAATATGTAGATACTCTTATCGTTATTCCTAATCAAAATTTGTTCAGATTAGCAAATGAAAGTACAACTCTAGCAGATGCGTTTAAAATGGCAGATAACGTCCTATATTCCGGGGTAAGAGGTATTACAGATTTAATGACAAAACCAGGGCTTATTAACCTTGATTTTGCAGATATTCGTGCCGTTATGGGCGAAATGGGGAAGGCAATGATGGGAACGGGGGAAAGCGATGGTGAACGCAGAGCCTTAGACGCTGCTGAATCCGCGATTTCAAATCCGCTCCTTGACGATGTGTCTCTAAAAGGGGCTAAAGGCATTCTCATTAGTATAATGGGCGGATACGATATGACCTTGTATGAAGTAGATGAAGCCGCAAATAAAATTCGTGAAGAAGCAGATCCAGATGCAAATATAATATTTGGTTCCACATTTGATGATCAACTTAATGGAAGAATCAGAGTTTCCGTTGTGGCAACGGGGATTGGTCCGGAACAAAATTATTCACGGAAGCAATCTGAATTTTCAGACATGTCAAGTGATAATTTAGATAAGGAGGATTTTGACAACTCAAATTTTGTTCAACAGAAAAATTCAAAAAATTTTGAAAACGCAGACAAAAGTAATGAGTCAGCTTATTCTCAAATAGATCTCAATAATGGACAACGTGAACCATCTGATAAAAGTTCGCAGCGCAAAGCACGATCTTTTTTCGAAAGGCTTGGAAATAAAAGTGATGCATCGTCGTATAGCGTTTCGAATGAGCAAGCGACGAGAAAAAAAGACGATGATAAAAATTTTGATATCCCGGCTTGTTTTCGCCGTAGGCGGTAATAGTGCAAAACGATTTTTTTATCGTTTTGCTCGTGTGTCTTGGAATATCTGTTTGCGCTATTTCGTTGTCTCAGTTACCTAAATTGACAAATAACGATTGTGTAAAGACGAAGACCGAACAAAGAGATCGTTGCGGATATGAGAGCGGTTTTGAAAATTCGAAAAAAAAGTTCATTTACAATAATCAGTTATCTTCGTTTTTATTGCCGTACATTATTTTTGAAATCTTAATAATGTGGCTTATTTTTAGTTTAGTCATTAAATTTATGTTATTGAGCATTTGTATAGTTGTAACGTTGATTTTTACACTGAGTTTTATGACAAGAAGATAAATTAAAGAATAATAATTAGAAAACAATTATTTTTTAAGTAATTTCGGCATCACTTCAAAATAAAATTTGTACCGTTAAAATTATAGCTACTTTTATTTATTTCGAAATAACGTTATGTGGACCGAGCCTATAAACAGTTTGTCTTACAGCTTCCGAAAAACTAGGAAC
The DNA here is from genome assembly GCA_902796345.1 of uncultured Pseudomonadota bacterium. Lineage (GTDB taxonomy): Bacteria > Pseudomonadota > Alphaproteobacteria > RUG11792 > RUG11792 > RUG14087. Next base: position 27,581 of record CADBOF010000041.1, read on the forward strand.
AATATACCCGAACACATTCCCAGAATTGTATTCCTTGGCTTTTCGTTTAAGAAGTTCAAGTAATAGTCCGTTTGTGCCTGTTATCATTACTGTGGTGTGTCGTTCCGAAGCGATTTTTACAAAGTCTTTAAGTGCATTAAAAGCATATGCGTCAAAAAACGGTACATTTTTAAAGTAAATAATAGCAACATCCGGAAATTTTCCGCATGAAATAAAGGTATCTGAAATATTTTTAATCAAATTAAGACCTAAAATACTATCAAATTGTATAACTTCCGTTTTTTTTAAGATTTTAGACGGTATTCGTTTATTTGATATATATCCATATTTATTGGCAACAAACTCTGTTACATCCGAATTGTGTTCTTTTGTTGTTCCAACGGAGGTTTCTTTTATATCAAGCATTCTTCCGGCGAACTCCATTAAAGAAATTATAAAACCAATAAAAATTGCAAAAACAAATCCAAATCCAATTGCTACGACGAGAATTAACCAAAATACTTTGGCATCTGCAGTTCTTATATTAAAATATTTTGTAGAAAAATATTGACGTAATATGTGAAGCGCCGTATATATTAATATTGAAGACAATGCAAATGATGGAATATATTTAAACGTGCGATCTTTTACATATAATACAGCTCCTACTGTCACTACTATTGTTATTAAAGTAATAGTTGATTTCGATTTACTTTGAACATTTTTAACTGTAAGATCTATGTCTGGTGCAACAAACAATCCGCCTGTTGCTACTGATAGAAAATTTGCTATGCCAACTGATATAAGTTCCATATTAGTTTGAACACCATTGTCACCGGTGAGGCTTTTTGTCATTCCTGTACAAAAGCAACATTGACAAGCGACAATCATAGCAATTGAAAATGATTGTAGTGTCAAACTTCCGCACACACTTTGGGAAAACGGGAATGAAAAAGATATGTTAAATATAGTATTTCTATCTAAATCCTGAAAAAAACTTTGACCGATTGTTTTTAAAGATGACAATATATCAGGAAGTGTAAAAATATTCCATGTATCGCACCAAACTATGGTCCCCCAACAAATCAAATAAACTATATATACAGTAAAGTGCTTAAAAAATAATCTTAGAATGGCAAAGCTACCCATGAATATTAAATATCTATATAAAGACGATGTATCAATACATTTTAAAGCGGAAAATAATGCCGTGCAGTTACCATAAAAATTTTGGTAAGAATAAGTTATTGGAATATTCAGTAATACTTGTGTTTGTGTTACTATGATTGTTAATGATACACACACAGCGATTGCGCTCAAAAATGTTTTTGGTGTGTATTTAAGTAACTCTCCTATTCGAATGTTTCCAAATATTACTAAAACGAGAGCAATAAAGAATGACGTTAATAACATACCTTTGTATTGATATTTTGTGAAGATATCAAGAGATATTAAACTTACAACCCACGCGATTGAGTTTATTTGATATTTTGAGCCACCTAAAAATACAGATACCGCAGTAGCTATTCCAACAGTGATTAAACCCTGTATAGGCGATCCTCCACTAAATATTGCGAAAGATATAACAATCGGAAATGCCATAAAAAATATTTTTAACCCTGAAAAAATATCATTAAAAAAATGTCCGAATGTGTACTTCGTTAAATTAAAATTTAAGATTGAAGGGCATAACCCTTTTTCTTTTAATCTATCTGTTTTTACGCTTAATGAACGCAAAAATTTCATATTTATTTCTGTGTTTTTTTCGCCACTATCAATAGTAGGGATAATATATTAATTTTATTTAAATTTGGTATCTAACTACACAGAACTATTCTTTGTTTTTGCAAAAAATTAATACATTGCAAAAACTTGAAGTCCTAGTATTTCACAGCTCTAGTGAAACTCATTTGTTGTTATCGATAGTTTGGTATACCATTAGTAAGGAATACAATAAGCAAAGTATCTAAAAATGTTAAAATTCTTGTCCGGCTTGATTGGCTCGGCAAATTCGCGGGTTGTTTCCCAGTATTCAAAGATAGTAAAAAAAATTAATTCGTATGAACCGGAAATTGTGAAACTGACTGATAAAGAGTTATCACATAAAACAATTGAATTTAAAGATGCTCTAGCAAATGGGAAAACATTAGATGATATATTGCCGGAGGCTTTTGCTACGGTTCGAGAAGTTTCAAAGCGTGTATTAGGTATGAGACACTTCGATGTTCAGCTTATAGGTGGAATTACATTACATAAGGGGCAGATCGCTGAAATGAAAACAGGTGAGGGTAAAACGCTTGCTGAAACATGTCCTGTGTATCTTAATGCTTTAAGTGGAAAAGGGGTACATGTTGTTACTGTTAACGATTATTTGGCAAAACGTGACGCTGCCCAAATGAGCGAAATTTACGGTTTTCTTGGATTATCTACCGGAACTATTTTAAGTGGAATGTTTGACGAACAAAAACGTCAGGCTTATGCGTCTGATATAACATATGGAACTAATCATGAATTTGGATTTGATTATTTAAGGGATAATTTGAAATTTAGCGTTGAAGAAATGGTCATGCGTCCGTTTAACTACGCTGTAGTTGATGAAATAGATAGCATTTTAATAGATGAAGCTCGCACACCCCTCATCATTTCAGGCGAGGACGACAGTGCATCACAAATGTACATTGCTGTTAATGATGTTGTAAAAAACGTTGATGAAGGTGATTACGAACTTGAGTTGAAACACAAAAACATAACGTTTACTGAAAAAGGAATGGCAAAAATTGAGCAACAACTTATGGAACGCGGACTAATAGACAAACCTTTATACGATCCTAGCAATGTTTCAATAGTTTACTATGTTAACTGCGCGTTAAAAGCGAATAAGCTTTTTAGACGAGATGTTGACTATATGGTGAGAAACGGTGAAGTTTTAATAATCGATGAATTCACTGGTCGTGTTATGCAAGGACGTCGCTATTCTGAGGGATTACATCAAGCACTGGAAGCTAAAGAGGGGGTAAAAGTTCAAGCTGAAAGCCAAACTATAGCGTCAATATCATATCAGAACCTTTTCAGGATGTATCCAAAACTTTCAGGTATGACAGGTACAGCAATGACAGAAGAGGCTGAATTTGAAGAAATATACAAATTAAAAGTTGTTAGCATTCCACCAAACAAACCAGTAATACGTAAAGATATGGAAGACTCGATATACATGACTATGGAAGAAAAGGATAGAGCGGTGATTAAACTTATAAAAGAATGCGTTGGTCGCCGTCAACCGGTTTTAGTAGGAACAACAAATCTTGATCGTTCGGAATACATATCAGAGTTATTAAAGCGAGAGGGTATTCGTCACAACGTGCTTAATGCTAAACAACATGAGCGTGAAGCTTACATAATATCCGAAGCAGGTGCTCCTGGAGCTGTAACGATTGCAACAAATATGGCAGGTCGTGGAACTGATATTAAGCTTGGAGGCTCTGTTGAAACACGCGTTATGTTCGAATGTGCAGACCTCGAAGACGATGATGAACGCAATGCAAAAATTGAACAAATAAAAAAAGAAGTTGCAGAGGCACATGATGAAGTAGTCAAAGCAGGAGGATTATTTGTTATAGGCACCGAACGCAATGAAGCTAGACGTATAGATAATCAGTTACGAGGTCGTTCTGGTCGTCAGGGTGATCCTGGTGCGTCGAAATATTTTCTATCCCTTGAAGATGATTTGATAAAGCGTTTTGGTTCTCCAAATTTGCAAAAAAATCTTCAAAGACTTGGAATGAAAAAAGATGAAGATTTAACACATCGATGGATTTCGAAAGTTATTAAAAAAGCTCAAGAACGAATAGAAGCAATGAATTTTGACATAAGAAAACAGCTTCTTAAGTACGATGATGTAATGAACGAGCAGCGAAAAGAAATATATAACGAAAGGCTTTCTTTAATGAAATCTGATGACGTGTCAGGTATTGTTAACTCGATGGTTACTAATACAGCAATAGATATTTGTGATAAATATACATCTCCAAACTCAGTGCCCTACGAATGGCATTTAAATGAATTACAGCATGATTTGAAATCAATATATGATATAGATATTGATACAAAAGAAGTCTCCGAAGATGTTTCAATAACGTTTGAGTTGTTTAAGCAGAGACTTGTTGAACAAGTTGAGCAAAAGTATACTGAAGTAATATCAAAAATTCCAGAAGAGTTTTTACGGCAAATAGAAAAGGAGTTAACACTGAGAACTCTTGACGGGGCTTGGAAGAAACATTTAGTCGTAATAGAACATCTTCGTCGCAGTATTAATTTACAAGCTTATGCACAAAAAAATCCGTTGAACGAATACAAAGTTGAAGCGTTCAGAATATTCGAAGAAATGATGAACGGTGTTCGACGAACAATAACGACCGCAGTTATGCATTTATCGATACCAGATGAAATATTACACCCAGAGAACTATGAACAACTATCGTTAAAAGAAGACGATGTTCCAAATCCGGAGGCTGATAATTATGAAATCGAACAGAAGGAAGATTTAATAATGACGAATATCCCAGAACAGCTACCAATTCAGTCACGTAACTCAATGTGTTCATGTGGGTCAGGTCTTCGCTTTAAAAACTGTTGTGGAAAAATTGAGGAAGTATCTTTTTCAGATATAGAAGTCAACACGGATTCTGGTACTAAAAGCGCAGATGAAATGCATACTATACAATCAGATGAACCTATAACTCAAGTTGAGAGTGAGCACAACGACTTGACACCTCAAGATATTCTGGAACACTTTGCACAAGATCAACGAAAAGCAGTACTAACTAATGACGAAAATATGCCAAGTACCGCAATATCGAAATCTAAACAAGCTCCACAGAAAAAAATAAGTCGAAAAGCTTCTGAAAAAAAATCAATAAATTCTATTGAGGGCAATAGAATAAAAGATACTGAAAATAATGGTAAATCCAAAGAAAAAATTCGTAGAAAGTCTACATCTATCGCATCATCCGATACTGAGAAAAAAAGACTTGAAAAAAAAGAAGTTCGTAAAAAATCTGGCTTAAGTTCAAAACGTTCCGATAAAATAACCTTGGTTAAGCCTAGTTCTGAAGAGGTTGTTCAAAGCATAACAAATGTCAATAGTAAATCATCTGAAATAAATCAAGATAAAGATAAAAAAACTGTTCGTCGCTCAAAAAAAATATCTTCAGATAAAACATCTACAATTATAAAAAGGACAACGCTTAAACGATCAACACATATTGGTCGGAACGATAAAAAAAATTAGTGTATATTGCAAATGCTGGGTACTTTGTTGGATAATATCCACATGGAGTGCCCGTAGCGCAATTGGATAGAGCGTCAGACTACGGATCTGGAGGTTGAGGGTTCAAATCCTTCCGGGCGCACCAAAAGTATCTCGATTTTCAAAGGCTTTCTAAAAAAATTTTAATAAATCATTGTGCTAGCATAAAAAAGAGAAGATGTAATTAGTTATTTTTGTGGGCAAAAATGTCTGAGATAAAAAAAATGTACAAAGAAAATTATTTAAAGGAACGCTATGAATAGAGTTCTAATTCCCAGTTTAGGTTTACTGATACTATCAGATATTTCTAATTCAATGACACCAGTGTATTCAGCTCAAGCGAGTGCGGATTTTAATAACAACCAAAATGGACAACCATCAAATGGTAATCAAAATGGAAGAAATCAGCAAAATGGAACATTCCAAAATGGTAATTATCAAAGCAATACTGGTTATGTGAACTCAAACAATCAGAACGGTTATTCAAATAACAACGGCGTTAACAACGGGCAAATGGGGAACACTCAACCAACGACATTTACGAATAGAAGTAATGGCAATGCTTCCGTAAACAATTATGGACAAAACAGTTTTAACCAAAACAATAATAACGGATACAATAGTAACAGTGATAGAAACGGAAGCAATACAAATAATCAAAATGCAAATAATAATTTTAACGTTCAATCTAACAATGCGCAGCCTAATACTTTTACAGAAAATTACACATTAAAAGGAAGGCCGTTTAATGCCTATGTATATAAAAAAGATGCCGACGGTCGTTTATACAAGATGCGTTTAAATTCGCAAGATTTACAAAAAGCAATAATAATATTTTTTGGGGATTGGTGTCCTCATTGTTCAAGGTTTTTAGGAAATTTTTCAAGAAATATGCCATCGTTAACGCAAGCTGGAGTAAAAATAATATTTATTGGCGTTCCTTCAATTGATAGATTACAAAATTGGAGAGAACCAACAGATGCCGATTTTAACGAACATTTTCAAAAATTAAGTAGTTTTGGCATTCAACTAGGAAATAATTCAGAACTTGTATTGCTTGGTGATAAAGCGAGCTTAAATAATAACGTAGTTGATAGCTTACCGACAATGATGGCTGTCAGTAATGGACGAGAATGTTTTCGTGGCGGAGCGGATAACTCTATTGAAAAAGTTGAATTTAATAATCAAGACGCAATAGGACAATTTTTACAAGTATTTAATTCATTCGGAAGTCAAAATGTGGCGAATTCTAATAACTACAATAATAACAATGTTCAACAGCCGTATTCTAACAATATTTATAAGCCGTCAAAAACGCGTAATACTTCAAAAACGACGTATCACGGAAAAATTAACGCTGACAGAACTAACATGTTTACAGAAATGCTAAACAATAATTGTAATTGGTCTTGTGCTGTAAAAAAATGGGCTCCGCCATCAGTTGTTTATTCTGCACCATCGTTATGTCCTCCATGCCCAGTTTGTCCTGTGTGTCCACAATGTTCCACCCCTGTAAATCAATCTTCAATAGTGCAAAATCCAGTGCAAGAAATTGATGGAAACTATTCCAAACCTAAAGATATAGACACGTGTACAACATGTGGATGCATGTTAAAACGAGCAATAAAAAAGAGATGTAGTTTTGACCAACCGCCTAAGAAATGTCGAACGAGAAAGTGTTGCAAAAAACAATATTAGCGGAACGTGTTCAGTAAAAACGATGAAAAGTCTTTATTTTCCAGGCGTGTAAAACTTTTCGCACTTCTGAACTTTGCTTTAATTAGCACAATAGTAGTAAGGCTTGTTTATTTACAAATTTATCAGTCTGAAAAATATAAGATATTATCGGACAAAAATAGGATAGTTATATCAAGAGTTTTGCCATTACGAGGAAATATAACGGATGAGCGAATGAAAATAATCGCAACTAATACGTATTCATATTCTGTAGTACTTGATACATATAAAATTGATAGAAAACAAATTATATCAATAATTGAAAAATTGAAAGATCAATCAATTGATGAGAAGGCACTAACAAAATTAAAAAATTTACCAGACAAAATTAATAACAACAACCGCTACATTTCTTTAAAAGAAAATGCAAATTGGAGTACGCTTGCACAATATTACATTTTGTCAAATTTTTATCCAAATATAATAATAAAACAGACTGCATTGCGACATTATATTAATCCATATGAAATGTCACATATTTTGGGTTATATTTCTTCTCCGAGTAAGTTTGATGTTAAGAATTCTGATAATTTAGCTTTGAGTATTCCAACAGCAAAAATCGGGAAATGTGGAATTGAAAAATATTATGAAAAATCCCTTTTTGGAAAAATTGGAATAAAAGAGTTAGAAGTAAATTCAAAAAGGCAAATTGTCAGAACGATAAATGAAAAACCGAGTACTCCAGGAGAAACGTTAGAACTTACAATAAACGCGGATTTGCAACACTCCGTATATAAAATATTATCCGAGCAAATAAGCGGGGTATGTATTGTAATGGATATTGAAACAGGTGCTATATTAGCTTTAGTTTCGTATCCCGGGTATGACATCAATGTATTTTCAAAACAAGTTTCTCATAAATTGTTGCAAAGAATTTATTCTAATCCGGCGAAACCGCTTATAAATAAAGCTGTTTCTGGATTATATGCACCTGGCTCAACGTTTAAAATAATAACAGCTCTTGCTGGATTACATTACGGAGTTATTACAAAAAAGACGCGTTTCTTTTGTCCTGGATACTGTTCTCTTGGAAAGCATAAATTTTATTGCTGGAAATGGAAATATGGAGGACACGGCTCACTTACAGTGCAAGAGGCGTTAGAACAATCATGCGATTGTTTTTTTTATAATCTTTCAAGTCGCCTAAATCCTGATAATATTGCAAAAGTTGCAAACGATTTCGGATTAGGGTGTTCAACCGGTATTGATATACCAAATGAACGTTCTGGACTTATACCAACACGAACATGGAAATATGAAAAGAGAAAACAAAAATGGACTACCGGAGATAGCTACAACATGTCAATAGGACAAGGATATGTACTTACAACCCCCATACAACTTGTTAAAATGGTTGCTGTATTTGTAAACGGACTGAGATCGATAACTCCCCATCTATATAAAAATTTTAAATCCGATAGCGTAAAGCCACTTGAATATAATAACGAGCATATCCAAGTTGTGATTGATGGAATGTATGATGTTGTTAATTCACCAATGGGGACAGCACGAAAATCTGCTATTAAAGACGAAAGGTTTGAATTTGCGGGGAAAACAGGAAGCTCACAAGTTAGACGAATAAGCTCAGCACAACGTGCTTTGGGAAAAACGGTATCAGATTTATACGAACAAAAAGATCACGCATTATTTATTGCGTTTGCTCCTGCTGATTATCCTAAATATGCTGTATGCGTTGTAATTGAACATGGAGGCGGAGGAGCGTCCGTAGCAGCTCCAATTGCTAGGAATGTGTTACTTGAAACAAGGCGTATTCTCGAAGCAAACAATTAAGTATCTTAGTTATTTTTAAAACTTTTACGGAACTATAAAGATCACTGTTTACATGAATATACTGTATAAATAAAACAACTCTGTATTAACGAGAATACGGAAGTTGTTTTATAAAGCACTTATTTTATTTATGTTTACTTAATATGTGTTTGTTTATAACTCACAAGCCAAAATAAAATAGACGCAATAAAAGCTGAACTCATTGTAAATATTACTACAGAATTCCAACCGAATGCTTCAGCTATGCGAGCGGTTCCAATCCCTGCAAGTGCTGTACCGAAATATCCCATAGTTCCTGAAAAACCTATTGCTGTAGCAACAGCTTTTCCATCAATATGTCCTGCTAAAAGTGCATTTATTAGAACAATCGGTGCAGTCATGAACGCTCCTAAACCACTCATACATAATAGGTTAAGAATTATCGAATCTTTTGGAATACTGAGGAATAAAACGTTTAGTAATACTACACATATCATACAGAGCATTGCTGGAACAGCACGTTTATTTCTAAAAAATTTATCTGATAAATACCCAACTATTACAGAACCGATTATACCCGAAAGGTCAAATAATGCCATAGTATTTCCTGATAGGAATGAAGAACTTCCACGAGCCTCTTGTAACATTGTAGGTCCCCAATTTATAAACGTCATTCTATTGATGTATATAAACATGTTTGCAAAACCTAAAATCCATACAAACTTGTTTGCAAGGATTAATTTCGCGGTTTCGATAAAGCCGAGAGAGTTTTTAACTTTTATTTTCGGTTCGGTTCCTTCGATTTCGTCAACAGATGGAAATCCTAAGTTTTTTGGTGTATCCCTCAAGCGATTGAATACAAAGAAGGATGTCAAAATTGCAATTACGCCAGGAAAGTAAAAAACCATACGCCAGCCTGAATATTCTAGTAGCCATGGTGATATAAATCCAGCAATGGCACCGCCAACGTGTAGAGATGTGTTCCAAATACTCCATTTGCTACCTTGTTCGCTCTTGCCAAACCAATTTGCCAGCATTTTTGCACAAGGGGGAGCTCCCATAGATTGAAAGCATTGGTTTAAGGCAAAGAATAAAACAATTAGTGGCAAAAGTGAACTCATACCGAGAAATATATTCATTAACCCTGAAGCAAAAAGTCCTATAGCCATAACGTAGCGTGCACTATACCTGTCTCCAACAAGTCCAAAAATAAATTTACCTAAACCATATAGAATTGCTCCAATACTCATTACAAAACCGATGTCACTTTTGCTTATACCAAGTTCGGAACACATTGAAGGGACAGCATATGACAAATTCTGTCGAACCATATAAAACACACCGTATCCAATCATTATTGAATACATTGTCCGCATTCGCCAATATTTAAATTCCTTGTTTTCTCTGCCATACTGTTTTGCTGTTAAAGACATTTGACCCCATAAAAACTGATACTCAAAACCTTCTAATGGTAAAACATAAACAAAACTTAATGCAATTTTTATGATTTGCTATCTAACTAACAGCTGTAAATTTTAACTCCGATCAAGAAGTTAATAGTTGTGTAAAAATTATATGTCAACATACAGATAAAAGCAAAATAATCTTTTATGTTAAAATAAAGCTCGTTACTAATGACCGGAAAATGTAAAATTTATGTTGAGTATTGGTTTGTTTTCTTTATTTGTATTATTTGGATCTGGGATTGGTTTATTTTTGTATGAACCAAAGGATACAACAAATGTTTCAAATTCTGAGCCACAGTGCACAAGTAGGCCGTGTGTAGATTCTGTTGCGAAAAATATGCGTACGAACAAAACTGATATTACTGTTGTTAACAATGATTGCTCTAAACTTCCGTCATTTTGTGAAAAATTAAAACGGGACGTTAACCAGTTTATGGAATTTAAAACAGAATCTTTAAAAGACGTGACAGATCCAAATATAAAAATATGTAGATTTAATTCAGGAAGTGATAATGGTATAACGGCATCATGTTTGAACGCTTTTATACACTTAGATATCGATAACGAATGTGACAATCCATTTTTTAAAAAACTTATGGAAAAATTGCGTCAAGAACAAAAATCTGTTAATGATATTTCAACTACTATTAATCCTCATAGCATTATTCACGATATCTTTAATGAACTAGGAGAAGATGTTGTATTACAAAATATTGCTGATAATGAACGTAACGCTCTAAAGAATTGTTTACTTAATGGTGGTAATAATCCGTTTGAATTCATGACTGCGTTGTATAAAATCTGCGGATTGGAACAAAATGAAAGATTTACTCGATCTGTTATTAACAAAGAGAACGGAACAAAAACTGTGGATTCTCCGTGTCTCCGATTAACGCCACCTCTGTCCCCAGAAGAGATATTGCATGGCTCGAATCAATTTTCTGCACAACAACTGTTCGACATCGTTAAATATCAAGGATTTAATAGGGTTGTTTATGTGAACCAAAATGATTACTGGATGCGTGAGTGGAAGCGTAAGCATTCAATAAATTTCCCAACGAGATGTTTGTGTTTATCTTTTGACACCCTGTTACCAGCTGTAAATTTAGTCATGGCAAAATTCTATTACAATTATCACATCGGTGAATTTGCTCTATCCGACTCTAAAGATTATATCCTTAAAGCGTTGATTTGTTGTACTTTGAGCAAAAATGAAATATTAGAAATGAAACAACATAGTATATTAAACATAAACAAAAAGTATTCGTGCATTTTGAATAACCCCTCAGGAAAAAACAGTTCAACGCTTGTTGTTATAGATCCAACAAGCGAAAAACTGGTCTTGAATGTAAACACTGGTTTTATGCCTATTGAAGCTATGATAGGAGCTTTAAAAATTGACGACAACAATTATCGTGTTCCAATAATGGCATTTTACGAAAAAAAATAAAAAATGATAAAAATCGTTGATTCAACACCTATTTTATAGCGATAGTATTTAATATTCCGCGTATACTTTCCGGATTGTTTATTGTCGTCAAATCTTCAAAATCTTTTATATTTCCTGATGCTATATGTCTTAATATGCGACGTAATATCTTTCCCGATCGCGTTTTAGGTAGGTCAGGAACAATTGACACTATATCAGGTTTTGTTATTGGGCTTATAACATCCTTTACATGCTTGATTATTGCGTCAATATGATTATTTATAACATCTGTTGCTTTTGATTTAATATCATTTGTGACGTCTTTTTTAAGAACAACAAAGGCATAAATTCCTTCACCCTTGATTGGGTGAGGGTACCCTACAACACAGACTTCGGCAACGATATCTAACTCAGCTATAACCTCTTCTATCTCTATAGGACTTATGCGGTGACCTGAAACGTTTAATACATCATCATTACGCCCTGTGATCCAAAAATTACCATCACAATCAAAATACGCTTCATCTCCACAACAGTAGAGTTTTTCAGTAGTTTGAGAATAGTAGAGATTTTTAAGGGAGCCATTAACAACATCAATCAGCATGCCTGGCATTGAATATTGTATAAATAAAGCTCCTTTTGTTTCTGGTTTTGTTATCGTGACATCGTTTTCATCTTTGAGGATCAACTTACAGCCAAAAAATTGCCTGCCTATATGTCCGTACGTTTTCATTTCTTCCAAATTGCTGAGTGGAGCAGTTGGAACTCCACCAAGTTCTGTTTGCCCCCACATATTAACTATTGGACAACGTTCTTTACCAATTTTATTAAAGTACCAATACCAAGCATCTTTATTTAAAATTTCTCCAAAAACTCCTAAATATTTTAACGAATCAAGCGATACATTATTTAATACTTTGTCGCCATATTGCATCATAGCTCTTATTACAGTAGGAGCAGTATTAAATGATGTTATTTTGTGTTTATCGATTATTTCCCACAATATTGAATGTCTAGGATATGTAGGTATGCCTTCATAAAATACAGATGTAATACCGTTACAAAGTGCGGAATACAGTGCATAAGCATGACCGCCCATCCACCCTATATCTCCCGATCCCCAAAAAATTTCATTTTCAAACATATTGAAAAAATATTTCCCAGTTAGCATTGAAAATAGTAAAAAGCCTCCCGTACTCATTACAATTCCTTTAGGTTTTCCAGCAGAACCTGAAGTATATAAAATAAATAATTTATCAGTTGCTGATGTATCAGTTATAGGACACTTGCATGACATACCATTAGACATATCGTAATAATCAAAATCTTGTTTATCATTCCAATCAATATTTATTCCTTTGCGTTTTACAACAAGACATTTAACAGGATAATCTAGAATTTTACGTGCTTCGTCTATATTTAATTTCATTGGGATTGTTTTACCACCACGGGTATTGGCATCAACAGTTACTACAAAATTTGACTTACAGTCGTTCATACGCATTGCTACTGCGTTAGGAGAAAAACCAGCAAATACAGCGGTATAAGGAATGCCCAAACGTGTACATGCGAGGCATGCATACACAGCTTCGGGCACCATGGGCATATAAACTGTTATGCAATCATCACGTGTTAACCCAAAAGTTTTGATCGTATTAGCAAATTTACACACTTCATCTTTTAGTTTTTTATATGTTATATATTCACACGTGTCAAAATGCTCGCTTTGCCATATTATCGCGATCTTGTCAGGTGAAACTTCAGCATGGCGATCGACGCAGTTGTAGCAGGCATTTATTCGTCCATCAGGAAACCATAGTATTGCTCCATTTTCGGATTTTTTAGTCGTAATTTTAGGTAACACATTCCAAGACAATCGATCTATTTGTGACATCCAATATGCTTCTGGTTCTGAAAGAGAATAATTGTAAATTTCTTTGTATATATTAATATTTCTCCAGGCGTTATCATTATGTAATAATTCATAACTTGGAATTTTCATACAATTTCCTCATACTTTGTAGTTTTTATATGACGTAGTTTAACAACAAAATGCGACTACATAAAATAATTGCTCAAAAAGTGAACAGTGTGAGTACAAAATATAAAATAATCAATTTGTGTTTATATTGGCATGTTTTTGTATATAATATTCATGTATTTTGCTCTAATTAAAGGTTATTTAACTTTTTTACGTTATTAATATAAGTGACATTGCGATAACATATGTTTTTGCATGCAAAATTTTGTATTTGATAGGAGAATTCAACTATGAACAAAATTTTATTAAAATCTCTAGCTATAGTTTCGCTCATTGAATTAGGACAGGCAGATTCCACAACTATCACAGTTCCAATAACAGTAATGGCTGGCAATCACTTAAATTTAGAAAATGCAGACAGTTATGACATCTCAGCTGAAGTTAGAGTAAGTGGCGACGATGATTACGCAAGTACACTTACAGCAACAAAGCCTGTTACGATAACAACAAATGGATCGTTGCAAATTGCAGGTAATGCAACAGCAACATTTAACGATACATTAACAATTGGTAATGGTGGAACAGTAAACTTAATCCCAACAGGTATGAAGGTACCATTAATAAATGTAAAAGATAATCTTACTTACATCGGTAAAGTCTTTGCGTGGGCAACTGACGGTTCAGAAATCAGCATACACAAAAAAGACGGAAAGCAAAAAGCACTGTTTGACATATCAAGACAAACGTCTGACAGCTATTGTACTACACCTGTTAACGGAAACAATCAAACATTTTTGGAATATTATAATTCTACAGCCGATCTGACAAGTGCAGGTTACACAGAAGAATTAGATTCTCTTGAGAGATTACAAGACTCTAACGATGCCAAAAAGGACGACCTCGTTAACATATTAAGAACTAGGCTAACAAATTATCTTGGTAATACAAACAACTCAGTTCTCAAAAATATGAAAATGCAAGATTACCTAGTATCGGTCGGAAACAGCGATATTACTATTTCCGATACAAATGAAGTAAAATATGTAATAGATGGCACGGAAACATTGATAAGAACCAACGAAAGTACTAAAAATGTCGTAGAAGCAAAAGATGGGCTATCTCTTATTAGGGCTGATGGTACTGGAATATTTGACTTTTATACAGCATTTAATACGCAAGGAGAAAACAGCTCAATACCAAATACAGCAGGAAATTCGTTTGTACAATGGTCAGATAATGTACAATTGCCATTATCAAATGAAACATCAAACAATACTGAGTTTGATTTTAAAACAAATTTTGCTCCATCTGAAGAATATAAAAATGATTTATATATAACAAATGGAGTTCAAAACGTTGAAACAGTAAAATTTACAGGCGATAATAGCACTTTTACAAATAAAGTCGTATTAAATGGGACATTACATAATGTTGAGTTTGGATACCAAAATGGATACATATCAATAGATGCCACAAATGTTACTGATGACATAATATTAACAATACAAAATGGAACAAATAGTAATCAAGGAACCAACAATATAACTAACATTCCAATTGTGCGTGACGAGCAAAAAGTGACGTTCTCGACTGGGGATTACAATACAGTTAATTTCAGCTCTGCCGACGCCACAGAAAAAATTTATCATTTTGACACCTTCAATATGGGAACTGGTTCAGTAATAAACATTGGCGATGATGATCATCAAGGTATAACCTTAGTTCTTTAACTTACATACACAAAATACATGTGTTAGTACTTTCGGTTCGGATTATTATGTAATGTAATCCGAACCGATATATTGTATTAATACGGTATTTTTTACGAAAAAAGAATATAGCAAATCTATTTTCATAAAGTCATTTATCAGGCAAGTATGCTAATAAACATACTAAAAATTAGAAATAATTTATATTTATGGGTTTGACGCGTGATATAATAAAACTATATAAATAGTTACATATGGATTTTGCCATATTCTACGTTCAATGAATGATCAGGTATTGCAATCAGCAACTTCATTACAGACTGGACAACAAATCGTTAACGGAATTAATGCTAATGGTGTAATTCAACCGGCTGCTGATAGTTCTATTTTTTCTTATTTTTGGCATGCGAGTTTTCTTATTAAAATAGTAATTTTGTCTCTCATTATCGCATCTATATATTCGTGGGCGTTGATTATATCTAATCGAATAAAATTAAAACGATTAAACAAAGAAGCTGACTATTTCGAAGAAGAATTTTGGTCTGGAAATCCGCTTGATAGTTTATATAAACAAGTTCGTAATGTAGCCACAGACCCTATGACAACGGTTTTTTGTGTGGCAATGTCTGAGTGGGAGCAAGCTATGCAAGACGGTCATACACAGACAGAAACTTTAATACTACGTGTTGAAAAAGCAATGGAGGTTGCCATTAATCGAGAAACTGCTGATTTAGAAAAAGGTTTGCCAATGTTATCTGGGATAGGTACGAATGGCGTAATAATAGGATTGTTTGGAACAGTACTTGGAATATTGAACGGATTTAAAACGATTGCAATGCAACAAAGCGCCTCAATTGCGGTACTTGGTCCAATAATAAGCGAAGCACTTGTAACAACAGCTTTTGGAATAATTACTGCAATTCCTGCAGCGTTTGGTTATAACAAACAACGTTCAACAATTAATAGATATATAAAACGGTTAGAAATATTTGCTGAGGATTTCAGCTTAATTATTTCGAGACAAACTGGCACTGTTACGGAACAGTAGTTTTATGAAAATTAAGTATCATGAAAATTCTGAAGTTTTTATAAATGTGGCTCCTCTTGTTGAGGTGATGCTCGTATTAATAATTATATTTATGCTTACTGCACCAACATTGAATGTTGGAATACAGGTTGACTTGCCAAAATCAGGATCTACTGAAATTAATAATTCTAAAAATACTCCTGTGATAATATCGATAAACAAATTAGGTGAGTTATTTCTAGAAGAAACGAAGATGTCGATCGAAGAACTTACGGATAAATTACCTCATATATTGCAAGCCGGAAAAACTGATGTGGTATACATTCGTGGCGATAAGAATCTGCCGTATGGCAAGATTGTTGAAATAATGAGTTTTATATCAATGTCTGGCTTATGTAAAGTATCTCTTATTGCCGAACATGATGAAACATTGAATGTTAAGAATTCTGAGAAAGTAACACGATTACCGAAGCTTTCATGAGACCTATTGCAGTTTGGATATCGATAGTTTTGCATATAGTAATACTAGTATTTTCTTATCTTGATTTTTATGATTTCTTTGGCAAACGTCCTATAAAAGATACAGGTCGTACTGTTTTTGATTTTGTGACTATAGGAGATAAAAGTAAAGCACCTGTTTTGTCTTCCGAAAACTCAAGGGCAACAAGAAAAAAATCTTATACTGAAAATAAAGAGAATAATAAAAAACAAATTAATACTGAACGGTCCGAGTTAACGCAATTGAAAGACGAAGGGTGCACGAGTAAAAAGAACATAGACACACATCATTCAGTCAATAAAAAGAAAACTAACAAATCTTTAAACAAAAAAGACAAAATAGCCGACATGTCAAACTCAAAAATCAATAATCAAAAAGCAAAGGATGTTAAAAAAAAACGATCTGATAAATCTTCAAGTAAAGTTTCGAATAATAAAAAGTCTTTGACAAAACCAAACAAAAAAAGTGTTAAATCAGGGACGAAAGCCTTAGTTGACAAAACTCTTCAAAACAAAAAAACGTCTAATATTAAGCAAGGTGAAAAAGGCATTCTTGATAGTATTATAGATAATGCTTTGGCTGATGGAAATTATGAAAACTCTGGAGTAAATGCTGAGGCAGTTGGGGATACATTAACTGCTACGCAAATAGATCTAGTTCGTGAAACAATTCGCCCGTGTTGGCATTTTCCAGCTGGACTTAAGGATGCTGATACACTAGTTGTTGATATAAAAATGGAGTTAAATCAAGATGGATATGTGACGTCTGCAAAAATTTCTGATACATCAAGATTACAAAAAGATACGAATTTTAAAACTGCAGCAGAGAGTGCATTAAGAGCTGTTTTAGATCCTGCATGTAATCCACTGCCTTTGCCTAAAGAAAAGTATAATGAATGGAAAGATTTAGAACTGAGTTTCAATCCTACGTCTTGGATGTAACATATTTATTCTCACCATAATTGAAAGCTTTAAAAAATTCGCCAAAAAAAAACCCGCAGAATAGGATAATTTAATGTTTCTAGGTAATATACAGGGGCTCTGTTGATTACAAGTTTAGTGATATTAACGATAATAGGGTCAGGCGTTATAGCAATATCTGCAATGACCGATGAATCGACATACAAACCGAGTAGTACTGATCAAAAATACTTTCAGACAGAAACACAATCTGTGTCTACACAATCTGTGTCTAAGGATAATTTAATTAAAAACAAGTTGAAAGAACAAATCAAACATGATGAAAAAGTGCCACCAAAGGCAGAACCAGCTAAAGCGGTTTTTGTAAATGGGCTGAAACCCAAAAAGCTAAACCTTCAGTGGTATGAAAACAAACATGCGCAAAATCCAAATGACGAAAACGAAAATGCGCAAGAAGACAGCAATCAAGAAGACAGCAATAATCAAAATGATAATTCGTTTATTGATGAAGACAGTGTTTCACAACATCGAAATGAAGAACCAAATAATGAGCAAAATGAAGAACCAAATAATGAACAAAATGAAGAACCAAATAATGAACAAAATGAAGAA
>CADBOF010000042.1 GCA_902796345.1 uncultured Pseudomonadota bacterium
ATCATTATTAGTTGTATTATCAGTTAAAGCGCAAGCTAGAAATTTGATTATTAGAAAGGATAAAGCTTTTATGAAAATTGTAAAGAATGGTAAAGATTTTAAGAATATTAAATTATTGTTGATTAGTACTTTTTTATATTTTCTTTCAGGACATGAAATATACGGGACAGAGGACTTAGGCTATCCAATGGAAATAAAAGAAAAATTTTCTAAATTGAATTCCGAATGGGGGCGTGGTTACGCACTAACTAGTACAGGATTTGATAAATTAATGACTTTTACGTTTTCGATTCCAGAAATCGATAACGTTATAGCTAAAGATAAATTAAACAACGTCGAATCAAGCGAAGATGAAGATAAAGAAACGTTGATGGATAAATTTGACAAAGACTTATCTATTGCGGTCGAAGAAATTTTAAACGAAAATATTAGGGTATCAAATGCTGTATGGGCTAAAGAGGCTATCAGCAAAAATGGCAACAAATGGACGTCGTCACTACAAAATCTTGTTAAATTGATTGTTTGGAGCCAAGATTGTTGTCGCAAAAATTGTTGTTTATGCGAAAACTACAATCGTCATGCACGGAGCAGACCTAATTTTAAACGATTTGATCAAATTATAGATACATATTTTTATAAATTAAGGGATATTTTTGTTAATCATTTTTCTCAAATAAATGATGCAAGCACATCAGATAGAAGCAATATCTCAGATGTAACAAAAAATGTATGTGGACTAATAAACGGATTATCATGTTTTGCAATTTTGTTCTCCGACCATTGTTATACCGGAGATTTTTTAGAGAACCTTTGTTTTGACATGATTGGATACGACTCTTTTCAGAAGGAGTATTTTAAAGAGATTTGTGAAGTTTTGTCTTATAATAAAATTTGGACAATCTTAACTATTGTAAAAAATACATTGTGTAATAAAGTTGTTCATAACGGAGTTAGTCTTTGGGAAAAATTAGGTGGTAATAAATCTTGCCGTGGTAAAGATCCGGTCATGGATATGTTTATGCACGACATGCGATGCTATTTAAATAATTTTAATGTTATAACTGATTCGCTCGATGATACACCACTTAAATCTTGTGTTACTGATAAAGTATCCAGAGTTATTACCAATTTTTGGAAAAACTTTGAAAGACGTAGAAAAATCATGGAAGAGAAATATGGAGGTCGTGGCTCGGTCATTGAAAAAGAATTAAAGAATAATGTCTCTTTTTTCCGTGAAATTAAAAGGTGTAAAGATTTTCCAAAGTTTATTGCTCGATATAACAATGTCTTAGAAACTAAGTATAAAAGTTTAACCATAGCGGATAAAAAATTTTTACAATCAAGCTGTTTTAATAAAAATAAAAACGAGGGTTTTATTAATAAAACGTTGCTTTACAATATTAAAGATTTTTTCTTATCATCTGCATTTTGCAATCACTTTAATTATAAACTTTCAGATTTGATGGATGATTGGGAAAATGTTATGAAGGGTAACCTTTTTCTCTGCAAAGGGTTCACTCCATTTCACAAGTACGCGCACGACAGGACAAGTTTAAATCATCTGATCAATAACTTTTGCGCTTTTTACCGCTACTTGATGCCAGAACAAAACTACAAAACCACTTCCTTTGAGTACAAAAACAAAGAAATACGTATACTCATGAAAAAAATTCTTTCGAACATCGATCAATTGTCGACTATAATGAAAACAAAACCTAATCAAGAAATGTTTGCACTGAGCTCAATTCTTGCGGTTAAAGAACACAAGTTTCAGGAAGTTTTTTTTGATAAAGTTAAAGATATATACAAATATATAAAGAATTTTCGCAAAATTGATAGAAAATCGAAACACTTTTCTAGCATATTAGCTATATTGTCGATAAGTCTTTGTTTTAACCATTCTCAAATTAACTTTTCAGAAGGATGGTTTAACAACTATTTTGAACAATGTAAAGATTTTTTAAACTTCCGTGAAGAGATAGCTGAAGATGATTTTAGAATTAAAGCAAGTTTTTCACATTTCATATTTGAATTTATGTTTGATTTTTATACTGGCTATACAGAACTAAACGAAAGAATCAGTATAACTAAACTAGTTGACATTATATATAAGAATTATTACGTAATTTTTGAACAAGACGAAGACTTCTTTAAAAATATAAAGGATATAAAGACTTCAAATTTCGATTCTAATCGCTTCAATCGCATGTTTGAGCCTGCTAGGAAAGCCGTTCTTTACAAAATATATCCAGAAAAATTTGATGAATTGTTTCCGAAAGGTTGGTTTAAGTCTGAAGAAATTAGAAATGTCTTTAAGCAGTTTTTGGACGATAATTTTCTTGTTCAAATATCAAGGGAACAACTTGTACAAGAAAGGTTTTGGCAAAAATTCTTTGGAGACAGTTGCTTGAACTATGCAGACGTCATGGTATTAAATCGTGATAAACATAAAGATTTGTGCTTAAAATTTATAGACTGTGTGAAATATGCGTCAAAATCTG
This sequence comes from uncultured Pseudomonadota bacterium, assembly GCA_902796345.1. Classification (GTDB taxonomy): domain Bacteria; phylum Pseudomonadota; class Alphaproteobacteria; order RUG11792; family RUG11792; genus RUG14087. The sequence continues at coordinate 2,502 of CADBOF010000042.1, forward strand.
TTAAAAATTTAGAAGAAACTTTTCCTGAAGAAGTATTTGTTTCTGCGGAGAAAAGATTGCGCTTTTTCGATATATATAAAGATATTATTTACAACTCTTTTGCGGTAGCTGAATACTTAAAAAAACTGAAATCAAAATGCTCTTATAGCGACGATCGTAGTAGTAACAACGATAGTAACAGTAACGACGATAGTAACAGTAGCGACGATAATAGCAGCAACGACGATAGTGAAAGCTCTAGCGATTAAATAATAAATGCAACTGTCTTATGTAAATACGTGGTAAACAACACCATTACCCCCCATTTAAGTGTGGGTTAATTTCGCTCGTTCTAACTGAATTGTTGAGCTACTTATCAATTATGTATTAACGTATCTTTTATGTGTTATTTAAATACGCAATATTAGAAATTAGATAAAAGTAGCTAGTATTTTACCTTTATCGAGATATTATATTATCGAAAATCTTTTGTTTTCTTATGGCATTTTTGTTAACCTGTTATTAGGAGATCTTGGCTAAAAGAACAATCGTTTAAAAAATTGTAAAAAAGCTAACTTCACATAAATGTTATTTATACCCTCTCCTAAAACATTTTAGGTGAGGGTATCGTTCAATAAAATATCAAAATTTAATCCTTTCTTTTAGAATCAAAGTAATTTTATTTACAGCATCTTTTTGGAACCAATATTGACGGCATGGATGTGGTGGAGGTGGCATCATGTGATTGAAATTAAAATCTTTAAAAGGTGGGCGTGGCGGATTTAACCTAAAATCGGCAATTTTTTCAAGTATCTCTTTTGCAGAAGTCTTTGACATATCGCTACCGCTAATAATCACTGAACCCAAAACTCTATTAAATTCAATAGTAACGTTTTGGTTGTTCATAATTGCCTCCTTTAGAGTTTGTAATTTGTTGCTTTCTTGTTCCTCTTTACTTAAGTTACGAAACCCTGAAATTATTGAGTAAGTAATTGGGTCTTCTAACAAATGGTGTTCAAATGGAAACGGTGGGTGATGTTTGTTTTTTCCACAATTTTTATCGACAGATTGCAACGATGCTTTACTGTCTAAAAAGCCACTATTGCCAAAAATAAACCCCGCTAACAATGCGGTAAAACCTACGATACCAACGATCATATTTTTCCCTCCAATATTTTCTTTACTATTTGATTTTAATATAAAGGAAACAAGGCGTCAAGTTTTTTTGTACGCATTATATATAAACAGCAATATTAAAAGTATCCATCCATGATAATCAGTAAGGAAGATGAAACAATATACGACAATTGTTTGAATATATATATTCGATATTTCATCGTGTTCACACGCAACAAGGATATATGAACCCACTATTGTTATGAGAAATAGCGGTACTGTAAAATGCAATACAAAACGAAATAGCTTCATTGTGTATTAATTACCAGTGTCTACATAAACAATTAAATTACCTTTAGCTATCTTGAAGCAAACTGTCGTTTTGTGTAAACTGAATGCGTAAAGGGGTCTCCTTAGTCTAGCGGTCTAGGACCTCGCCCTCTCACGGCGGTAACACGGGTTCAAATCCCGTAGGAGACGCCATGGTTGATTTAACAACCATGTTTTATTGTATCATTCTGATATGGGTGCCTAGCTCAGTTGGTAGAGCAACTGACTCTTAATCAGTAGGTCATAGGTTCGAACCCTATGGCACCCACCAATGTCGTTTTCTAGCGACTGTATTTAATTCTAGCAAGGTTTTTTTGGTATTTATTGTCAAAAAAAATATCATGTGTGAAACTTACGTTGAGCGTAGTAATCTTCAGGAGGCGTTATGACAGAAATGCGTAGACTTTTGTTTATGACACTAATGCTTTCTGTTGTTAGTGTTTGTAAAATTGATACTTGGGCTTCTGAAGATGCAAACAATAATTTGGACACTGCTGATTTAGTCTCATCGGAAAATGAACAAAATGAACAAGATGTCAAAAAAAAATCGCCAGATAGCAAAAATGAATTACTAAACAGATCAGGTTTTTATTCTACCTTTGGCTTGAGGCTTAATAATCACAAGTTATCTGGAGTTTTATCAATACCATCTTTCTCTGAAAGACAGCAATCTAAAACAGAAACTGATAAAAATAACTTGGGTGTAGATTTGTCTCTTGGGTATGATAGAAAAATAGGATTTTTAACTCTAGGCGGAGGAACATCAGTCGGGTTAAATACTGGATCGAATATTGAGTATTCAGAAAAGTTCAAAGTTGCAGATGTAAACCTTAAAAATGAGTATAGTCTTTTCGTAAAAGCAGGAATTAACCTTGGCGATAAATTTACGCTATATGGAAAAACAGGTGGTAATTTTTTAAAATTTGATTACTCTTTAAAAACTAAAGATTCGTCTCCTAAAAAGCATGATCATCTTCTTTTCCCTTTTTATGCAATTGGTATTGATTTTTTCATTAACGACAGCTTTTCTATAAATACGGAGTGTTTGTTAGGTTCATCAAAAGACCAAGATGCGTTGAATGTATCAGATAGTAAAAATAAACTTCAAAACAGTTCAAGTCGCGTTTGGCAAATAAAACTTGGGGCTAGTTATAGATTTTAAAAATGTCAATTGCTATAACAGGAGCATTGTGTCAATGCCAATTTGGAACAATGTGCGCAGTTAATGTTTTGCCAATAACGAATGTTTTTATATCAAAAAAGTTGTGTGTAAGAATGCCTGATGCTAAGGCGTTAGTTAATATACCGTCGTTTGGTATGTGCACTAGTCCAGGCAATCCTAGCGTCGTTAAAATCCCTCCAGGAATTGTTGTCCCAACTGTGTGTGTTCCAAATATTACAAATACGAATTGGGAAACAAAAAAAAATAACGTTAAAATCTGTGGTCAATCTGTTTGCACAGATGGAGATACATGTATGTGTTCGTACGGCGGAGTTATTTCGATAATAATGCCTGGGCAATTTACGGTTGTATAAAAGACATTACTTTATAGAAGCTTGTGTGGTAGAGCTCTGACGCTTTTTTATTTCTGCCCTGTATTTATTGTGTTGTTTCAATGTATCGGAATAAAAGACTTCTCTAGTATTTAGGTCTGCTATAAAAAATAAAAAGCTCGTATTAGCAGGATGTATTGCGGCTTTTATTGAAGCACGACCTGGACAGCATATAGGAGTAGGAGGTAAGCCTTTGTTTCTATAGGTATTATATGGAGATTTCACAAATAAATCTTTATGTAAAATGCGTTTGCGATCTACAGATCCTTTATACGCTCCATTAATTGTTAGAGCGTATATTACAGTGGGGTCACTTTCAAGTCTCATTCCCTTTTTAAGTCTATTGTGCAATACTGAAGAAATAAGGGGGTGATCTTTACTATGTCCAGCTTCCAGTTCAATAATGGATGCAAGCGTTATTACTTCGTTCCAACTAAGATTTGTTGTATTATTAGTTTGAGTTTTAAATTTAGTCATTTCGTCTTTCATTCGGTTTATTATATTTTGACGAGTGTCTCCAAATTTATAAAAATATGTATCTGGCATAAGGCTCCCCTCTTTTGGAGTTTTTGCCACTTTTCCTGTCAAAATCGTGTTTTGATTTAGACGTTCGAGAATTTGATATACGGTTAGGCCTTCAGGAAACGTTATTTTCCTTCGTATAAACTGTCCTGACATTAGTTTTAACAAAAAACTATATGTACTTTCTGTTCTTTTTAGAATATATTCTCCTGTTGGTATCCGTTTTCTTAACTCTGGAATGTTATCGACGATTTTAAACAAAATATTGTTGTTGAAAGATTTATCCAGTTGCATAACTGAATATAAACTATCTGTATTTTTTACAAACACCGAGTGAGTTAAATGATCCGTTTGACGAAAAGTAGAACAAACAAAAAGAAGCAAAAGTCCGCAAACTGAATACAAAAACTTCATGTGCGTTTTCGCATCGTATATAAATGGTGGTCACAACAGGGATCGAACCTGTGACCCCTACGATGTCAACGTAGTGCTCTACCGCTGAGCTATATGACCAAATCACAACGTTAGTATAGACAAAATTGCGAAACGGTGCAACTAGCACATTGCTAATGGGTTTGAGTCACCAAATTGTTCCGTGTTAAAATGAAACTAGGTTTAATGTCAATAAATTTGTACTATGCCAAGGAAATGTGCTTTAACAGGAAAAACAGTATTGTTTGGAAATAATGTAAGTCATGCCCATAATAAAACGCGCAGAAAATTTTTACCAAACATTCAAAAAATTTCGTTGATGAGCGAAAGTCTGAAAAAAGTTTTCCAATTGAAAGTGACCCCTTCAGGATTACGCACTGTAGAAAAAAATGGCGGGTTGGATGCTTATTTGCTAAAAACTTGTAATTGTAAGTTAAGCAAACGTGCTTTGTATATAAAAGAAGAAGTACTTCGTAACCGTAGTTTATCCAATAAAGGAGTTAATTGATGGCTATTCAACAAAAGTTGAAAGAAGAAAACACAAAAGCCGAGGCTTCGTCTTCTGATAAAAAAGAGGTGCATAGTCAGTATCCGTTTTATATACATGAGCAGTATGTGAAAGATCTGTCTTTTGAAAATCCGAATGCTCTGCTTAAATATCGAGAAAAAAATGTAAGTCCAGATGTTTCGGTTAATGTTTTGGCAAATGTGTCTAAAATAAACGAGGATACATATGAGGTTATTCTAAAACTTAATATAAACTCTGAAGCCAAAGATTCAACAACATCTAAGAAAAATACAATATTCTTATTGGATCTATCATATGGAGCGTTGGTTTCAGTTGATAAAACCCAACCGACCGATGTTATTGAACCAGCATTATTTGTTCATGTGCCATTTCTTATGTTCCCGTTCGTTCGAGAACTAATAGCTACAATAACAAAGAATGGCGGATATCCATCGCTGTTACTAGAACCAATCGATTTTGCATCGTTATACATTCAAAAAAAGCGTGAAGCAGAAAAAAACAAAGTAGAACAAACTCCTTCAAATTCTTCGGATACAAAACCAACTATTAATTAAACAACTCGTTAATCGGAGGCGTTTCAAAAAAACGCTTCCTTTTTTTTATTTATACTCGTCTAAAAAGTATTGTAATCTAAAATAACCACGGTAAAATATTCAGCCATACATAAATAAAGTTAATACGCTTTTAATTTAAAATATAAATTATCAAAAATAAATAAACAAAAAGATCGGAACTTTGGCAAAACATTGCGGTTTCGCATAAAACCTACTTCAGATTATCTGCAGTAAGTTTTATATATAAAAAAATAGTAATTACTCTCCGTCTACACTTCCTGTAGAACTTATAGCTTCATTGATTATTTTTTCGTGTAAAGATATTTTTTGTCTATTTTTAGTTTCAGCCTGAGCTATTTTATACATATCTGACCCCATAGCTTGTGCCAAGAACTGTTTGACCATGAATTTCATTGTATTTGAAGCATATTTTGGAACTTGAAAGTTTTCAACACCAAAAAGTAAATAAGTATCAGCATCGAGTCTATAAAACTTACACATGTTTTGCTTTAAGACAGATAATGCTTCGAATATAACCAAGGAATATGGACAATCTTTTTTTAATCTTTGTAAATCCTTGTTATCAGAATTTGATAGTAGATCTTTTTTACAAACAGTGTAACTTTTAGCTCCGGGAAATACTTTAATTTGAGATACTGGGTTATCTGTTTCGCCAATCAAGTCGTTAAGAATACTAAGAGTTTCTTTATTTTTTAAATCTGCTACATAATCTTTTGTTACTTGAGATTTAATTGTGTCAATTGGCAATAAAATCTCTTTGGAAATATTTCGAACAAAAACGACATAAGAGATATTTTCATTGTCTTTTGCTACGATTATAGGGCTGGTTTGATTTTCGTTCAACGAGTCAATTGAATTTATTATTTCTTTGCATGTGTCATCGTTTAAAACGATCTTTTTTATTCTTTCTTGTCCATTTTGTTTACAATAATCATTAATTTCAATAATCTCTGATTTGAATTCCTTTGCTACTTTATCAACGTCTGTTCCAGAAGCTAACGAATCTTCTATTTTATTTTTTATATCTCTTATTGTCGAATAAAATTCAGTAGAATTTACTTTATCGGAAAGCAATGCGTTCCGGGCATAATTCATCTGTTCCGATTTGCTTTTTTCTTTTTGCTTATTGACTCTTGTTAATTTATATATGTAAAACTTACCACCCACCGAATACACATCGGAATATTTACCTGTATTTAATGAAAATAAATTGTCCGCTATATATTTAGGAAAATCGCTTTTTTTTACATTTAACACATTTTTTGCGTTCGGTTGTAAATCAACCCTAATACCTTTAACTAATTTTGCTAAAGTCGCTTCTGCAACTTCTTTAGTATCGAACTCGAAACGGTCAAAATCGCGTGTTTCAACAGATTTAAGAATATCTTTATGTTCATTTAAATATGCTGTTATTTCATCTTCAGTGACTTTTATATCATCAATGAATTTTAGGTAATCAGTTTTCATTAACGCAACATGTCGTAATTCAGGTTTTTTATATTTATCAGCGTTATTCTTATAATATTGGGTCAATGCTTCGTCATCGATCTTTTCGTTTATTTTAGTTTTGTTTATATCGATCTTTGCAATCCAAATTGTTTTATTTGTTTCATATACAGAGCCTAAAGCTTCACGAACAAAACCAGGCATTTTATATCCAGAAATTATTGGGTGAAATAGCTGATTTCGCGAAATGCTATTTCTTATTTGTTGTAATAATCTACCTTCAGACATACTAGACTGCTGAAGCATGTTTACATATAAACGTTCAGCAAAAGCTCCGTTCTCCTGAAACTCTGGTAACGATCTTATAACTTGTGCAAGACTTATTTTTGGAACTACTATTCCAAGTTGGTTTATAGTTTCTTGTTCCACAGATTGAGCAATAATATCATCTAAGATAATTTTTTTAATATCACTCCTCTTTATTTCTTCTGGACTAAGTGGTTTCCCGTCTTTACCTCTTAAATTTTGTTTTTTTTGAGAATATTCATATCTCAACTTATCTATTGGAATTTTGAATTTTCCTACTTGGATCGCAGTGCGTGAGGCGATGTAACTTCTGACTATGTCGCCTACTCCCCATAAACCAAAACTTAAAATAATTGCACCAAACAGAATTTTGGCAAAAAGACTTTTTGATGAGTTATAAAAAAAACGAATTATCATTAATCTTAACGTAAATGTAAACGCTCTATTGTGTATAGGATACTACATTAAAAAATTGATGATTGTTGTGTATACCATTTTGAGAATGCCGAGGGTATCACAGAATTTTTATTTAACTGCCTCTATAAAATAAAAATAATGATACAAAAAACAAAATAACAAATAATTTAAATATAAAACTAACTGTTTTTCACTCGCTCAATCAATAGTTGTTCTAGTAAGTCATTCTCCGGAACAACACTTATTGGAACGACTTTCATTTCTGAACGAAAAACGTCCGGAATTTTTACATAGTCCTTAAGTGTCGTAATCAATGTGGCATTAACAGAAGAAGCTTTTTCAATAAGTCTCTGAATTTCCGTTATTGTATAAGGATGATGATCTGAAAAAGTTACGAAATCCACAATATCATACTTGCAGTGTTCCAGTGTCTGTTTAAATTTTTTTGGATAGCCTAACCCACAGAAACCTAACACTTTATTATTTTTTATAACAACAGGTGTGGATACAGTCAATTTTGCATAAAAAATAGGAACATCTTTTACTAATCTTATTTTTGTTTCCAACTCGTCTGATTTTTCTCCAATTATTAAAATAGCATCTGAAGTTTTTATACCATTACTGACTGTTTCGACAAGGGGACCTGCTGGTAAAAGTTGCTCGTTTCCAAATCTTTGATTTTCGTCAATAACAAGTATATTAAAATCTTTAACGAGAGTTTTGCAATAAAATCCATTATCAACTACTAAGGCCTCAGCTCCACCAAAAACAGCAGCTTGGGCTGATTTAAAGTGATGTCGCCCTATCCATGTAGGAGCAAATTGCGCTGAAACAAGAGCTTCGTCACCTACTTGCAAGTATGAATGTAAATTAGGATCAACGCGAATTACATTTTTTATATATCCCCCATATCCTCTAGTTAGTATGTGCGGATTAAAGGCATTTTTTTTTAAAACATCAAAAATAAATTTTACCGTCGGAGTTTTTCCAGCCCCACTCAACATTACGCTATTTACGCTAACAACAGGAACATTTATTTTTGATGGAACTATTGATCCATATTTTGTATTAAATAGTAACTCATAAATTTTTGATACCGGACGCAAAACACGACCCCATACGCTATTTCTTTCATACCAAAATTTCGGGGTTCTTAGTCTTTTCAACACTGCACTACCTGCAAAAATGGAGCGGGTGATGAGAATCGAACTCACGTAACCAGCTTGGAAGGCTGGGGCTTTACCATTAAGCTACACCCGCAATGGTGGAAGGG
>CADBOF010000043.1 GCA_902796345.1 uncultured Pseudomonadota bacterium
CCAAACCAATTCGTCCGTAACTTTCTTAGGGCGCCCGCCCATTTTACCAGCTGCGGATCTAATCTCATAATTTTTCTTAGCCAAGTCCACTAGAGGAAGTATCATTTCCAATAACATTTGTATCGATTTATTGGACCCATCCTCTGCTTTTACATTACCATACATCAAGTGCATGCATAATAGCCCATAATACTCCTGTTGGTCTTCTTTGCTCAAATACGCGGCAGGTTGAATCCAATTATCAAAGATAACTAGTTTCTTCTCATTCGCCATTCTTCCTTCCTTCCTCAACAAGAGCATAAAAGATTTCTTCCAACTCTGGCGTGCGCTTATATCTCCAGCATTGGAAACCCTTCATGGTGGGATGCGGCATGGTCCTGTTCGGGTACTACCCCATCTCCATTAAAGCCTTATAAATCCTAAGACTATAACAAACTAAATAAATTCTTTTCTCTTCTAACATTGAAATTAAAATCTCCTTCCTCTCCTTACTCCTCTATTGGAGCGTTAAGATACTCTTCTATAGCCGCTCTTATAACCCAGGATCGACTAACCTTAGAATCCGCCGCTATCTGATCTACTTCATCAAGCATATCCTTAGGTATAAGAAAGGTAACACGAGCTTCTTCTTTTTCTGTCATATTGTTCTCCTTTCTATCTTTCTTCTTATATATATTAAAATTTTCTCATATTATATTATATTTCTTGGACCTTTTCTAATAATATTATAACATAAATTTTTATAATACACAACTCGATTTTTAGAAAAAAATTTGATATAATATATATATAAGAAAGGAGTAGAGAAGATGAAGAAGGATTATGGTGGCATGCGCCACGGTATGGGCTTTGATGATAAATATATCACACTCTTAAAGGGCGACCAGTCACTTTATGAGGATTATTTGCGCGAGAGCCCTGCCCGCTATAACACAATCTTTGGTTGGTACTTTCCACATTGGCAACCCCTGCCGCAGGACCTTCCCGCTGGTTTAGAACCAGTGGTATTCCCGGTAGAGAAAGCCTTTAATGGACCGGATAGACTTCCTGAGAAAGAACTTCAGTATAACGTGCAGATAGCACTTTATGGCGGTTCCACCTCAGAATATGTCGGTTCTGTTGGAGAGCGCATTGATATAACCGCTAAATGCGTTTATGTGCGCACTTCCGAAGGTTACTACGGCGCGCAGAACTTTCATCTTTTTGAGGACCAGGATGGTAATATCCTCTCTTGGTCTACTACTTCTCGCTTATTAGAAGTAGGTAAAACATATAAATTTCGAGCGACTATCAAAACTCATGAGTACTACAAGAACCAGAAGCAGACAGTACTCACTAGAGCTATGAGTTTTAAGGAGGTGACATAATGAAATGTTTTTATTGCGGGCGGCCGCTTAAAGTCATGACCAACGACAAAGGTTATGTAATGGCAAAATGCGTCTACCCCCGATGCAAACTTCAGCCTGAAACCGACTGGGAAGAAAGCATGGAATTGGTAGAAGCAGATTTATTAATGATAAAGGAAAGTTATAGAAACAGATGATGTACTTAATTTGGGCAGCGTTCTTCGCCATGGGTTTTATCGCAGGCCGCCACTTTATGCGCCCCGTACTTATGACGAAACTTGAAGAAGAGGATATTAAGGATTTAATTGAAGCTTTAAAGAGGGACAAGAATGATAGAATTAATAACTAATGAAGAAAAGCAAATGATAGATTACTATCGCAGAAACTATGCACTTGATGGTGATGAGCCCAGGTGTAGTTGTGAAGAATATTTAAAAGTATGGGAAAGAGAAAAGGAAAATCTTTTCCATACTTTTGGCGATAAACTTTTTTATTCTTTTCCTATTAATATAGGTAAGCCAGCTATAGAAATTAAAGATGAAATGGTTGATAAGATTTTGCATCATCCTTATCTTGAGTTCTTGCGGCAGTGGGGACGTTCTCATAGAGTTAATCTTTGGGATATAACTTCCATAGAATTAGACAGTTATCTTATGAACAAGAAATTGCCCATAGGATATTCAATTCCGAAGTTGAATCTTAAATTCCAAAAGGGAACTAAGATAATAACTATTTTTAAGAAGGTTAATAAAGCTATTGAATATGATGATGAAGAAACGTTCAATGATTTTATTAATAAGTATTCTTCATGCTTTACTTCA